>CAYRNB010000009.1:0-44803 GCA_964425315.1 uncultured Rhodoblastus sp.
GAGAACACAATCAGCCGAGACCCGCCATCAAGCAAAGGCCCTTCGCCTTGCCCCTTGCTCCATTCGTCGTTTTGCGTTTCATGCCGTCATGGCTCCTCCCATTCTCGCGCTGCAAAGCGTCGGCCTCAGCTTCGGCGGCAGGCCCCTGATCGAATCCGCCGATCTCGCGGTCGAGCGCGGCGACCGCATTTGCCTCGTCGGGCGCAACGGGTCGGGCAAATCGACTCTGCTGAAAATCGCCGCGGGCGAGATCGAGCCCGATCATGGCGAGCGCTTTCTCCAGCCCGACGCGAGCGTACGCTATCTGCCGCAGGAGCCGGACCTTTCCGGCTTCGCCACGGTCATGGATTATGTCGCGGCCGGGCTGGGGCCGGCCGACAACGACACCCGCGCCCATTCCCTTCTCGACCGGCTCGGCCTTTTGGGCGCGACAAAGACGGAAAATCTCTCCGGCGGCGAAGCGCGCCGCGCCGCCCTCGTCCGCGCGCTCGCGCCAAAACCCGACATTCTTCTGCTCGACGAACCGACCAATCATCTCGATTTGCCGGCGATCGAATGGCTGGAGGGCGAGTTGCAGAGCCTGCGCTCGGCCCTGGTGCTGATCAGCCATGACCGGCGTTTTTTGCAAAACCTGTCGCGCGTGACCGTCTGGCTCGACCGCGGCGCGACCCGCCGGCTCGACCGCGGTTTTGGCGAATTCGAATCCTGGCGCGACGCCCTGCTCGAACAGGAGGAGCGCGACGCGCAAAAGCTCGACCGCAAGATCGCCGCCGAGGAGCATTGGGTCCGCTATGGCGTCACCGCGCGGCGCAAGCGCAATGTCCGCCGCATGGCGGGCCTCGCCGCCCTGCGCAAGGAAAAGCGCGAGGCCAAGAAACAGGCCGGCGAAGTGAAGCTGACCGTCGCCGAAGGCAAGATTTCTGGGCGGCTGGTGGTCGAGGCGGAAAACATCTCGAAAAGCTTCGGCGAAAAAGCGATCGTGAAAAACCTGTCGCTGCGCATTCTGCGCGGCGACCGCCTCGCTTTGGTCGGGCCGAACGGCGCCGGCAAGACCACTTTGATCAATCTTCTGACCGGCCAACTCGCGCCCGATTCGGGAATGGTGCGGCTCGGAGCCAATCTCGAAATGGCCGCGCTCGACCAACGGCGCGCCGCGCTCGATCCCGACGCAACGCTCGCCGACACATTGACCGGCGGCGGCTCCGACTGGGTCGAAATCAACGGCGAGAAGAAGCATGTCATCGGCTATATGAAGGATTTTCTTTTCCCGCCGGAACAGGCGCGCACGCCCACAAGCAAATTGTCGGGCGGCGAAAGGGCGCGGCTCTTGCTCGCCCGCGCCCTGGCGCTGCCGTCGAATTTTCTCGTCCTCGACGAGCCGACCAACGATCTCGATCTTGAAACGCTCGACCTGCTCCAGGAAATGCTCGCCGATTATCCCGGCACGATCCTGCTCGTCAGCCACGACCGCGATTTTCTCGACCGCGTCGCCGGCTCGGTCCTGGTCGCGGAAGGGGAGGGTCGCTGGATTGAATACGCAGGCGGCTATTCCGATATGCTGGCGCAGAGGGGTTTTGGGCTTTCTCCTCTGGCAAAGGCCAAGCCGGCCGAGAAGAAGCAGGACAAGCCTGAAGCCGCGCCGAAGCCCGAACCCAAGCGCCGCCTGAGTTTCAAGGAAAAGCACGCGCTCGCGGCCCTGCCGGAAAAAATCGAGAAATTGCGCGCGACGGCGGCGAAACTCCATGTCATCCTTGACGACCACGAACTCTATGCCCGCGACCCGAAGCGCTTTCACGAGGCGACGGCGCTCTTGGCCAAAACGGAAGCGGAACTCGCCGCCGCCGAGGACCAATGGCTGGAGCTGGAAATTTTGCGCGAGGAAATCGGCGGTTAGCTGGGGATCAAGACATGACCGGATCGTTCGACGTGATCATCTATCACAATCCCGCCTGCGGCACGTCCCGCAATGTGCTCGGGCTGATCCGCAATTCCGGGATCGAGCCGCATGTCGTCGAATATCTGAAAAGCCCGCCGAGCCGGACGCTTTTGGAAAATCTTCTCGCCCGCGCGGGACTGAATGTTCGCGACATATTGCGCAAGAAGGCGCCGGCCTATGCGGAACTCGGTCTCGAAAATCCATCGAAAAGCGACGACGACATTTTCGCCGCCATCGCCAAACATCCGGTTCTGATCGAGCGGCCCATCGTGGTCAGCCCCAAGGGCGTGCGGCTCTGCCGTCCGATCCACCGCGTGCTGGACTTGCTGCCGCCGCAGCGCGGCGAATTCTTCAAGGAGGGCGGCGAGCGGATCGTCGATGAAAAAGGCCGGCCCGTCGCCTCGGCCTGAGCCAAAATTCAAGCAGCTTTTCGCGGCGCCGTCGGGCGGACGGTCTTGTAGTTGCCGCGCGTCACCAGGATGACGGCGGCGAGGACCAGGGCGACCGCGGTGATCCACCACAGATCCAGGGTGGCGCCGCCGAAAAAGCCCATGGCGGCGATATAGGTCAGTCCGCCGAGCCAATAAGGCGCAAGCCGCGGCGATTGGATCGCCGCCGTCTGATAGCAGGCATAGATCAGCGCCGCGCCGCCGAGCGCGCCGACCAGACCGAGATCGGTCCAGATTTCGAACAGGATCGAATGGGGGGTCTGCGGCGGCAGATATTGGCGCCAGAGCCCGGCGCCGACGAAATTGAAGCCGTGGCCGGTGATGACGCGCAATCCGTCGGCGACGAGCATGCCGTTCCAGATTTTCAGGCCGAGCAAGGGAAGTGGCGCGCCGGCTTCGACGAACGTGCCGAACAGCAGCGGAACAATGGGGGCGAAAATGAAGCCGGCGGCGCCGGCGGCGCCGAACCAGCGCCCGACCGAAACCGGTCCGAGCCCGAGCGCGAGGGAAAAGGCCAGGGCGGCAGCGGCTGTCGCCTCCAAAGCCGCCGGCGCATGGATCGCCACGGCGGCCGCCAGGACGACTGCTGCGAGACTGGCCGCGACGGTGACGCGATTGCGCAGGCCCAGGGCCGCCGCCGCCGGCCACAGCAGCAGCAGCATGGCCTCGACCGCGCGCGCTATGACGACCCGGTCCGGCGATGCGTCGTTGCTCGGGATGATATGCGTTTCGAAGGCGATCGCGGCAAAGGCGGTTAAAACCAGGCCGAGGGGCAAGAGATAAAGATTGGACGCCTTGCTGCGCGCCGGCAGGGCCGCCGCCACAGCCGGAACGCAGAGAAAGGTGAAGACGATCTTGAACAGGCGCGTCCCCGAATCCGCGGGAAAAGGCGTCCACAACAACGAGACGGCCGCCCAGAAGGCGAGGAACATGGCCGCGAGGGCGACGGACGAAAAGGCGAAGTCGAAAACTTCGCGCAAGCGCAGGCGCGGCGCGAGCATGGCGCCGGCGATGAAGGTCAGGGCGGCGCCGATTGGCGTCAGAACGAAAATCGCACGCGTCGAAAACAAGAACGCCAAAGGCGTCAGCACGAAGGCGACAGCGAGTCCAAGCCTCAGCAGAAGGCCCGCGGCGTCGGCGGCGGTTTGGTCGGCGGGGTTATTGCTCGGCATGGCTGCGGAAAAATCGGTGTGGTCGCAATGGGGCGGGCGGAGGCTCACATATCATGTTACACGATATCTTCCAGGCCGCGAGGCGCCGCTTCAGCTGATGATTCGTTTATCATTAAATAAGCGTCCCGTTTTCGGCTTCCGAGGCCATGATAAGGATCACGCCAAACATCGCGCTCGACGAGGCGGAACTGCGCGTTGAATTCATTCGCGCTTCCGGGCCTGGCGGCCAGAATGTCAACAAGGTCGCGACCGCCGCGCAATTGCGCTTCAACGTCCTGAATTCGCCCAGCCTGCCGGAGCCGGCGCGCCAGCGCCTCATCGCGCTCGCCGGCCGGCGCCTCGCGGCCGATGGCGATCTCGTCATCACCGCACGGCGCTTTCGCAGCCAGGAGCGCAACCGCGCCGACGCCTATGACCGGCTCATCGCCCTGATCCGCGAAGCGGCGAGTCCGCCGCCGCCGCCGCGCCGCGCCACCCGCCCGACGCTCGCCTCCAAATTGCGCCGGCTGGAAGGCAAGAGCCGACGCGGCGCGGTCAAATCCCTGCGCGGCAAGCCGGGCGAGGAGTGAGAAAGCGGGCGCAGGCGCGATCGCCCAGAGCGGAATGGCGAAATCTGAGGGCGGCGGTCGTCCAAGCTCTGGTTTGCGCCCGCGCTTGCCGTTGCGCCGCGCCGATGGTAGGCCTGCGCGCTTATGGCGCTAACCTGGAACCAAGATGAAAGTCCGACTGCATCAAGGCGACCTGCCCGACGATTTCCGCTGCGGCGACAGCCTTGCCATCGACACGGAAACCCTCGGCCTCAATCCCTATCGCGACCGTCTGTGCCTCGTACAGCTATCCAAGGGAGACGGCGAGGCCGATCTGGTGCAGATCGCGCGGGGCCAAACGCAGGCGCCCAATCTGGTCCGGCTTCTCGGCGATCCAAATATCGTCAAGATCTTCCATTTCGCCCGATTCGATCTCGCCATCCTGCAAAAGACCTTCGGCGTCCGCGTCGCGCCGGTCTATTGCACCAAGATCGCCTCGCGGCTGACCCGCACCTTTACCGATCGTCATGGCCTAAAAGATATCGTTCGCGAAATGCTCGGGGTGGAAATCTCCAAGCAGCAGCAGACCTCGGATTGGGGCGGGGAGAATTTGAGCGAAGCCCAGCTCGCCTATGCCGCGTCCGACGTTCTGTATCTTCACGCTCTGCGCGAAAAGTTCGATTCTTTGCTGGCGCGCGAGGGCCGGGACCAAATCGCGCGGGAATGTTTCGCTTTTCTGCCGGCCCGGGCTGAACTCGATCTTCTCGGTTGGCCGGAAATCGACATTTTCGCCCATTCCTGAGCGCGGCCGCGATTTCGCCGCCGAGTCGGTTTATTTGCCTGCGGCCACGGATCGGCGTGACTTAAGGAATCGTGAGGAGGACGTTTGGCTCGCATTCATCCGCAGGTCGTTAAGGCAAACGCCATGATCGTCGGGAAAGGCGCAAGCAGAGTGGGAAACCGCCGCCATTCTGGCGGTGCGCGCCGAAATTGGCGGACTCATGGCTTTTGACGTCGGCGGAAATAGCGGCGCGGAACAAGCGCGCCGCCGCGCCTTCGCCGCCGCGGCCCGACACAGCGCGCGGGTCAAACGGCTGCGGCGCTTTATCCTCGTCGGCGCGGCGCTGACCACCGCCGGCGTAATCTGGTACTCCTATTTCCGCTCGCTCGACGTCGCCGGAGTCCATATTTCGCTCGCCAAGATCGGCATCAACGGCAATAAGGTGACCATGTCCCATCCGCGGCTGACCGGCGTGCGCCGCGACGGCCGGCCCTATGAGGTGACGGCGGAGTCCGGCATACAGAATCCCCACGATCCGACGCGCACCACCCTGACCCATCTCGCCGCGCGCCTGCGACTGAGCGACGACGGCGACACTCAGGTGAATGGCGATCAGGGCGTTTACGATTCCCGGAAGCAGACGCTGGTCCTTTCCGGCGATGTCCACATCAAATCCGCCGACTTCGACCTCGCCATGAAAAGTGCGACGATGAATTTCAAGACCAATGTCTTTCGATCGCCGCAGCCGGTGCGCCTCGACTTCACCGGCGGCTGGGTCAAAGCGAAATCAATGGCCATGGCGGAGAATGGGCGGCGAATCACCTTCATCGGCCATGTCGAGTCGCGGTTCGAGCCGGGGGCGGAGGGCAAGGGAGCAAAAGTTGGGAAGAAAAACTGACATGGCGAGGACGTTTCCCCGTCTTTTGCGGCCGGCGGCGCTGGTCCTGGGGCTCTTTCTCGGCCTCGGCTGCGCGGCGCCGCAGGGCGCGGCGGCGGCGCCGGCCGGAGAATCGCTGCTGCCCGGCTCGTCCAGCCGTGAGCCGATCAACATCGCCGCCGACAAGCTCGATTATTTCGACAAGGACCGTAAGCTTGTCTATAGCGGCGATGTCGTGGCGGTGCAGGGCGATTCGCGCCTCAACGCCTCGGTTCTCACCATATACCTCGACAAAAAGACCGGCGGCGGGCGGGGAGTCCCGAACGGCGCGCGGGTGCGGCGCATGGTGGGCAGGGGGCCGATCGCCATAACCAATAAGGATCAGGTCGGAACCGGCGATAAGCTCATCTATGATAAGCGGGAAAACAAGGTCTATCTGATCGGCCATGTGGCTTTGGCCCAGGGCCAGAACGTCACGCGCGGCGATCGGCTCGTCTATGATCTGAACACGGGTCAGGCGGTGGTTTCTTCGACCGGGCGGGTGCGCAGCCTGCTCGTTCCCAACGAAAAGTCGGGCAGGCCGACGCCGCCCGCGGCGGCGCGGTCGACGGAAAAGGGGCATTGACGCGGATCGCTTAAGTCGTATGACGACGGCGAAACGTCATTGAACCAATCCACTGGCGGGGCCATGCTCAACGTTCATCATCTGGGCAAATCGTACAAATCCCGCCGCGTGGTGGAGGACGTGAGCCTGAACGTGCGGCGCGGCGAGGCGGTCGGCCTGCTCGGGCCCAATGGCGCCGGCAAGACCACGGTCTTCTATATGATCACCGGGCTGATCAAACCCGACAAGGGCATGATCGAACTCGACGGCCACGACGTCACCGGCCTGCCCATGTACCGCCGCGCCCGGCTCGGCATCGGCTATCTGCCGCAGGAGGCGTCGATCTTTCGCGGCCTCTCCGTCGAGGACAATATCCGCGCAGTGCTGGAAATCGTCGAACCCGACCGCGACCGCCGCGACCAGCATCTCGAGGCGCTGCTGGAGGAATTCGACATCAAGCGCCTGCGCAAATCGCCTTCCATCGCCCTCTCGGGCGGCGAAAGACGGCGCTGCGAAATCGCCCGCGCCCTGGCGAGCGGGCCGTCCTTCATGCTGCTCGACGAGCCTTTCGCCGGTATCGACCCGATCGCCGTCGGCGATATTCAAAATCTCGTCCAGCATCTCAAGGGCCGGGGCATAGGCGTGCTGATCACCGACCATAACGTCCGCGAAACCCTCGGCCTGATCGATCGCGCCTATATCATCCATACCGGCCATGTGCTGACCGAAGGCGCGCCCGACGCCATCGTCGCCAATCAGGACGTTCGCCGCCTCTATCTCGGCGAGACCTTCCGCATGTGAGGATTCGCGCCGCCGGCGGGCAGAATCCCGCTTCGCAACATGAGCTTGCGAGAAATTAACTCTCTCGATTCGGTTGACGCGCCGGCCAGGAATTTTCATGGTCGCGGCGGCAAAAATTGTGTATGCAAGAAACAGGCCGACGAGTTTCGGCCTGCGTTTTTTTTCGGCATGGCGAGTGTTTATGGCCTTATCCGCCAAATTGCTGCTTCGGCAGGGCCAGTCACTGGTGATGACGCCGCAATTGCTGCAGGCGATCAAGCTGCTGCAATATTCGAACGTCGAACTGGCGGCCTTCGTCGAGGCGGAATTGGAGCGCAATCCCCTGCTCGAACGGGCGGAAGAGGGGGCGGACCCGGCGCCGACCGGCATCGACGCCGCCGCCGAGGCGCAGGCGGGCGGGCCCGAGCCCAATGCGGGCGACCCGTCCGAATCCGACTGGAGCGCGCCCGAACTGGCGGTTTCCCCGGAAAAGCTCGCCGAGAGCCTCGGTACGGAGGTGGAGAACGCTTTCGACGGAGAGCGCGATCTCAATCCCGCCGCCGAGCAGACCAAGATGGAGGCGCTCGGCCTGTCGGAATTCGCCTGGTCGGGGACGGGGGGCGGCGATTTTTCCGGCGAAGCGCCCAATATCGAATCCTATATCGCCGAAAGGGCGACCCTTGCCGATCATCTCGGCGCGCAACTGGCCATTGCGACCGGCGATCCGGCCGAGCGCATGATCGGCCTCGCCATTATCGATTCCATCGATGAATCCGGCTATCTGCGCGAAAGCGCGGAGGAATTGGCGACAAGGCTTGGCGCGGCCCCTGAGCGGGTCGAAAAGGTCATCGCCCTGGTGCAGACTTTCGAGCCGACCGGCATTGGCGCGCGGGACCTGAGCGAATGCCTGGCGCTGCAGTTGCGCGAACTCGACCGTTACGATCCGGCCATGCAGGCGATGATCGCCAACCTTCCCCTGGTCGCCAAGCGCGATTTCGCCTCCTTACGCAAGATCTGCGGGGTGGACGACGAGGACCTCGCCGACATGCTGGCCGAAATCCGCCGGCTCGATCCCAAGCCGGGCCGCGCCTTCGGCGGTTCGACGGCGGAGCCGGCGGCGCCCGACGTTATCGTGCGGCCGGCGGCCGACGGTTCCTGGCTGGTTGAGCTAAACAGCGAGGCCTTGCCGCGCGTCCTGGTCAACCAGACCTACGCGGCCAGCATTTCGCGCCACGGCGGCTCGGAGCAGGACAAGCTTTTCATGTCGCAATGCCTCCAAACCGCCAACTGGCTGACCAAGAGCCTGGAACAGCGGGCGCGCACCATTCTCAAAGTGGCGAGCGAGATCGTGCGGCGGCAGGACTCTTTTCTGGCGCTCGGCGTCGAGCATTTGCGTCCGCTCAATCTCAAAAATGTCGCCGACGCGGTGGGGCTGCACGAATCGACGGTGTCGCGCGTCACTTCCAACAAATACATGCTGACCCCGCGCGGCCTGTTCGAACTGAAATATTTTTTCACTGCGTCGATCGCCGCCCATGGCGGCGGCGACGCCCATTCCGCCGAAGCGGTGCGTTTCAAGATCAAGCAGATGATCGAAAGCGAGACGCCGAAGGCGATTCTCTCGGACGACGCCATTGTCGCGCGGCTGAAAGAGCAAAAAATCGATATCGCCCGGCGAACCGTCGCCAAATATCGCGAAAGCCTGAAGATTCCCTCCTCGGTGGAGCGGCGGCGGGAAAAGCAGGCGCTGGTCGGCAAAATGGCGTGACGCGCCGTTCATCTTAGGAAATTCAAGGCCTTCGCGGACGCCATTGACTTCGGCGCCGGAGGCTTCTAACCCTTGCACGACGTTCGGGCGCGGCCGGAAAATCTCGCCCCTGCGGCGCTTCGTCCAGGCCGCGCTCCAGCGGCGACGGCGGGCAGGAGCAAACGGCGGACGGGAAATCAGCGCCGGCGGTCGAGCGAATCTTCCGCCGGCGAAATAAGGTCAAAAACTGGAACGAACACATGCCCCTGCGGATATCCGGGAAAAACATCAACATCGGCGAGGCCTTGCGCACCCACGTCTCCGATCGCCTCAATGCGGCGACCGGCAAATATTTCGACGGCTCCGTCGCCGGCCATGTCACAATCGAGCCGGAAGGCTCTGGCTATCGCACGGATTGCACTTTGCATCTCGCCTCCGGCGTCACTTTGCAGGCGCAAGGTCGCGCGCAGGAGGTTTACGCCAGTTTCGACCAGACGGCGGCGCGCATCGAAAGCCGCCTGCGCCGTTATAAACGCAAGCTCAAGGATCGCGGCGCAGCGGCGCGCGAAGCCGCAGCGCCCCTTGGCGAGCCGATCCGCTATACCGTGCTCGGCGCCCCCGATGAGGTCGAGGAGGCGCCGGAAGAACATGAGTTCATGCCGGCGGTCATCGCCGAATCCGACAAGGTGCTGCAAAGATTGTCGGTTTCGGCCGCCGTGCTGGAGCTCGACCTGACGGGAGCGCCGGTTCTGGCGTTCCGTCACGCCACCACCGGCCGGGTCAATGTCCTTTATCGCCGCAGCGACGGCAATATCGGCTGGATCGATCCGACCGGCGACGAAAAAGGCTCCGCGTGAGAGCGGTCCATTTTTTGCCTAGCATGAGTCGCGTCCCGTTCGCCGGGACGCCTGGCGCGTTCATTTTCATCGGTCTGGGCGCGCCCCCTGCGGCGCGCCCGCTTCCGCCGGAGCGGCGCCGCCGCGCCTTGACGGGAAATAATTGCCATGGCGCTTGAAAATCTTCTCGTCCCTGAGGCCATCTTGCCTTCCCTGCGCGTGAACGGCAAAAAGCAGGCGCTGCAGGAATTAAGCGAAAAGGCGGCGGAAATTTCGGGCCTACCGGCGCGCGAGATTTTCGACGCCTGGATGCAGCGCGAAAAGCTCAATTCGACCGGACTCGGCGAGGGCATAGCCATTCCTCATGGCAAATTGCTCAATGCGCCGAAGATATTCGGCATTTTCGCGCGGCTGGAGCGCGGAATCGATTTCGAGTCGGTCGACGGCCAGCCGGTCGATCTGCTGTTCGCCTTGATCGCGCCGGAATCGGCAGGCGCCGATCATCTGAAGGCTTTGTCGGTCATCGCCCGTCTGCTGCGCGACCCGTCCACGGTGGCGAAAATTCGCGCAACCCGAGAGGCGCCGGCGCTTTACGCATTGCTGACCCAGGACTCCGCGTCCTCCGACGCGGCCCGAAGAAGAGCTTAAAATCCCATCGCCGCCATGATCGACGACGCGCTCGCCAGCATAGTTGAGATTTTTTCCCCGCCCTTCCGCGCGGTTCTGTTCAAGACCCTCGGCCTGACCCTGGTGATCCTCGCCGCGCTCTGGGTGGTTCTGGACCGCACCGCGGTCTGGTTGGCGACGGGCGGGACGGCCTGGCTGAAGACCTTGATCGAGATCACGGCGGCGCTCGGCCTCGTCGTCGGTCTGGTCTTCCTGATCGCGCCGGTCGCCATGCTGGTCGCCGGCTTCTTCCTCGACGAATTGGCCGAACATGTCGAAGCGAACATCTATCCGCCGGAAATTCGCGGCCGGCCGGCGCCGGCCCTGGCCTCGCTGTGGCTGGCGACGAAATTCTCCGCCGTCGCCCTGGCGGTCAATCTGGTCGCTTTTGCCGTCTGGCTGCTGCCCGGCGTCAACGCCTTGGTTTTCTTCGTCGCCAACGCCTATCTATTCAGCCGCGAATATTTCGAACTGGCGGCTTCCCGTTTCCGGCCCCTCAACGAGGTTCGCGCCCTTCGCCGCCGTCATCGCCTGACGCTTTTCCTCGCCGGCCTGATCATCGCGCTGTTCGTCGCGACCCCGGTCCTGAACCTGCTGACGCCGCTTTTCGGCATTGCGCTCATGGCGCGCTTGTATAAAAGGCTGGCGGCGCCCGAAGGCGGCGCAGTCATGGCCAATAACGCCATAACGGGTTGAGGCGGCGGGCGCCTCAGACCGCCCAATGGCCGGAAAACTGGCCCGACTTGCGGAAGCGATAAAGATAGGCCGGAACGATGGATTCAATCGATTCCGCCCTCAGGCCGAGGCCGGCGAGGGTCCTTCCTTCCGCGATGGCCTCGGCCGACACGACATTGTCGCGCTTCAATTGCTCCACCTGGTCGCGCGTGACGGTAAATTCCAGCGGGATCATGCCAAGCAGAAGCTTGTTCGCCAGTTCGGAAACGCGGCCGACCATGGAGGCGAGGGGGAAGGGCAGGGGCGCGAGAATGCGGCGGCGTTGCGTGGTCGCCAGCACGAATTCAAAAATTTCGCGCAAAGTCTTGATCGCCGGGCCGCCCAGTTCATAGACGGTTCCCTCCTGGCCCGCGCCGCGCAACAGGCGCGCGCCCGTCTCCGCCACATCGCCGACATAGACGGGCTGGAACCGGGTCACGCCGCCGCCGATCAGCGGCAGCACCGGCATGATGCGCGCCATGGCGGCGAAACGGTTGAACAACTGGTCCTCGGGGCCGAAGACCACCGAAGGGCGCAGGATTTTCGCCGACGGCAGGGCCTCCAGAGCCGCCTTTTCGCCCGCCGCTTTGGTTCGCGCATATTCGGACGGCCCTTCGGCGTCGGCGCCTATGGCGGAAAAATGCACGAAATTTGTTATTCCAGCCGCCTGCGCGGCACTGGCGATAGCGCCGGCGCCCTCCGCCTGGACGGCCTCGAACGTCTGTTTCCCAGTTGGCGCGAGAATGCCGACGAGATTGACCGCGGCTTCCGCGCCGCGTAGCGCGCCGGCGAGTGATTCGGGATAGCGGACATTGGCCTGGACGGCGTGGATCTGGCCGACCTGGCCGAGTGGCTGCAGATGGAAGGCGAGATCGGGACGGCGCGTCGCCACCCGCACGCGCCAGCCGTCGCGCGCGAGCGCCCGCACCAGATGGCGGCCGAGAAAGCCGGAGCCGCCGAAGACGGTGACGATGCGATCCTGAAGCGGCGTGTAGTCGGACATCGTTCGAACCTTTGCTGAGGTATCTGGCTGGATTGATTAGTCAAAACCAGGGGCTTCGTCCATGCGACTCTTCGCCAAATGCGGCGATTCCCATCAAGAAGGGCTCGGGGCGAGCCGCGCCTCGCCCATCAGGGCGGGGGCGCCGCTTTCGGTCAGGGCGATCAGCCGCAGAACCACGACAAGAGCGCCGTCCGCCGGCTCCAATTTGGCGACGCGGGCGGTGAGAATCGCGACCTGGTCCTCCATGACCGGCGTGAGGAACTGGCCGTGCAGTCCGATCAGCGCGAGATCGGGGCGCCACTCGTTCAAAAGAGGCTCGAAAGCGGCGAGCAGCCTCATGCCATGCACCGGGCGCGCGGAAAAACCGAAGCCGCGCGCAAAGGCGAGGTCGAGATGCAGGGGATTCGAATCGCCGGAAGCTTCAGCATAATCGGCGAGATTTTTGGCTGAAAACGGCCCGATGGCGCGCTGCGGCAGTTTTTCGCCCTGTCGCGGTTGCGGACTGCCCTCGATCATCGCTTTTCCCGCGGCGGGGGTTTGGGGACGGAATCGGGGTCGATCAGCCGCATGGTCGAGACGACGCGCGCGACAAAGACGCCGGCGAGATCGAAAATCTCGGCCGTGGCGATCAGGCGCGCGGGATCGCTTTGGCGCCGCAGTTCGAGCATGAGGTCGTAATCCTCGCCAGTCGCAAGCGGGCGCGCGTAGTCGAAATTCTGCGCCTCGTGCACCGGCAGGCCGACGGCCTGGGCGGCGGCGCGGATAGGCTCGCCGATTTCCTTCATGCGCATCCACACCACGGGAAAGGAGGCGGGCGGCGGGCCGTCGGCCTCACTCCAGCCGGTCTCGCGGCGAAAGGCGCGCACGTCCTCGGGCGAGGCCGCGACGCGAAGCGGGCCGGCGCGCTGAACGATCGGCGGAGCGCTTTCCATTGTCAGTCCGCCGCGTAGGGCGTGATGATCAGCGAGGCGTTGATCCCGCCGAAAGCGAAGGAATTGGAAAGAATGGCGCGCATCGGCGTCTCGAGCGGCTTGTCGCCGACGAGGCGGATTTGGCACTTCGGATCCTGAATCTCGACGTTCAGATTGGGCGGCGCCACATTTTGGCGCAAGGCCATGATCGAAATGACCAGTTCGATGGCGCCGGCGGCGCCGAGCGTATGTCCGTGCACCGGCTTGGTCGAAGAGACGGGCAGCTTTTCCGTATGGGCGCCGAAAACGCGGTTGAGCGCGTCCGCCTCGTTGGAATCGTTCATCACCGTCGCCGTGCCGTGGGCGTTGACGTAATCGATGTCTTCCGGCTTCAGGCCGGCGTCTTCCAGCGCCATCTTCATGCAGGCGGCGGCGCTGGCCGCGTCGGGCCGCACCGGATCGAGCGCATCGGCGTTGGTGCCGTAGCCGGCCAGGACGCAGAGCGGTTGAGCGCCGCGCGCCAGGGCGGTTTCTTCGGCTTCCAGCACGAACATGGCCGCGCCCTCTCCCAAAACCATGCCGTTGCGGTTCTTGGCGAAGGGCCGGCAGAGATCCGGCGTCAGCACGCGCAAACATTCCCAGGCGCGCATGGAGCCGTTTGTGGCGCAGGCTTCGGAGCCGCCGACAATGGCGCGGTCGACCATGCCGGCGCGGATCATCTGCAAGGCGAGGCCGATGGCCTGGCTGCCTGAGGAACAGGCGCTCGCCACGGCGAAACAGGGGCCGGTGGCGCCGTAGCGCATCGAAATCTGCGACGGCCCGGCGCTCGGGATGAGTTTTGGGACGGTCAGGGCGTCCGGTCGGCGATTGGCGAAATAAACGTTGTAGATGCCGTCGTCGCAGGTGCGCATGCCGCCCGCCCCCGTGCCCAGCAGCGCGGCGCAGCGCGGTCCCTGGCGGGTCTTCGGATCGAGACCGGCGTGGGCCACGGCCTCGTCCGAGGCGACCAGGGCGTAGGCGGTGAAGGGGTCGGCGAAAGGCGCGATCTGCGGGCCGAGCAGCGCTTCAGTGTCGAAATTGCGCACCTGGGCGGAAATTTTGATTCGCCCGCCATAGGGCTCGCGCACTTCGAGCGGGCCGATGCACGGCTTTCCGTCGCGCGCCGCGCGCCAGAGCGCGTCCGCGCCCACGCCGGCGGCGGAAACCGCCCCCATGCCGGTGACGACAACCCGCCGGGCGCTCATTTTGCGGCTTTTTCCTTGAGAATATGGGCGCTGATCGCCTCGACCAGGCCCTTTAGGTCCGTGGCCTCCTGAAAGGAGCCGTCCATCGGAATGTAGACGTCGAACTTTTCCTCTATCGCCGTGAGAATCATCACAATATCGATGGATTTCAGGCCCAGGCTTTCGATCGTCGCGTCGTCCTGGAGTTTTTCGCGGGGAATCATCCCCTCGGTGGCGATCACGTCGATGATTTCGTTGATCATCGACTGCTGGTCGTTCGAAACCGAAGTCACTGGCGCACCCCTGATTGCATTCGGATTTACCTCCGCCGCCGTGGCGGTCGCGATTTGCGCGCGAGCCGCCGCCGTGACGAACGTCGCCGAAGCCCGCTGGAGGCGGCCCGACGCCACTCCATCTAGCAAAGTGCGCCGCAAAGCGCCAAAACAAATTTTCCGCCGCCTGTGGCGATCGGCCCCGAGACGGGCCAAATTGTACGGTGGAGAACACTTGGAGCGAAAAATGTCCCATCCGCTTGCCGCCCGCGCCTTTGCCGACGATCCGCCGGAAGGGATCGACGAGGCGATGATGGAGCGCCTGGTGCGCGAATTTTACACGCGCGCGCGCCAGGACCCGGAACTCGGGCCGATTTTCGAGGCGCGCCTCGCCGGCCAATGGGAAGAGCATTTCAGCAAATTGACCGATTTCTGGTCGCAGATCGGCCTGCGCACAGGCCGCTATAGCGGCCGGCCGCTGCCCGCTCATGCCGAACTCGGCCTCGCGCCGGAGCATTTTCGCATCTGGCTCGGCCTGTTCGAGCGAACCGCCCGCGACGTCCTGCCGCCGCACGCCGCCGGATTTTTCATCGACCGCGCCCATCGCATCGCCGAAAGCTTTCAGATCGGCCTCAATATCGGCGACAAGGCGATGAACTTTCGCGCCATGCAGGCGGCGCGCGAAGACGACATATAAAGATTTGCTTATATCTTTATTGTATCCGCATCGTCCCGCTGCTATAAGGCGCGCGCCATTTTCGAGGATCCGAGCCCATGACCGTTCATCTGACCCATGATTTTGTCGTCGCCGACATCGGCCTCGCCGATTGGGGCCGCAAGGAAATCGCCATCGCCGAGACGGAAATGCCGGGCCTGATGGCGACGCGCGAAGAATTCGGGCCGGGCAAGCCGCTGAAAGGCGCGCGCATCGCCGGCTCGCTGCACATGACCATCCAGACGGCGGTGCTGATCGAGACCCTGCAGGCTCTGGGCGCGGAAGTGCGCTGGGCCTCGTGCAATATCTATTCGACCCAGGACCACGCCGCCGCCGCCATCGCCGCCAACGGGACGCCGGTCTTCGCCATCAAGGGCGAGAGCCTGGAGGAATATTGGGAATTCACCCATCGCATCTTCGAATGGGGCGACGGCGGCCATCCCAATATGATCCTCGACGACGGCGGCGACGCCACGCTTCTCATCCATCTCGGCCTGCGCGCCGAGCAGGGCGACGTCGCTTTCCTCGACAAGGCGACCAACGAAGAAGAGGAAGTTCTCTTCGCCGCCATCAAGAAGCGCCTCAAGGGCAATCCCGGCTTCTACGGCCGCTGCGCCATGGCGATCAAGGGCGTGACCGAGGAGACGACCACCGGCGTGCACCGGCTCTACCAGATGGAAAAGGACGGCAGGCTGCTGTGGCCGGCGATCAACGTCAACGATTCGGTCACCAAGTCGAAATTCGACAATCTCTATGGCTGCCGCGAGTCGCTGGTCGACGGCATACGCCGCGGCACCGACGTGATGATGGCCGGCAAGGTCGCCATGGTGGCGGGCTTCGGCGACGTCGGCAAGGGTTCGGCCTCTTCGCTCCGCAACGCCGGCTGCCGTGTCATAGTGTCGGAAATCGATCCGATCTGCGCCCTGCAGGCGGCGATGGAGGGCTATGAAGTCGTCACCATGGAGGAGGCCGCGCCGCGCGCCGATATTTTCGTCACCGCGACCGGCAATGTCGACGTCATCACCGTGGACCATATGCGCGCCATGAAGGACCGCGCCATCGTCTGCAATATCGGCCATTTCGATTCCGAAATTCAGGTCGCGGCCCTGCGCAATCTGAAATGGAGCAATGTCAAGCCTCAGGTGGACGAGATCGAATTTCCCGGCGGCAAGCGCATCATTCTGCTGTCGGAAGGCCGGCTGGTGAATCTCGGCAACGCCACCGGCCATCCGTCCTTCGTCATGTCGGCCTCTTTCACCAACCAGACCCTGGCGCAGATCGAACTTTGGAGCAAACAGGGCGAGTACGGCAAAAAGGTCTTTACGTTGCCGAAACATCTCGATGAAAAGGTCGCCAAGCTGCACCTCGACAAGATCGGCGTGAAGCTGACGACCATGACCCCGGCCCAGTCCGCCTATTTGTCGGTGCCGGTCGAGGGCCCCTACAAGCCCGACCACTACCGCTATTGACCGGATTTTCCGCGGCCTTTTCTCCCGAAATCCGCCAAGCTTAAGCCCCTGCGCTGGAACGCGGGGGCTTTTTCCATTTCGTTCCCCTTTCTTAACCATAAATCGAGAGGGTAAATTGTGGTGATTCGCGCGGGCGGCGGGCCCGGGATGACGCAAGGAAAGCCCGATTCATGTCAAAGCGGCGGGGCCAGACGGGAGGACGCGTTATTGCCGTCGCCTCGCGTCTTTTGGCGTTCCTCGTCGCCGCCGCCGCATGGCCGGCGCTGGCGGCGACCGCCCAGCCCAACGCCTTTCCCCATATTGACGAGGCCAACGGCCTGATCGTTCTCTCCATCGGCGCCGGCCTGGTGGTTTTCGCCACCATCACGGCGCTTCTGCATCTTGCCGGGCGCCAACGCTGGGGCAAGCGCGAAGCACAGCTTCTGGCCGAAGCCGAACATTCGCGCCAGCAGGCCGAGCGCGCCCGCGCCTTTCTCGCCGCCGAGACGCAATTCGCCATCGTCTGGGGCGGCGCGCGCGGCGAGCCGGATATCGAGGGCGACGTGTCCCTCGTGCTGGACGCGCCTCTGCCGCGCCGCGTGCTCGGCTTCGGCGCCTGGCTGCCGCCCGACCAGGCGCAGGCGCTCGAAGCCAATGTCGCCGCCTTGCGCGAACTCGGCCAGAGCTTCCGCCAGGATCTGGTGAGCCAGAACGGCCGCCATCTCGAAGCGGAAGGCCGCGCCATCGGCAGCCGGGTGGTCATGCGCGTGCGCGACGTCTCCGGCGACCGGCTCGAACTGGTGCGCCTGCGCGAAATCCAGGCGGCGCAGACGGCGCAACTCGAAACCCTGCGCGGGCTTCTCGACAAGACCGAGAATCCGGTCTGGACGCGCGGCGCCGATGGAAGGCTCGATTGGGTCAACGCCGCCTACGCCCGCGCCGTCGAGGCGAAAAACGCGCAGGAGGCGACGTCGCGCAATCTCGACCTGCTCGACCGTTCGTCGCGCGAGGCGGCGGCGCGCGCCCGCGAGGCGGGCGAGGTCTGGCGGCAAAGGATGAACGTGGTGGTCGCAGGAGAGCGGCGGTTGATGGACGTGATCGACGCGCCGCTGCCGCAAGGCTCGGCCGGGATGGCCGCCGATCTCTCGGAACTCGAAGCCATGACGGCTGACCACGAGCGCCAGGTGGAATCGCATATACGCACGATCGACCAGCTCTCGACCGGCGTCGCCATTTTCGATCGCGGCAAGAGGTTGGTTTTCGCCAATGCCGCCTATCGGCAATTATGGTCGCTCGATCAGGCCTTTTTGGAGCAGAGGCCGACCGACCCGGAAATCCTCGACCGGCTGCGCGCCGCCCGCCGACTTCCGGAGCAGGCCGATTATCGCGGCTGGAAAAACGCCCTGCTCAGCGTCTATCACACTCTGGAGCCGGCGCCGCAGGTATGGCACCTGCCGGATGGACGGTTGTTGCGCGTCGCCATCGATCCCAGTCCGCAGGGCGGGGTCACCTATCTCTTCGACGACGTCACCGAGCGCTTCACCCTCGAATCGCAATATAACGCGCTGGCGCGGGTGCAGAGCGAGACGCTCGACGCGCTCCAGGAAGGCGTGGCGGTTTTCGGCGCCGACGGGCGGTTGAAATTCTTCAATCCCGCGTTCAGCCAGATGTGGCGCCTTTCCGTGGGCCAGCTTGCCGAAAGGCCGCATATCGACGCGCTGACAGAGGCCTGCAAGCAGATGACGCCCGACGAATCCGCCTGGGCCGATCTGCGTTCGATGGTGGTCGGCCTGCATGAGGCGCGCATGGGTTTCCAGCGCCGCATGGCCCGCGCCGACGGCGCCATCATCGAATGCGCCGCCGCGCCGCTTCCCGACGGCGGCACGCTGCTGACGTTTATCGACGTCACTGACGGGGTCAATGTCGAGCGGGCGCTGACCGAGCGCAATCAGGCGCTGCTCGCCGCCGAGCGCCTGCGCAACGATTTCGTCCACCACGTTTCCTACGAATTGCGTTCGCCGCTGACCAATATTATCGGCTTCATCCAACTGCTCGGCGATTCGGCTGTCGGCGCGCTCAACGACAAGCAGCGCGAATATGTCGGCTATATTCAAAAATCCTCGGCGGCGCTCCTGGCGATCATCAACGACATTCTCGACCTCGCCACCATCGACCGAGGCGCCATGGAGCTGCAGCTCGGCGAGGTCGACATCGAGCGCACGATCCGCGAAGCGGCGGAAGGCTTACAGGACCGTCTGGCCGAATCGCATGTCGAGATGAACATCGTCACCACGCCGAACATCGGCGCCTTCCGCGCCGACGGCAAGCGCATCAGGCAGGTTCTGTTCAATCTTCTCTCCAACGCCATCACCTTTTCCGAAGCCGGCCAGACGGTCACGCTGGCGGCGCTGCGGCGCGACAATGAGATCGTGTTCAAAGTGTCCGACCAGGGGCGCGGCATTCCACCGGAATTGCTCGACAAGGTTTTTGACCGTTTCGAGAGCCACAAGGGCAGCTCGCGTCATCGCGGCGTCGGCCTCGGTCTTTCCATCGTGCGCGCCTTCGTCGAGCTGCATGGCGGCAAGGCCCTGATCGATTCGGCGCCGGGCGAAGGCACGGTGGTTTCCTGCATCTTTCCGATCGCCGAGGCCGGGGAGGACGCCGGGGACCAGGGGCCTGCCCAATCCGGTTCCAAGGAGAAGGAGGCGTGACGGCGCATCAGACGCCAACCTGGCGCGCCGAATTGCCCGATGAGGCGGCGACGCGCGCCCTGGCGCGGGATGTCGCCGCCATGGTCGGCCCCGACGATCTGGTGACGCTTTCCGGCGAACTCGGCGCGGGCAAGACGACATTCGCCCGCGCTCTCATCCGCCGCCTGACCGGCGACCCGCGGCTCGAAACGCCGAGCCCGACCTTCACTCTGATGCAGGTCTATGAATCGAGCGGCTTCCCGATCGTTCACGCCGATCTCTATCGGGTCAGGGATCCGTCCGAACTGGCCGAACTCGGCTGGGAGGAAGCGGCGGAGGGCGCGCTGGTCCTGGTCGAATGGGCCGAGCGCGCCGGTTCGGCCCTGCCGGAAAATCGGCTCGATATCGCGTTTTTCACCGACGCGAAACGCGGGGCCGATTTTCGCCGCGTCGAAATTTCAGGCCGCGGCGACCTGGCGCAAAAACTGATCTTCTTTTTAGGCTCTCGCAATGTTCTCGCCAAAGCCGGCTGGATGAGCGCCGAGCGCCGTCACATGCAGGGCGACGCCTCGACGCGCGCTTACGAGCTTCTGACCAAGCCTGGCGGCGAGAAGGCGGTGCTGATGATTTTCCCGCCGCGCCCGGACGGCCCGCCGGTTCGCCATGGGAAGCCCTATAGCGCCGTGGCCCATCTCGCCGAAAATATCCGCCCCTTCGTCGCCGTCGACCGGGGCCTGATCGCGCAAGGTCTTTCGGCGCCGGCAATTTATGCGGCCGACCTCGAGTCCGGCTTCGCCGTCCTGGAATTTTTCGGCGAGGAAGGCGTGGTCGACGCCAAGGGGCCGATCGCCGAACGCTATGCGCAGGCGGTCGTCCTGCTGGCGCAATTGCACGCGCGCGACCTTCCCGCCGAATTGCCGCTCGAGGACGGCGCCTATAAGATTCCGGCCTACGATCTCGAAGCGATGCTGATTGAAAGCGAGCTTTTGGTTGAATGGCATGCGCCGCATCTTGCCGGCGTGCATCTCACCTCCGGACCGCGCGCCCAATACGAAAATTTCTGGCGCGCCGCCCTGGCCGCGCCGCTTGCCGAGCCGAAGACCTGGACTTTGCGCGACTATCACTCGCCCAATCTGCTCTGGCTCGCCGATCGCGAAGGCGCGCGGCGCGTCGGCCTGCTCGATTTCCAGGATTGCGTCATCGGGCCGCCGGCCTATGACGTGGTTTCCCTTTTGCAGGATGCGCGCGTAAACGTGCCCGACGAGTTGGAGCTGAAGCTCCTGAGTCGATATGCGCAGGCGCGGAAGAGTCTGCAGCCCGATTTCGACATGGCTTCCTTCGCCGCCGCCTATGCGGTCATGGGCGCGCAGCGGGCCTGCAAGATTCTCGGCATATTCGCGCGGCTCGACAAGCGCGACGGCAAGCCGCAATATCTCGCCCATATTCCGCGGGTGAAGAATTATTTGCGCAAGAATCTCGGCCATCCGGCCTTGTCCGATCTGAAAAGCTGGTTCGATACCCATCTGCCCAGGCTTTTCGCCGCCGACGAGGGAGCGCCCGTATGAACGCGGCGCCGGAAAAAGCTCTTGTTTTCGCCGCCGGCCTCGGCACGCGCATGCGGCCGCTCACTCTGTCGCTGCCGAAACCCCTCGTGCGCATTGGCGGCAGGACCTTGCTCGATCATACGCTCGACCGGTTGGCCGAAGCGGGCGTTAAGGAGGCGGTCGTCAACGTCCATTGGCTCGCCGACCAGGTCGAGGACCATTTGCGTTTCCGAAAGGAGCCGCCTCGCATAAAAATTTCCGACGAGCGCGATCTCCTGCTCGACCAGGGCGGCGGCGTCGTCAAGGTCTTGCATGAATTCGGCGGGAAGCCGTTCTTCATCTGCAATACCGACGCCTTGTGGATCGACGAGCCGGAACCGCAGATCGCCAGATTGGCGCGGGCGTGGAATGGCGAGAGGATGGACGTGCTGCTGATGCTGGCGCCGACCGTCGGCAGCATTGGGGTCGAAGGGCGCGGCGATTTTTTTCGCGACGCGGCCGGACGGCTCAGTCGTCCGGCTGCGGGGGAAACCGCGCCTTATATTTATTGCGGCGTCGGAATCATCAAATCCTCGCTTTTCGAAGGACGCGCGCTGGAGCCATTGCGGCTCGCGCCTTTCTTTTTCGACGCCGCGGAAAAAGGCCGCCTGTTCGGAATGCCGCTCGAAGGACGCTGGCTGCATGTCGGCGCGCCGCAAGTGATCGCGGAAGCGGAACGGATTTACGCCGCAGCGGCGGCCTGAGCCCGCGCCCGCTCCGCAGCCTTTCTTCTTCCGCAAGTGGGACGGACGAGATCCTGCGGATTCGTGTAAGATTTCATCGATTCTTTTTTCGAGGTTCGATCTCTTGCCGCCGCGCGTTTTCACCATTGCCCCCGGCGCGCCGTTTCTGGCGACTTTCGCCGACGCCTTGTTCGACGGCCGCGTCATTCCCGGGCTCGACCGCGCCTCGGGCCCGCTTGCTTTCGCCAAGGCGAAAATCTATGTGCCGACCCGGCGCGCCGGCCGCGCCCTGGCGGCCGAACTGGCGCGGCGCAGCGCAAGCCCGGCGGCGCTGCTTCCAAAAATCCTGCCGCTCGGCGCGCTCGACGGCGAAAGCGGCGAGGCCGGTTTCGACAATTTGCTCGACCCGTCTCTGCCGCGCGCCGCCGGCGACATCGAACGCCGCATGATCTTGGGCGAGTTGATCCTCGCCTGGGCGCGGAACTTGCAAAAAGCCATTGTCTCGATCGGTCCCGACGGTTCGGTGCGCCACGCCGCCGAACGGATGCTGGTGGCCGCCCATCCCGCCGACGCCTGGCGCCTGTCCGGCGAATTGGCGAATTTGATCGACGAAATGATCATCGAAAACGTCGCCTGGCGAAACCTGGAAAATCTCGGCGGCGAGTTCGACGATTATTGGCGCATCACGCTCAAATTTCTCGACATCGCCATCGCCAACTGGCCGGGGATTCAAAAGTCGCGCGGCTTTGTCGATCCCGCCGCGCGTCAGCAGGCTTTGATCGCGCGCGCCATCGAAAATCTCGCGCGCGACAAGGGGCCGGTCATGGCCATCGGCTCGACCGGCTCGAATATTGTCACCGCGCGCCTCCTCGCCGCGATCGCCCGGGCGGAAAAAGGCGCGGTGGTCCTGCCCGGCCTCGACCAGGACCTCGACGACAAATCCTTCGCTTCGCTCCGCAACGGCGAAGAACCCTGCGCCACGCATCCGCAAGCCTATCTCGCGCGACTGATCGAGACGATCGGCGTGACGCGGCGGGACGTCGCGCGGCTCGGCGCGCCGCCGCCAGCTCTGGCCTCGAGAACGAAATTCGCGTCCGAAGCTTTTCGACCCGCCGACAGCACCGATCTTTGGCCGCAATGGCGCAAGGCGCACAAGCCGGAGGAGCTTTCGGCGGCGCTTGAAGACGTGGCCCTGATCGAGGCGGCGGACGAGCGCGAAGAGGCTTTGGCCATCGCCGTTTGCTTACGCGAATTGCTGGAGACGCCGGAGCGCACGGCGGCTCTGGTGACGCCGGATCGCGGCCTCGCCGAGCGCGTGCGCTCCGAGCTTTTGCGCTGGAATGTGGAGATCGACGATTCGGGCGGTTCTTCGCTCGCCGCCTCGCGCGCCGGCGTTCTGGCCCGGCTGGTCCTCGCGGCGGTCGCCGGCGGCGGCAATGAAATCGCCGCGCTTCTGTCGCACCCCGATTTTTCCCTCGGCCTCGGCGCGGAAGCGGAAAGATTGGCGGCGCTGTTCGAGATCGGCGTCCTGCGTTCCGGCGCGCGCGGCGACACGTTTTTCGCCTGCGTCGCGCCTGCGCGCGAGGCGGCGAGCGATCCAAACGCGCATCCGCGCCAGAAGGAGATTTCCGACGCCGATTGGCGAGAGCTGGAGGATTTCGCGCATAGGTTGGACGCGGTTTTCGCGCCCCTGCGCTCTCTGTCCGGCGAAACGGCGCTCAAACCCTGGCTCGACGCGCATCGGCGCGCGTTGGGGCTGATCGTCGCCGGCGATGAAGCGACAATTCCGGGCGGCGAGGACGGCGAAGCGCTGGCGGCTCTGTTCGATGAACTGGCGCAGGCCGCCAACGACTTTTTCACCTTCCATGCCGAAAGCTATGCCGCCTTTTTCGACGCCCTGATCGGCGAGCGGATATTGCGCAACAATGCGCGCGCCCATCCCCGCGTGAAAATTCTCGGCCTGCTGGAGGCGCGCCTGATTTCCGCCGACCGTTTCGTCCTCGCCGGCCTCGACGAGACGATCTGGCCGCCGCGCGGCGAAACGGACAGCTTTCTCAATCGGCCGATGCGCGCCGAACTCGGCCTCTCGTCGCCCGACCGCCGCATCGGCCAGACCGCGCACGATTTCGCCCAAAGCTTCGGCGCGCCACAAGTTGTTCTCAGCCGCGCCAAAAAGCGGGGCGGCGCGCCGATGACGCCGTCGCGCTTTCTCCAGCGCATGGAGGCTCTGGCGGGCGCGGAGATTTTCGCCGGGTTGCGCGAGCGCGGCGATCGTTGGCTCGATCTCGCGCGCCGCGTCGACGCCGCGCCGGCGCAGGCGCCGTTGCGACGGCCATCTCCGAAACCGCCGCTCGATTTGCGTCCGAAAAAACTTTCGGTGACGCGCGTCGAAATGCTGCGCCGCGACCCCTATGCGATCTATGCCCAATATATTCTGAAACTTCTGCCGCTGCCGAAACCCGACGCCGATCTTGGCTTGCGCGAAATCGGAACCGCCTTGCATGAAGCGCTGGAGGATTTCGGCCGCCGCTTTCCCAGCGGCCCCTTGCCCGACGACGCGCGCGAAACCCTCGCCGCTTTGGCGCGGGAAAAGCTGGCGGATTTTTCGGATGACGCGGAATTTCTCGCCTTCCGCTGGCCGAGGCTGCTCGCGGGTCTCGACGCCTTTCTCGCCTTCGAGGAAGAACGGCGGCTGCTGATAGAGAAAATCGAGGTCGAGGCCGGCGGCAGGCTGACGATCCCGCTCGCGGATGGCTCAAGCTTCGATCTTACCGCCAAGGCCGACCGCATCGAAATGTTGCACGGCGGAGCGGCGGCTCTGGTCGATTACAAGACCGGCGACATCCCCACGAACGCCCAAGTCAGCGCCGGCTTCGCGCCGCAATTGACGCTCGAAGCCGCCATGCTCGAAAAAGGCGCTTTTTCTCGCGTTCCGGCGCGGCGAGCGAGCGAGGCCTTCTATCTGCCGGTCGGCGGGCGCAAGTCCAAGCCGCAGCAGGTGAAGGACGCGAACAAAAAGCCGTTCGAAGAACTCGTCGCCGAACATTTCGACGAGCTTTGCGATCTCCTCAACCAGTTGCGCGATCCCGAACAGGGCTATCCGGCCCGGCCCTATCCGCAATTCGCCGCGCGCTACAATGATTACGATCATCTGGCGCGCACCCGCGAATGGTCGGCCTCGGGCGGCGCAGCCTCGGGCGGAGACGAGGGATGAAGCCGCGCCTCGACATTCCGCTCGACACCTTGCGGCGGCAGGCGCAAGCCTCCGATCCCGCCGTTTCCGCCTGGGCGTCGGCCAATGCCGGCGCCGGCAAGACCCATGTGCTGGCGCAAAGGGTGGTGCGGCTGCTGCTGGAAAAATTCAGGCCGGAGCGCATTCTCTGCCTTACCTTCACCAAGGCGGCCGCCGCCAATATGGCCGAGCGGGTTTTTCGCCAATTGTCGGAATGGTCGTCGCTCGACGACGAGGCGCTCGCCGAGGCCATTGCCGCGACCGGCGCGCCAAAGCCGACAAGCGCGGCGGAGCTTGCCTTCGCGCGAAAACTTTTCGCCCGCGCGGTGGAGACGCCGGGGGGATTGAAAATCCAGACCATGCACGCCTTTTGCGAGCGCATCCTTCATGTCGCGCCGTTCGAGGCCAATGTCGCGGCCGGTTTCTCCGTCATCGAAGAGTCCGAGGAAAAGACCCTGGTCGCGCGCGCCAAGGCCGACCTATTGGCGCAGGCGCGGCGCGACGCTTCCCTTTCGGCGGCGCTGGAAAGAATCGCGGAAGACGCCGGCCTCACTTTCGACGATCTGCTCAACGAGGCCCTGAGACAGCGCGACAAATTTCGTGCGGCCGCCGGGCCCGGCGCCGAAGCGCGACTGAAGGCGGCGCTCGGCCTCGACGCGAACGAAAATTCGGCGACGATTTTGCGCGAAACACTCGAAGGCGGACTTGCGCCAAAGCGCTGGCCGGAGATCGCAGCCTTCATGATAGGGGGAAAGGACACGGATCAAAAACGAGCTGCGCGTCTTTCGCGGGCGCACGAAAATTGGCGCGCCGGCAGGCTGGAAGACGCGCGCGACGAAATTTTCGCCGTCTTCTTCAACAAATCCGATGCCGCGCCGACGAAAAGACTCTTGACCGACAAGCTCGCTAAATCCCGTCCCGATATCCTGAATGAACTGAATGACGAACAGGCCCGCCTCGGCCTGATGCGCGAAAAACAGGCGGCGGCGGACGCGGCCGGGCGCAGCCTGGCTTTGAGCCTTTTCGTCAACGCCGTCATCGACCGCTACGAGCAGCTCAAATCCGAACGGCAGCGCCTCGATTTCGACGATCTGATCGAACGGACCCGCGAATTGTTCGAGCGCTCCTCGGCGCGCTGGGCGCTGCAAAAACTCGACGCCGGCATAGATCACATTCTGGTCGACGAGGCGCAGGATTTGAGCGCGAAGCAATGGGAAATTCTCGACCGCATTTCCGAGGATTTTTTCGCCGGCGAGGGCCAGAGCCGGCGCGTGCGCACCTTTTTCGCCGTCGGCGACGAAAAACAGTCGATCTTTTCCTTCCAGGGCGCCGCCCCAAAACTTTTCGCCGCGATGCAGGGGCAATTCCGTAAGCGCGCCGAAGCGGCGGAAAGGAAATTCGCGCCGGTCGAACTCACGCTCTCCTTTCGCTCGGCGCAGGGCGTGCTCGACGCGGTGGACGAAGTTTTTTCGAGGCCGGAGCATTATCGCGGCCTGTCGGCCCAGGCCGATCATGTCAGGACCACACACGAGGCCCTGAAGCGCAATTTGCCGGCGCGGGTGGAAATCTGGGACGTGATCGCGCCGGTCGCGCGGCCGGAAAAGCGCGACTGGCGCCTGCCGCTCGATTATCGCGACGCCGACGACCCGCCCGTCGCTTCGGCGCGGCGCATCGCCACAACCATCGCCGACTGGCTCGCGCCGGGATCGGGCGAGACGGTTCAGGACAAGGGGACGCGCCGGCCGGTCCGGCCCGGCGACATCATGATCCTGGTGCGCCGGCGCGACGCTTTTTTCGAGGCGATGATCCGCGCGCTCAAGGAGGCGAAAGTCCCCGTCGCCGGCGCCGACCGGTTGAAGCTCGCCGAACATATCGCCGTCATGGATCTGGTCGCGATCGGCCGCGCCGCTTTGCTGCCGGAGGACGATCTCGTCCTGGCGACGGCGCTGAAGACTCCGATCTTCGGCCTCGACGACGACGACCTTCTGCAAATCGCGCCGCGCCGCGCCGGCTCGCTCCATGCTTCGCTGCGCGCCTCGCCGCAGGAGAGACATCAGACGGCGGCCGCGCTGCTCGATCTCCTGCGCCAGACGGGCCGCGACCTGCCGCCTTTCGCCTTTTACGCCCGCCTGCTCGGCCCGCGCGGCGGGCGGCGCGCCTTTCTCGCCCGGCTCGGGCCGGAGGCGGGCGACGCCATCGACGAATTCCTCAATCTGGCGCTGGCGCACGAGCGCGCCCGCGCGCCCTCGCTCGCCGATTTTCTCGCCGAGGTCGAGGCGCTCGACCTTGAGATCAAGCGCGACATGGACATGTCGGCGTCCTATGTGCGGGTCATGACCGTCCACGCCGCCAAGGGACTGGAGAGCAAGATCGTTTTCCTGCCCGACGTCTGCGCCGCGCCGAACGGCGCCCATGACGGCAAGCTCTTTGCGCTGCCGGCGCCGGATGGCGAAGAAGTCCTGGCCTGGTCGCCGAAAAAGGGAGACGACTGCGCCGCCATCGCCAGGGCGCGCGCGGCGGCGCGCGAGGCGGACGGGGAAGAATATCGGCGTCTGCTTTATGTCGCCATGACCCGCGCCGAAGAGCGGCTCTATATTTGCGGCCATCGCGGCAGAAACGATTTCAAGCCGGAAAGCTGGCGGGGAATGATTGAAGCCGCCTTGATCGCGGCGAGCGTCGAATCGCCGGCGCCCTGGGGCGGCGATGCCCCGGTTTGGCGTTATCGCGACTTTCCGGCGCCAACGCCGGCGGCCAAGGCCGAAACGGAGGCCGCGCCGCCGCAAGAGCCGCCGCCCGCCTGGCTTTTCGCGCCGGCGCCAGCGGAATTTTGCCGCAGCCCGCCGCTGCGGCCGTCTTCGGCCTTAGAAGGGGCGGAGGAAAATCGTCAACTTGAAACGTCGCTGTCGCCGCAGCGCGCCGAGGCGCTGGAGGAGGGCAGGCGCGTCCATCTCTTGTTGCAGTTCCTGCCCGATCTCGCCGCGCCTCTGCGTCGCGACGCGGCCCTGCGCCATCTCGAAGTCCAAGGCGTTGCCCCGGCGCGGGCGCGGGTCCTGGCCGAGCGTGTCCTGCATATTCTCGACGATGAGCGCCTTGCGCCGCTCTTCGGCGAAAATTCGGTCGCGGAAGCCCGCGTGGCGGCGCGGCTCGAAAAGGCGGGCGGCGGTTCCGTCGATATCGAAGGCGCCATCGACCGGCTGGCGGAGACGGAGGAAGCCATTTGGCTCGCCGATTATAAGACAGGCGCGCCGCGCGCCGAGCCCGCGCCCGCTCATGTGGCGCAACTCGCCCTTTACCGCGCCGCCATCGCTTTGCTTTATCCAGGAAAATCCGTTCGCTGCCTCCTCATTTACGCCTCGGGTCCGAGGGTTGAGGAAATTGCGCCGCAACAGCTCGACGCGGCGCTTGCCGAAGCTTTGGCGTAGGACGTCTTCACAGAAGCAGGGATTGCGCGTAAACCAGTGCAAGGGGGGCATGCCATTGGGCAACGTTGCCAGATTTCTGCCGGCTGACGCCCATTCGCGGCGGCGCCAAATGGTCGCCGCTCTTTTCCGCGCGCGCGGCGAACCGGAAAAATTCGTCGAATTTTTTCACGAAGACGCCGTTCTCCATATGGTCGGCCGGCCGTCGGACAATACTTTCAGCGGCGACTATCGCGGGCGCGCGCAAATCCTCGCCCTGCTTCGTCGTATCGACGGAGAAGTCGAACGTGGCGGAGACAAGCTTCACAGTCTCGTCATAGACGGAGACAAAGCCGCGCTGCGTCGCAGCGTCGTCGTGCGCCACCGCGGCACGGCGATGGTCGCCACTCTGTTCATCGGCGCTTTCGCCATCTTTCGCGACGATTGGATCGCGGAGGCGTGGGAATACCACGACACAGCCTGGATCAAGCGCATATCCGGCAACGAGGATTGAGGCGCGTCTTGCAAGGCCTCGGTCCCGCCGGTGACGCTGCGTTAGCTTCCAATGTATCCCCTTCATCGGATGAGGGTTTCCGCCGTTAAGCAAAACTTGCTTTGCACCTAATCTGAACAAATTGCTGGCGGTAAATTAATTGTAACGTAACGTCCGACTTTTATCGTCCCGGTGATGCTTTGTTCAGTAAGCATTTATGCTTCGAGGACGTTAACCATGCCGAGGCGGTGGAAGATTGTATCGCGCTTTTTACGCGACGAGGCTGGCTCTTACGCCGTGATCGTCGCTGTCGCCATGCCCGCCATCATCGGCGCCATCGGGCTCGCGGCGGAAATGGGCATCTGGTCTTGGCAAAAGCAGCAGATGCAGCAGATCGCCGATTCCACCGCCTATACCGCCGCGACCTCTTCGGGCGCGGGGGAAACGGCGGCTCAGGCCAAGGCCGCCGGATTGGCCATCGCGGCCGATACCAATCCCGCCGCGACCATCACGCTGGTGATGGATTCGACCACCGGCGCCTGGACCGCGACGGCGACGACGGTCGATACGCGCTCTTTCTCCAGCATCTTCGGCGCGAATACAGTGACGGTTTCCGCAAACGCCACGGTGCAGATCGGCCATACCGGCGACGGTTGCGTCCTTTCGCTCGACCCATCATCCGCCGGCGCGTTCACGCAACAGGGATCGACCAACGTCAGCCTGCAGGACTGCAGCCTCTATGTCGATTCGAACAACGCCTCCGGCGCCCTGTCGATGGGCGGCTCCGCGACCATGACGGCCAAAAACGTCTTCTCCGTCGGTGGCATTTATGGCGCATCCAGCATTACCGCAGACTCAATCTATTCATACCCGACCCCTGTGAGCCCCCTCAAGGATCCAATGGCCGGAAAGTACGCCTACGATGTGAGTTCAGCCACTCCGCAGAAACAGCCAAACAATCCGCCATCATGTACTGTCAACGGTCAAACATATACATCTTGTCTCTACCCTGGCGTATACAACACGGACATAAGCATCAAGCAAAATGACAACGTCTATATGTACCCAGGGCAATATTATTTGGTCGATGGCGCCCAGCTCAAAGTGCAGGGCGGCGGAACTCTAAGCGGTACGGGCGTCAGCATCATTCTCACCAAGCAGAACACGACGAGTTACGGCTCGTTCAAAATCACCGGCGGGAACATAAACCTGACCGCGCCGACCTCCGGCTCGACCAAGGGCATTGTCGTCCTGGCCGATCCGAGCATGCCGAATACGAGTGTCGTCGATCTGACGGGCACAAACTCCTCCTATTGGGGCGGGATCGTCTATGCGCCATCCTCGACGGTCTATTTCACCGGCGGCGCGAGTTCCGGTTCGACCGGCTCCTGCACCAAAGTCGTCGCCTATGACGTGCAAATGTATGGGAATTCCTCCCTCGCGATCCAATGCCCGGATTCAGTGCCCGTGTTCGGCCGGCCGGCCGTGGTGATGCAATGAGGCGCGGTTTGGCGCTTTTGGGCGCGAAATTGTCGTGGCGGGCGCTGCGGGGTTTCCTTGTCGCCGGAGACAGGGCGCAGTCCGGCGTCGCCGCGATCGAATTCGCCGCGGTCGTCCCTTTCCTGGTGCTCGGATTCGTCATGGCCATGGATCTGGGCCTCGGCATACGCCAGGGCCTGCAAGTCGAAAACGCCGCGCAGGCGGGCGCCGCCTATGCCGGCCTGCATCCCGACCAGGCCAGCCTGCATAGCTGCTGGCAGTCTCAATACTTTTACGACAATATCGCCAATGCGGTGACTTCCTCCACGTCGCTGTCCAACATCAGCTTCACTTATGGACCGCGGACGGTCTGCGGCTGCGCTACTTCGACCGGTCTGGTTCACGCCGATTACGGCCACACCTGCCCGAATGGCGCCACGGCGGGAATCTACGTCGTGTTCGGGATTTCTTCCCCTTACAAGACCATCATTCCCTATCCCTGGCTGCAGGACACCTATAATTTAAACTCCAAAGTCGAGGTGCGCGTGCAATGAAACGATTGCGCTTCGCGCGCCATGTTTCCGGCTCGACTGCAATCGAATTCGGTCTCACGGCGCCCTTGTTCCTGCTCGTGCTGTTCGGCCTTTTCGAGGGCGGCATCGGCCTGTGGACCTATTTCGGCCTGCAAAGCGCGGCCGAATCCGCGGCGCGTCACGCCAGCATCACCGCGAGTTCCTCCACATGCACCGGCAGCGGCTGCGTGTGCAGCAGTGGCGGCGACTGCGTGTCCAGCTCCGCCGTCCAGACTTACGCGAGCCAGAACGACATGGGGTTGAATCTTCCCAGTTCGGTTTTTTCCCTCGCAAACTCCTCTTGCGGATGGCAGGTCAGCGCCACTTACACATTCACGCCGCTTGGCGGCAACTTTGGCCTGCCCGATTTCACCTTTACCGCCCAAGCCTGCTATCCGAGCTGAGCAGGTCCTTCGGGTTACGCGAACGGATTGCGGCTTGAAAATCCGGGAGCCATCGCCCTGTTGAGCATGGCGTCCGCCAGAACTCGAATTCCATAACCTCCGAAAAATCTACTTGTCGTGGAAACCCTTGCCATCGAGGATTTTACTTCTGTATTTCTCGATGCGGCCCTCGCGCGTTCTGGACTGCTTGGCGGCCGAAAAATACAGGTTGTAGGCCCTTTGCCTCCCAGGCGTTAACGCCACGAATGCGGCTTTCAAATCAGGGTCTTCATGCAATCGTTTCTGGAGTTCCTCAGCGAGGACGAGTTCGGTCGTCCTGCTGACCGTCAAACCGGCTTTCTCGATTTCCGTGGCTTCGCGAATATAGTCTTTCAGGACGTCTTCTATCTCGATAATGTCTTGGGCTTTGGTGAAACCAATCCGGCGCCCCGCCTGCGAATTCTCCCCAGGCTTTTCGAGAAGCCCATGAACGTCATTTAACAGCGCGCCTTTGAAAAACATAAGCGCGACATATTCCTTCATTTTTTGGATGATAACGATGTTCTTGCCTTGAGAGGCATAGCAGGGCTTGCCCCACTTCAATTCTTCGGTCAGGCCGCAGTCGAGAATGACCGCTCTTAATTTTTCCGATTCCTCCCGCCACTTTTTTGCATTGCTGAAATAGTCGTCTACCCCAGTCGTCATTTGCCGATGCTCCGGTCGCAGGCGAGTCTCTGTTGCGTTCGGGTTTTATGGTAGGCCGCTTGGATCGCTTTGGGCCATCACAAAAATTTAGGCGCCGCGGATCAGATCCGCGGCCTTTTCCGCAATCATGATCGTCGGCGCATTGGTGTTGCCGCCGATGAGGGTCGGCATGATCGAGGCGTCGACGATCCTCAATCCCTCCAGGCCGCGCGCCCGCAGGCTCGGATCGACCACCGCGCTTTCGTCCGTTCCCATCCGGCATGTCCCGACCGGGTGATAGATCGTGTCGGCGCGCCACCTGATATGCGCCTCCCATTGCGCGTCGCTCATTCCGTCCGCGACGCCGAAAAGCTCGCGATCGCAATAGGACGCCAGCGGCGGCGTCAGCACAATTTCGCGGGCGATCCTGGCGGCGCGGATCAATGTTTCGAGGTCGCGGCGGTCGCAAAGGAAGCAGGGATCGATGCCCGGCGGCGCGGTGGGGTCGGCGCTTTCGAGAAACACCCTGCCGCGCGAATGCGGATAAAGCCCGCAAACGTGCAGGCAGAAGCCGTGGCCGAGATGCAATCTCCGCGCATGGTTCTCGACGATGCCGATGACGAAATGCATCTGGACGTCCGGCCGGTCGAGATTCTGGTTTGTCTTCACAAAACCGGCGCCTTCGGCGAAGGGCGTGGCCAGCATGCCGCTTCCGTCGCGCCGCCAGGCCAGGGCGTGTGGGACGAGGCGGGCGGCGGCGGCGAGTCCTATGCCGAAATTGTCGGCGTCGCGCGTCTTCCACGCCAGGATGAAATCGAGATGGTCCTGAAGGTCTTGGCCGACGCCCGGCGATTCATGGACCATGTTGATGCCGTGGGGCCGAATGTCCTCGGGCCTGCCGACGCCGGACAACTGTAGCAATTGCGGCGAGCCAAAAGCGCCGGCGCTCAAAACGACTTCGCGCGCGGCCGCCACATATTTCTCTTGGCCATTGCATAGATAGGCGACGCCGGCGGCGCGTTTTCCGTCGAAGACGATTCTTGTCGCGCGACTATTGGTGAGAACCGTCAGGTTCGACCGCCGCCCCATGACCGGATGCAGATAGGCGGCGGCGGCCGAGCAGCGCTCGCCCCGACGCTTCTCGTCATGAAATTGGGTCACCTGATAAAGCCCAAAGCCTTCCGTGTCGCCGTCGTTGAAGTCGCGGCGAAGGCCATAGCCTCTTTGGGCGGCGGCCTCTACGAAGGCGCGGGTGATCGGACGCGGATCGCGCTGATCGGAGACGTGCAAAGGGCCGTCGCCGCCATGCAGATCGTCGGCGCCCCAGACATTGCTTTCGGCCTTGCGGAAATAGGGCAGAACCTCGCTCCACGACCAGCCGGCGCAGCCAAGCTCCGCCCAGCCGTCGTAGTCGGCTCTGTGCCCTCGGGCGTAAAGCATGGCGTTGATGGCGGATGAGCCGCCCAGCGCCTTGCCGCGCGGCTGAAAGCCCCTGCGGCCGTTGAGCCCCGGTTGCGGCGTGGTCCACAAGGCCCAATTATTGATCGGCGGGCGTCCCGAGATCATCGCGACCGTGCCGGCCGGAATGCGCACGATGAGGCTGTCGCCGCGTCCTCCCGCTTCGAGAAGGCAGACGGAGACTCCTGGGTCCTCGCTCAGCCGCGCCGCCAAAGTCGCTCCGGCCGAGCCGCCGCCGACAATGACATAGTCGAAACTTTCCATCGCCTTCCCGCTTGCCTCAGACCTGGAGCGGGCCGTCGTCGCCGGCGAAAAGCGCCTTGCTGATCGCCGCTTCGCGCGTCGTCACCGTCTCGACGAATTCGCGCGCGCCGCCCATCTGGCGAAAGGCCGCGTAGCCACGCTCCAAAAAGCTTTGCAAATCGCCGAGTCCGGCCAATTGCGCCGGCTTGCGCATGGCCGCCAAGGCCACGCCGACGAAACGCGCTTCGGTCAATTGTTCCAGCGAATGGCCGAGACGGTCGACGAGGTCGATTTGCCTCTCGCGGTCCTCGCGCCGGCCGATGCGGCGATACGCGGCGCCATAGGCCGAGGCGTCGAGCGCGGCGCCGCTTTCGGCCAAAGCCGCCGCCATATCGGCGTCGAGCGATTCCGACAAAGCGTCGAGTTCGATGGCGTCGCCGACGGTTTCAAGCGCCGCCGCCGGCAGGGTTTTCTTCATCAGCGGCATAATGCGCCGCACCGCCTTTTCGCGATGGCCGAGGTCCTGCGGCCCATAAAGGTCGGCGAGAAAGAATTCCGCCGCGGCGTGAAATTTCGGGCTGGCGAGCAGGTCGGCATGGGTGCGGGCCAGCCTTTCCGCCTGCCATTGCCGCAGGGCCGCGCGCGCCTCCTGCGCCGCCTCATGGCCTTCCGCCGCCCGGCGGATCGCGGCGACGTGATCGAGCTGCGCCTCGAGACGCAGCACGGCGGTTTCCTTCGCTGTTTCGGTCTCGGTCATAGCGTCAAATTAACACTCTCCTCTAGGCGCAAGCGCCTAAACCGGGCGCGGGCGCTTTTCCGCCGGCGCGAAAACGATATGATCGAAACGGGGAGGCGCGCCATGACCAATGGCAAGAGCATGTCGCCGGTGGACATCACCTGGCTGCGGATGGACCGGCCGAATAATCGGATGACGATTATCGGCGTGATCGTTCTGCGGCAGCCGGTCGACATCGAAAGGATCGAGCGGACGCTGGAAGCGCGACTGCTGGCTTACGACCGTTTCAGCCAAAGGATCGAGAACGGCGCGGCCAGCCTGCGGTGGAGCGAAGACCCTCGCTTCGACATCGGGCGCCATATCCGTCGCGCGCGTCTCCCCGGCGCAGCCGGCAAGGCGGAATTGCAATACTTCGTCGCCGAACTTGCGGCGCGGCCGCTCGATCCCGCCCATCCCCTGTGGCAATTTCACATTGTCGAAGGCTACGAAGAGGGCGTCGCCATCGTCATGCGCGTCCACCACGCCATTGGCGACGGGGCGGCGCTGATGCGCGTCCTGCTCGACCTCACCGACGAAACCCCCGACGCGCCGCTGCATGGCGTGGAGCAGATTTACGAGGAAAGAGACGACGCCTACAGCCCGCCATGGGAAATGCTCAGCCCCCTGGTCCAGGCGGTGGAAAGCGGCGCGCGCGTCTCCGCCGGCGCCGCGCTTTCGGCTCTCGACGCGGCGCGCCATCCGGGCAAGGCGCTCAATCTGCTGGTCGGAGGCGTCAATGTCGCGGTGGAGCTCGCCTATCTGCTGCTGATGCCGATGGACAGTCCGACCCGGCTCAAGGGCGCTTTGTGCGGCGACAAGAAAGTGGCGTGGACCCGGCCGATCCCCCTGCCCGAGATCAAGGCGGTCGGCCATGCGCTCGATTGCACGGTCAACGACCTGCTGCTCGCTTCTTTCGCCGGCGCCCTCAACGCCTATCTCGCGGGCAAGGGCGACGTCACCCATGGGGTCGAAGTGCGGGCGCTGGTGCCGATCGACCTGCGCCCGCCAGGACGCGCCCGCGAACTGGGAAATAATTTCGGCATAATCGCCGTCGAACTGCCGGTCGGGATCGCCGATCCGCTGGCGCGTCTCCACGAGGTGCGCCGCCGCATGAAGGCGCTGAAAAAATCCTACGAGCCGGCGGTGACCCTTGGCCTCGTCACTGCACTCGGTTATGGGCCGAAAATTCTTCAGGACCGTCTGTTCGACCTGCTGCTGAGCCGCGCGACGGCGGTGCTGACCAATGTGCCGGGGCCGCAACGCCCGCTCTTTCTCGGCGGCGCGGAGATCGACCAGATCATGTTCTGGGTGCCGCAATCCGGCGAAATCGGCATGGGGGTTTCGCTGCTTTCCTTCAACAATCGGGCGCAGCTCGGCCTCATCGCCGACGCGGCGCTGACGCCCGAGCCGGAGGAGATCGTGAGACATTTCGAGCCGGAATTCGAGCAATTGCTCTATTACGTGCTGCTCGACGCCGCGAGCCGGGCCGACGAAAGCGAGGAGGCGGGGGCGGCGCCGGAAACCCCGGCGCAAAAGCCGAAGCGGGCGCCCAAGGCGCCCAAAGCCGCCGCGAAAAACGTCGCGCGCAGGACGAAAAAGCCCGTGGCGGCAAAGCCCCGGAAGCGCGCAAGCGCGAAACCGCGCGCGCCGACCTGAGGTTTTCGCCATGTTCGCCGCGTTCATCAAGCATGGCTCAAACGGCGCGCTTGTCCTCGGCCTCGTCGCGCTGGCGCTTTGGGCGGCGCTCGGTGGGCCTGCGCTTAGTCCGATCTGGATCGTTGTCGGCGCCTTATTGTTTTACGCCAGCGAATATGGCTGGCATCGCTTCGTCTTTCACGCCCCGCCGGCGCGCTGGCCATGGCTCCATGCCCTGCAGCGCCGGCTGCATTACGACCACCATGCCGAGCCGAGCCGGCTCGACCTTCTGTTCCTGCCGATCTGGTTTCTCGCGCCGGTCCTCGCCGCCAACGCCGCGCTGTTCTGGCTGATTTTTGGACGGGCCGAGGTCGCGCCAATGGTTTTCGGCGTGTGCCTCGCCATTTTGCATTACGAATGGACGCATTATGTCGCGCATATTCCCTACCAGCCGAAAACGCGCTGGGGCCGCTACATCAAGCGTTATCACCTGCGCCATCATTTCATCAGCGAGAAATTCTGGTTCGGCGTGTCCAACCCGGCCTTCGATTACCTTTACGGAACCGCCGCCGATCCCAAAAAGGTCGAGAAAAGCCCTTTTGTGCGCAATCTTTTCGGCGATGGCGCGCCGGATTCGAAGTAACGAGTCGCGGCTATTCCTCCAGCTCCGCCTTGGCCGCCTCGACGTCGAGCCGCTCCATGGCGTCCATCGGCTGGCAAGCCGCCGCTTCTTCGTAAAGCTTTGAAGCCTGTTTCAATTTGGATTGGCCGAAGAGCATGGCCAAAGCATTGGCGTATTCCATGCGGGCGACAGCGGAACCCGGATTGAGCTTCAGCGCCTCCTCGAAATGTTTGACCGCCGCGTCCTTGCTCGCGCCATAGGTCAGACCGGCGATCATCCCGCCGATTTTATCGACGATTTCGGCGTGATAGGCCCCGAGCGCAATATGGGCGTCGGCGTGGCGCTTTTCGTGCTTCAGCGCCGTCTCCAGACTGTATTTGACCTTGCCGCCCAGCCCTTCGGCGAGCGCCTTGACGACCGAGACGCCCTGGCTGTAGCGGCCGAGCGCTTGGGCGTGCAGATAATAGGCGTTGGCGTTTTCGGGCGCGATTTTTTGTAAGGCTTCCGCAAGCCGGGCGGCGTCGAGGAAAAGGCGCAGCTTTTCCTGCGCGTCCTCGACGAGATAGGTGGCGTAAATATTGATCGCCTTGGCGGCGGCGTTGGCGCCGATCGGCCCCAGAGCCTTTCCTGTCTCCGCCGCCGCGCCGAAATCGCCGCGATGATAGGCGCGCCAAGCCTTCTGCAGGCTTTCCGCGCATTCTTCCGGCGTTCCGGCGGGATTCAGCTTGGGATGGGCCGCGATCTGCGCCTTGACCCAGGCGGGGCTGGGGAAGGGTTCGCGATCGCCGATATGGAGCCGGTCCCAATGTTTTTGCAGGGCGTCGCCGGCGTAGGAATAGGTTTTTTCGGGATGGGGAAAAGCCCGCCATTTCGATTTGGCCACCTCATCCTCCTCATTGCAGATAGCGTTGCGCCAGTTCGTCGAACAGGGCGCGTTCGCGCGGCGCCAGATAGGGCGCCGCCAGCGAAATGACCTGGAAGGCGCCGCGCGCCAAAGCGCGGTTCTCCTCGCGCGCGCGGGGGTTGAGCGCGAATTCGTAAGACAGCCAATAAGTGGCGAGAACGGTCATATTGACGGCCAGCGCCTCGACATCCATCGGTCCCGCCTTCATCGCGCCCTGCTGCACCAGGCCTTCGAGTATGGCGGTCGCGGTTCGCTTCTTATGCGCGAGAATGCGCTTGAACTGGTTCTCCAGCATGCGATGGCGGGACAGAAGGTCGTTGATGTCGCGATAGACGAAGCGATATTTGTGGATCGCTTCGAAGACGAGATGCAGATACAGCCAGACGTCTTCGGCGTTCGGCGGCCGGCTCTCCGGCGCGGCGAGGGTTTGTTCGATTTCCTCGCGAAAGGCGGAGAAAAGCGCCTCGACGATTTTTTCCTTCGAGTGGAAATGATAATAGAGATTGCCGGGGCTGATGTTCATTTCGTCGGCGATCGCGGTGGTTGGCACCCCTGGCTCGCCGAATTCGTTGAAGAGCCGCAAGGCCGTCTCCAAAATTCGTTCCCGCGTTCGTCTCGGCGGTTTTTTCTGCATCGCCCGCTCCCCCCAAGGCGGAGGCTTTTCAATTTGTCTTCGTGGTGGCGAGCGCATGTTCCAACTGGTCGAGCGTTTGGCCCAATTGCATGGTCGCGCGGTTGAGTTGGCGCGACGAAGGACGCGCGGCGCGGCGCCTGGCGCGCGACAGGACGCGCGTCTCGTCCGCGAGAATGTTGTGGTCGAGCGCAATTCCGTGGCGCTCCAGAATCGGCTCAAGCTCCTCGGCGCGCCGCCGCAGTTCGGCGCGCGTCCATTGATAGGCCTGCTCGCATAGCCGGCGCCGGTCGGAATAGGAAAAGATGTTGGAAAAGAACATGTCGGGGTCGTCGCGCGCCGGCTCGAACAGCAGCACGTCGCTTTCGGGATAGAGCCGCGCATAACGCTCCATGCCGACGCGCATGCGCGAATGGATGATGGCGCGAAACGTCTGCGACATGACGGTCGGGAAACCGTGCGCGGCGAGTGAAACGCGCTTTTTGTGGCTGCGATGGGCGGCGGCGTCGGCGTCGAAGGGCACAAGCGGATTGACGCAGAACAGCAGTTTCGCGCCTTGGCGCAGCGCCACGGAGGCGTGCAGGGTCTTCATCAGCGCGCCATCGACATAGTAGCGACCGCCGATCTCGACCGGCGGATAGAGCCCCGGCAAGGCGGAAGAGGCCTGAACGGCGAGCGAAATGGGAACGTCGTCGAGGCCGGGCGCGCCGAAAGGCGTGGAAATGCAGGAATCGAGATCGGTCGCCACCAGGAACAATTTGCGGCCCAGCTCGCGGAAATCATTGACGCGGCCCGGCTCGGAAAACAATTCGGCGAGATAGTCGCCGACGCCCCGATTGTCGAGCAGGCCCGCTGGCAGCACCGCGGCAAGCCGCTGCAGGGATTCCATCAGCCCGTGCGAAAAGGGATGGTCGAGATAGGCTTGCGCCGCCTCCGCGGCCAGCGCTGGCAGGAGGGCGAGGCGTCGGGCGTATTCGCCCAGAGCCGGCTGCAGCAGCACATCCGGGTCGAAAGGGTCCTCGGCCTCTTCGCTTTCGATGAAGCGGCGATGCATCTCGCGCGGCGAAATGCTGTTGGCGAGTCCGGCCGCGAGGAAGGCGCCCGAGCTGACGCCGACGTAAATGTCGCAATCGACCAGGTCGAGGCCCTCCAGCGCCTCGTCGATGGCGGCGAGGGCGCCGATCTCGTAAATCGCGCCAAGGGGGCCGCCGCCTGCGAGCGCGACGCCTTTCAGATGGTTGGCCACCGACGGCTCTCCGGTTCGAAACGGCGCGGACGACGCAGCCGCCCTCCACGGCCCCTCAACCGTTTTGCGGCTAGACCGCGTCGCAAAACGGTCCTGATTCCTCTGATTTCTCGGCTCCTGCGAAAAGCCGGCGCCCAGCTTTTCGCGCGCCGCTCAGGGGCTATTTGGCGATTTTAGCCGGCGGCTTGCGCGTCTCGATTTCGCCGGAAAGCTTCTTGACCTCGTGGGTCAGTTCGGAAACCCGGCGGCTCAAGGAATCGATGTCCTTTTTCGTCGGCACGCTCAGTGAACTCAGGGCGCGCGCCACGCGCTCCTCGAACACCTGTTCGAGCTTGTCCCACGACCCCGTCGCTTTGGCCTTCACCTCGGCGATCCGGTCGTCGGCGGTCTTTTTCGCCCGATTCTGGATGGCTTCGCCTTCCTTCACCAGGGCGTCGAAAACCTTGCCGCCCTCTTCCTGCGCCGTGGCGAAGGCGCCGAGGCCGGCAAGCCAGATCTGAGTGGCGGAATTCTTGATCAGCGCCGCCCATTCGCCTTCCGTCTTGGCTTCGGCAAGCGCTTTGAGTTTCTTGACCATGATCCTCTCCCTTCGCGCGCTGCGCATTCGCATTTGGCAGCTGAATTGTGCTTAGAATACGCGCGGATTTTAGAATCTTCGCCCTATTCCATTAGGCGGCGGATTCTAATCTCGGCGGCTATTCTAAAGCTCCGCGGAGGAAGGGCCATGATTTACGTCATCACCGGCGCCAGTGGTTTCATCGGCAAACGCCTGGTTCGTCAGCTTCTCTTGCGCCCCGAAGCCAAGGTCTATTTTCTCATCCGCAATGCGACGCCGGAGCGGCTCGAGCGCCTGCGCGCCTTCTGGGGGCCGCAGGCCGAACGCGCCATCCCGCTGCCGGGCGACCTTGTCGAAAGGCTGTGCGGCGTCGATGCGGGCGTTGTCGAAAGCCTTCGCGGCCGGGTCGATCACGTCTTCCATCTCGGCGCGATCTACAATCTCGCCGCCGACCCCGAGCAGGAAATGCTGGTCAATATCGAGGGAACGCGCAATGCGCTCGCCCTCGCCGAGGCGCTTGGCGCGCGATGCTTCCACCATATGAGTTCGATCGCCGCGGCCGGGCTTTACGAGGGGCTGTTCCGCGAGGACATGTTCGAAGAGGCCGAAAACCTCGGCCATCCCTATTTCGCCAGCAAGCACGAATCGGAGAAGGTCGTCCGCCGCGAAGCCAAAATCCCGTGGCGCATCTATCGTCCCGGCGTGGTCGTCGGCGATTCCCGCACCGGCGAAACGGACAAGATCGACGGCCCCTACTATCTCTTTAAGCTCATCCAGAAGATGCGGTCCATCCTGCCGCCCTGGGCGCCGATGGTCGGGCTCGAAGGCGGCCGCATCAATCTCGTCCCGGTCGATTTCGTCGTCGCGGCGCTCGATTGCATCTCCCACCGCCAAGGTCTCGACGGGCGCTGCTTCCATCTCGTCGATCCGCATCCGCGCCGGGTGGGCGATATTTTTGCTTTATTCGCCGCCGCCGCCCATGCGCCGCCGATCACCATCCGGGTCAACGCCGCCCTGTTCGGCCTGCTGCCGCGGACCATGGTCCAGGCGCTCAAGGCGCTCACGCCCTTGCGCCGCATCCGTCAGGCGATGATGAAGGATCTGGGCCTGCCGGAGGGCGTTCTCGCTTTTTTCAACTATCCGACCCGTTTCGACAGCCGCGAGGCGGAGGCCGTGCTGACGCCGGCCGGCATAAACGTTCCGCCGATCGAGGATTACGCCTGGCGCCTCTGGGATTACTGGGAGCGCCATCTCGATCCGGACCTGTTCATCGACCGCAGCCTGCGCGGCCGGATCGGCGGCAAGGTCGTCCTGGTGACCGGCGGTTCGGCCGGGATCGGCAAGGCGACGGCGCTCCGCCTCGCCGAGGCCGGCGCGACCGTTCTGATCTGCGGGCGCGACCAGACGAAGCTCGAGGCGACGGTCGGCGAGGCGGAAGCGCGCGGCCTGACGCTTCATCCTTACGCCGCCGACATCGCCGACCCGGCGCAATGCGACGCGCTGGTCGAGAAAATTCTCGCCGAGCGCGGCGGCGTCGAAATCCTGGTCAATAACGCCGGGCGGTCGATGCGGCGCGGCATCGAACATTCCTATGAGCGCCTGCACGATTTCGACCGGGCCATGCAGGTCAATTATTTCGGCGCCCTGCGGCTGACCATGGGTTTTCTGCCCGGCATGGCCGAGCGCGGCGGCGGCCAGGTCATCCACATTTCCTCGATCGGCGTGCTGACCAATGCGCCGCGCTTTTCCGCCTATGTCGCCTCCAAGGCGGCGATGGAGGCATGGATGCGCTGCGCGGCTTCCGAATTTTACGACCGCGACGTGCAGTTCACCATTATCAACATGCCCCTGGTGCGCACCGCCATGATTGCGCCGACCAAGCTTTATGAACATGCGCCGGCGCTTTCGCCGGAAGAGGCGGCGGAGATGATCGTCGAGGCCATCGTCAAAAGGCCCTCCCGACTCGCCACGCCGCTCGGAATTTTCGGCCAGATCGTGCACGCCCTGAGCCCGCGGCTCGCGCAGATCGTCATGAATACCGCCTTCCGCATGTTCCCGGACAGCGCCGCGGCCACAGGCGCGAAGGAACGCGCGAAGCCGCCGAACGCCGACCAGATCGCCTTCACTCAGATCATGCGGGGGCTTTATCTATAGGTCGAGCAGGAACTGGAAAACTTCCGGCGCCTGCGAAAGGGCGAGATGGCCGTAAAGCGGCAGGACCGTCTCGCGCGCGCCGGGCAGGCCGGCCGAGCTTTGCGGGACGATGAATTCATCGTGCGCGCTCCAGACGCAATGGGTCGGGATGGTCGACTCACGCCGGTTCAAGACGGCGAGCCAGGACGAATCCGGCTCCATCTCACGACCGCAACGCCCCGCCGCAAGACGCGCCAGCGTGGAGCCGCGATGCGGCGTCCCAATAGTCAGGAGAGTGGCGACATGCTCTTCGCCCCGCTGCGCCAGATAGGCCCGCGCCACCAGGCCGCCCATGCTATGGCCGACCAGCGCGATTTTCCGCGCGCCCGTCTGGGCGAGCAGAAGGCCGATCCTTTGCTCCAGCTTCTGCGCCAAAGCGTCGATGCCGGCGAAGGGCGGTTCGAGCGTCACGGTGGCGACCTGGCGCCCGGAAGCGCGCAATCGCCGCCGGAAATCCCGCCACATGGCGCGATTGCAGCAATAGCCGGGGATGAGCAGGATCGGCGTCGCATCGGGCGATTGCGTCAGGACTTCGTCAGCGCCCATCCAGAAGCGCTCGAAGGGCTGCAGGACCACGAAGACTTTCCAGAAGGCGAAAATTTCGTGCGCGGCGGCGGCGAGGATTGGCCAGAGGGAATGGCCCGCCGCCTCGGGCGGCCGCCGCCACGCGCTCGCGATATAGGCGAGAACCGGAATCGCGATCTGCAGGGCGAAGAGGCTGAACAGAAAGAGGAAAAACCCCGCCAGAGCGCCCCACTTCCATGTGACGGCGAGGCCGACATTGGCTGCGGCGACGAAGAGGAGAAAGAGAACCAGTTTCAACTGCTGCGCCAGCATGGGTCTTCCCTTTGCGATCCGCCCTTCGCGCCGGCGGCGCAATTGACCGGCGTCATTGATCGCGCCGCGCCGAAGCAGAAAATGGTCCGCCTTACGGCGCAATGACCAGAATCAAGAAGAAGAGGAGGGCGCTATGGAACGGATATGGCTTTCGGAATATCCGAAAGGCGTGGACCCGCAAATCGACGTCCGCGCATTTCGCTCGCTGCGCCACCTTTTCGAAGAGAGCGCGGCGCGATTTTCCGACCGGCCTGCCTTTGTCAGCATGGGCGCGACGCTCTCCTTTGCGCGGCTGCGCCAATTGGCGGAGGCTTTCGGCTCCTATCTGCAGAACGTCGCCAAACTGCCGCGCGGCGCGCGGGTGGCGCTGATGACGCCCAACCTGCTGCAATATCCGGTCGCCTTCTTTGGCGCGCTCTGCGCCGGCTATGTCGTCGTCAATGTCAACCCGCTCTATAGCGCGCGCGAACTCGAGCATCAGCTGCGCGATTCCGAGGCGGAAGCCATTGTCGTCCTGGAGAATTTCGCCGGCGCATTGGCTGAGGTCGTCGATCGCACGTCCGTGCGGCATGTCGTCACCATGCGGGTCGGCGACCTGCTCGGCGCGCCCCGCGCCCAGCTTGTTAATTTCGTCGTCAAATATGTGAAGCGCGCGACGCCGCGCTTCGACCTGAAAGACGCGGTTTCGTTTTCCGAAGCCTTGCGCCTTGGCGGGCGGACGCCGCTGCGGCCGGTCGATCTCGGGCCGGACGATCTGGCTCTGCTGCAATATACCGGCGGCACGACCGGCGCGCCGAAAGGCGCCGAACTCACGCATGGCAATCTCATCGCCAATTTGCAACAGGGCTACGCGTGGGTGCGGCCTTTCGTCGAAGAGGGCGCCGAGATCATCGTCATCGCCTTGCCGCTCTACCACATATTCGCCTTGACGGTGAGTTGCCTGGTCTTCTTCCGGCTCGGCGCGAGCGGCCTGCTGATCGCCAATCCCCGCGACATCCCCGGCTTCGTCAAGACGTTGGCAAAACATCCGTTCACCGCCCTGATCGGCGTGAACACCTTGTTCAATGCGCTGCTCAACAACGCCGCCTTCCGCCGACTCGATTTCTCCAAGCTGAAAATCGTGGTGGGCGGCGGCATGGCGGTGCAGAAGGCGGTGGCGGATCGCTGGCTTTCCGTCACGGGAACGATCTTGATTGAAGGCTATGGCCTCACCGAAACCTCGCCCGCCGCCATCATCAACCCGCTCGATCTCAAGGCCTTTAATGGCGCGATCGGCGTACCGCTGCCGCATACCGATATTTCGATCCGCGACGATGAAGGCAATGAACTGCCGATCGGCGAAGCCGGAGAACTCTGCATCAAAGGCCCACAGGTAATGCGTGGCTATTGGCGGCGTCCGGACGAAACCGCCGAAGTCCTCGGACCCGACGGCTTTCTGCGCACGGGCGATATAGCGACCGTCGACGACCGGGGCTATGTGCGCATTGTCGACCGCAAGAAGGACATGATCCTCGTCTCCGGCTTCAACGTCTATCCCAATGAAATCGAGGATGTCGTCGCGCTGCACGCCGGCGTGCTGGAAGTGGGCGCTGTCGGCGTTCCCGACTCTGTTTCCGGCGAGGCGGTCAAAATCGTCGTAGTGAAAAAGGACGAGGACCTGCTCGCCGAGGAGTTGATCGCTCATTGCCGCAAATATCTCGTCGGCTACAAGATTCCGCGCCATGTCGAATTCCGCCCCGACCTGCCCAAAACCAATGTCGGCAAAATCCTGCGTCGCGCCTTGAGGGACGAATCGCCAGGAGGACGGTCCAACGGAGACGTCGAGTCTTCTCGCGAGCGCGCCGA
>CAYRNB010000009.1:44903-48789 GCA_964425315.1 uncultured Rhodoblastus sp.
TCAGTTTGGCCGTGCTTTCGCTTCTTCCCGCCATTTGCGGATGATCGCGCTTTCCTTTGGACTTGCGACGACGATGTCCCGCTGGCCGAGCGAGATTTCGCCAGAGGCGCCGTCGAGGGCGATCCAGTCGCCCTGGCGCAGCTTTCGCCCGCCGATCACGGCGCCGCGTTTGTCGGCGTCGACAGTCAAGGCCCCACAGCCGACCAGGCAGACCTTGCCCATTTGTCGGGCGACAACGGCCGCATGCGAGGTCCGGCCGCCGATGGCGGTGAGAACGCCGTCCGCGGCGGCGAAGCCGGCGACATCCTCGGTGGAGGTGTCGCGGCGGATGAGAATGGCCTTGTCGCCGCGCCGCGCCGTCTCTTCCGCCTGGGCGCTGGTAAAACAGGCGCGTCCGCAGGCGACGCCCGGCGCGGCGGCGACCGCTTTGGCGACGGACGGGGCGTCCTGAACGAAGGATGCGATCCCGGCTTTCGTGAGATCGACGTCGGCGATGCGGCGCAAGGCTTCGGCGCGGTCGATCAGGCCTTCCGACACGAGATCGACCGCGATGGCCAGCGCCGCCCGCGGCGTGCGCTTCGCGGCGCGCGTCTGCAGGAAGAAAAGCGCGCCGTCCTCGACGGTGAATTCGATGTCCTGAACATCGCCGCGCGCCTTCTCCAGCGTTTCGGCGCCTTCCGCCAATTGCCGCGCGACCTCGGGCAGCCGGCGCTCGAGAAGCGCGGCGTCGATCGGCGTCCGCCGGCCGGAGACGACATCCTCTCCCTGGGCGTCGAAGAGGAAATCGACATAAAGTTTTTTCGCCCCGGTGGCGGGATCGCGCGAAAAGGCGACGCCAGAGCCCGATCCGCCGCCGGAATTGCCGAAGACCATGGCCTGAATCGTGACGGCCGTGCCGAGCAGAGCCTCCAATCCGTTCATCCGGCGGTAAAGCTCGGCGCGCGGGCTGCGCCAGGAGAGATAAACGGCGCGCGCCGCCTCGAACAATTGCTCCATCGGATCGTGGGGCGGCGCCGCGTCATGCGTCTCGGCCAGGTCGAGAAATTCCGCGGTCAGCCTTTCCAGCGCCTCCGGATCGAGTTCGCCCTCATGCGCCGCGCTTTCCGCGCGCATCATCCGCGCCAGCGCCGCTTCGAACGGCCGGACCTCGACGCCGCCGACGACTTCGGCATAGGTCTGGACAAAACGGCGATAGCAATCGAAGGCGAGGCGGGGATTGCCGGCGGCGCGGATGAGGCCGTGAACGCTCACCGGATTCATCCCGACATCCAGAATGGTCTCCAGCATGCCGGGCATGGATTTTTCCGCGCCGGAACGAACCGAAACGAACAAGGGCGCGCGCGCGTCGCCGAGCCGCCTTTCGGTCGCCGCTTCCAGCCGTTCGACGCCTTCGACGAGCCCTTCGCGCAGCGTCACCAGCGCCATTTCGTCGCCGGCGAGAACGCCCGCGCAGAGGCTCGTCGGCAGGACGAAAGCCGGCGGCACGGGCAGATGCAAAGCGCTCATGCGCGCCAGTTCGGCCGCCTTGGAGCCATAAAGCGCCGCCGACAGTTCCGGCTGCGCGCCGTTGAGGCCGATAAGCCCCAATTCGATCCTCTCGCTGCTCATGCCGACAGATCCTGCAGCAGGCGCGCCCGCAGCGACATGGCGGCATGGGCGAGACGGTCGGTCGCCTCTTCCAGGGCGCGGGCGATCTCGATTCCGAGAACCAGCGCGCGCGCCTCCGTCTTGGCCGGCGCGCCGGCGATCAGCGCGGCGATGGCGGCGCGTTCGGCGGAATCCGCGGCGCGCTCGGCGTCGACGACGGCGTCGATGCATTGGAGAGCGAAGGCCGCGTCGAGCCTCCTGCCCTTGGGGACGAGCAGCGCGCCCTCCATGGCGCGGGCCAATTGCCCGACCGAGCGCGCGGCGACGGAAGCGAGCTCGCCGAGCGGCGCGCTCGGGACAAGGGCGCCGTCGCCCTCCGCCAGGCTGATGAAAAAGGCGGCCTCGTCGAAACAATCGGTCGCGGCCTCGATCTGGTCGACCAGCGACAGGAGATGATCGGCGTCGCGCAGGCGCGAAAAGATTTTCCGCGCCTCGACCGTCAGGCGGTCGGCCTTCGCCTCCAGCGCCTTGGCCCGCCGCACGACATTGCGCCGTTCCTCGACGCTCGCCAGGGCGCCGGGCAGGAAGACCGTCTCGATCATGCCCGCCAGCATGCGCGTAAGGCCGAGATGGCGCAAAGCGACGGTCAGCAATTCGCGCTCGGCCGTATCGAGCCGTTGCGACAGATCGGCCTGGATTTCGTCGCGGATCAGCCGCGTCGAGCGACCGTCCTTCAGGCCCTCGCAGGCGACATGCAGGACATTGCGCAAAAAAGCCTGGCATTCGCCGTCGCCGATGGCGCGGTCGAGCGGAACGCCATAGGCGATGCGGTCGGCGGCGGCGTTGCGGATCGCCTCATAGACGAGTTCCGGGCCGCCGAGTTCGAGGAAGGCGCGGTGGCCCTCGTCATGTTTGGCGCCGTCGAGAAGAATGTCGATCGCCGCCGCCTTGTCCGTGAAAAGCTGGAGGGCCTTGCGCGCCTTGTTCCAGTCGATGAGGAAGACGATGCGCGAGCCGAGGAATTCCAGAAAGCGGTCGAGGTCGGCTTCGTCGCGCGCCTTGTAGACGCCGTTCAGGAGATAGAAGACCTCGCCCTTGGCCAGGTTGCGCTGGCGCTTTTCGCCGAGCGGGCTCCAGTCCATTTCCTCGCCCTCGAAGAGCAAGATGAAGAATTTGGCGCGGGGGCGGTGAACGTCGGTATAGGTCGTGGTCGCGGTCAAGCCTTCGACATGGACGACCAGGACGTGGGCGTCGGTCTCGCCGATGTCGTTCTGGATCGACAGACGCGCGCCGATCCGTCCGGCGGTGGTGGCGAGGCCGGGATGGCCGAAAGCGAGGCCCGAAGTCCTATTCAAACCGCGCATAAAGGCTTTGACGCGGAGGCGAGCGGCGTCGTCGAGGCCCGCGGCGCGCGCGCCGTCGACGTCTTCGACCGCGGTTTCGGCGGCGAGGCGGTTGAGCGCCCGATGCAGGTCCATGACCAGAAGATGCAAACTGTCGCCGGCGTCGCGCTGCGCCGAGGCGAGCGCCAGGACCTGCGCATGGGCGACGCGGTCTTCGGCGAAATCGGGAAGGGCGGCGACGATGGCGTCACGCCGCGTTTTCAGCGCGCTCGCTCCTTCCTCGCCGCCGGCTTCGATCGGGGCCAGCATGGCGGCGAGATCGGAAGGGACGCCGGCGGCCAGGCGCGCCGCGCCGGGCGCGGCGAAATGCGCGGCGTCGAGCGGGCGCGCGCCGGAAACGGTCGCGGCGAAGGCGGGATCGTCGAGGCCGACGGAACGGCGCTCGTTTTCGAGCGAAAGCACGGCGCGTCCCGGCTCGGCGGCGCGGGCGGAGGCTTCCTGCAGCAAGGTGAGGCGGATTTTCAGCCGATCGTTGGCAGCCAGAGCCGCGGCGATCAGGGCGGGCAGGAGGACGGCGCTTTCGCCCAGGGATTCGACGATTGCGACTTTACCGACCATCGGAGGCTTCCTTGCTCGCGCTCCCTTTATAGCGCCGGCGGCGGCGCGCGATTTTGAGATGAATCATTCGAGCCAGGACCTCAGCTCCTTGCGTCGGACGCGGGCGACGACGGCGTTGGCGATGCGAATCGCCCGGCCCTCGTCGCCGGTTTCGGCCAGAACCCGGTTCGCGACATCCGCCCAGATCTGGCGGAGGTCGGGCCGGTCCGCCTTGCGCGTATGGCGCGGCGCGTCTTCAGGCTCCCAGGGCATGCTGAGCAGGATTTTCCCGGCCGCCGCGGCGAGCTGAGCGCCGTTCTTCATCTCGACGATCTCGAGCCCAGCCGGCGGCGCTATCA
>CAYRNB010000009.1:48889-51140 GCA_964425315.1 uncultured Rhodoblastus sp.
AGACCGGCAATTCCTGCGGCGCCTGCTCCAACGCCTTCCGGAACAGGGCGTTGGCATGGGCGCGATCGCCGCGATAGGCGACGACCCCCTGTTGCAGAAGGGCGTTGGTCTCAGGCGTCAGATCGCCGAAATCGACGACATTCATAGCATCGGACGCGTCATTCACGTCTTTCCCCCGCGAAGATCCAATCGGCGGCGGAGGCTCGTAGCAAATTGCGGACCTCTCCTCGCAGAAGGAGCAGCCGACTTTATCTCCTCGTCGGCGGCGGCATCGGCGCGTAGGGCGGCGCGCCGCGGTAATCATTGCCTCCGACGCCAAAGGGCATGAAGCGGTTCATCATGCCCATCGCCGGCCCGAAACTGGTGTCGAGATTGCGCGCCGAATGCTGAATCAGCGTAACGGTCGCCGTCATGCGCTCGATGGAGGTTTCCATCGCGGTCATGCGCTGGTTCATCTGCAGCAGGGTGGAGCGCATGTCTCCGACATTGGAGCTCATGTCGCTCATGGTCGAATCCATCGAGCGCATGGTGCGCGACATTTCGTCCATCCTGTCCGCCATGCGCATGGTCTGCTCGGACATGATGCGGGCGTCGCTGGTCAAGAGATAGATCAGGAAGAACCCGTAGGCGGCGAGCAGGACAAAGGCCGTCATGCCGGCATAGACGACAATGCGCACGGATCGCAGCGCATTGGTCGCCTGTTCGAGATAGACCAGATATTCCGGCGGCCGGTACGGCGGGTCTGGATAGACCTGCTTCGGATAATCGTGGACCATCTCGACCTTGGTCTGATTTTCCGTGCCTTCCATTGCTTCATTCCAGTTCCGGCTGCGTTGAAAGATCAGCGCAAGGCCATGACGGCCTTGGCGAAAGCGTGGAATTCTTCCGATGCTTTCGCCTTGGCCTTGAGTTCGAAGACGCCGAGCCCCTCACTGAGGCTGCGGCAGAAGGCGATGCGGCGGCCGAGCATAGTCGGCAGCACGACGGCGCCTTCGCACATGCCCGCCATGACTTTGAGGGCGGCGAGCGTTTCGCGCGTTTCTCGCGACTTGTCGGGCGGATCGGCGCGATTGACGAAAAGCGCCACGCGCGCGTCCGCCTTGCGCTGGGGGCGAAGGATTTCGAGAAAGCGCTGCGTCGCCCAGATATCCGCCTGACTGGGCAGAACCGGCACCAGAATGATGTCGGCCTGGGGCACGACCGCGCTCGTTCGCGCAACTTCCGCAGCGCCGCAATCGACCAAGGTCCATCGGCCTTCGGCCACGATGTTCAGGCGCTCGCTGGGGGAAGCGACGCCTGGCTCCGCGCCAATTTCATCGCGAACCGAGACGAGATCGCTCAAAGTCTTTTGCGGATCGATATCGACCAGGAGCGGCTCGCCGCCCTTGGCGGCAAGCCAGACGGCGAGATTGAAGGCGATCGTGCTTTTGCCGGAGCCGCCCTTCAAATTGCTGACGACGATGACCGCGCCCCGCCCATTGGCCGGAGCGTATTTCTTTCCCCCCTTGTTGGAGGCGGCCTTCAGCTTCTTGCTCACAGGCTCATCCCCGAGGCGGCGCCTTTTTCGGCGCGAGCGATCATATCGTCTTCGTCTTGGCCTTGGCGATCTCGCGGGCCAGGTCGTCGCCAAGGGTGCTGTCGCATTTGCGGACCGCATTGAGCATGGCTTCGGCGCCTCGGATATCGCCACTTTTCAGCTTTATCATGGCAGCCTCGAAATACATCTGCCCCGCGTCGCGCAAGCGGCCGCTGGCGAAGTAGACATTGCCAAGTTCACCGCGCGCCTCGACGGAATCGGGATTGCGATCGATGTACCCGCGATAGGCGTTGATCGCGCCCAATATATCATGGTTCGCATAAGCCTGGCGCGCGTGCTGCAGCAGGTCGCCGGCGATCGGGACCGGCGCTGGCGGCGGGGCCGCCGCCGCCGCGGAGGGTCGGGCGGGCGCGGCCTCGTCCTTATCATGCCTCAGCGTCTTCAAGGTCCATTCGCGCGCCGTTTCGAAGGCTTGCGAACTGATTTGTGCGGCCTCGCGAACGACGCGCTTCGTGCTAGGCGAAACGGTCGCAACCCATGCGCCGAGCGAGAAGAAGATAATGGCGTAGAACAGCCTTGTTGCAATCCAGGCGAGCATGGCGGCGCCTCCCTATCCGCAAATTGTCAATGGGCGAACGATCGGCGTTCTGGCCATTCGTTCGCCAATGCGCCGGTCACCAACTGAAAGGGCTGCCTCCCCATGGGCTGCCTCCC
>CAYRNB010000010.1:0-6032 GCA_964425315.1 uncultured Rhodoblastus sp.
GCGGCTCTTGCCGAGGTGGGTTTATCGAGCGCAGAGAGCCCTTCGCCTAGCGGTATTCTTTACCGACAGCGCGCTGATCGACCGTCGGCTCATATGGCCAGCGCCTCCAGGCCGCATTCCTTGTATCGGTTGAAAATCTTGTAGCCGGTCTGGCGCGAAATGCCGAACTCCCGGCAGACGTCGCTCATCGTTTCGCCTTCCAGAAGCCGCGCCACGAAACGCAAGCGCTCATCCATCACCGAACACTCCTTCCACGGCATCGACCCCTCCCGCCTCCAAAGCGGAAAGTGTCAACCATGTGCCCGGTACAATCTGTCAGCTATCTCTCGGGCCGTCAGCATTACCTGATTGATATTTAAGCCGCTTTCCGGCTGAGGCAGCAGTTTTTCCCGACGCGCGTTTATCGAGTCTGTCGCACACGTCGGTGTTCGGGCGCCGTTGCGTCCGGCGCGACCTCGATTGCCCGACGAGAGGCCATAGCCGAAGATCGCTGGGGGCGTTGACGCCCTGCTCGGCCTGCGGCGCGAGTGACGGCGCCGTTCTGCCGGATTTGCCGGGCGAACAAGCAAAAGGCATGGGGCGGACGCCAAGCGCCCGCCCCATTGCAGATTTTTCGGCATTGCCGCAAGCGGCTGCGAAGCGCATGACGCTATCCGCGGACCCTAACAGGCGGCGGCGTCCGCTCCGGTCGGCTCTCTGGCCTTCAAATCATCTGGATTGCTGACTTGTTGGCGGGCGATCATTCGCCGCGCCCCTCTCCGCACCCGTTCCTCACACAATGGGTCAAGACCCACGCGGCGCCGATCGTCAGCATGGCGGCGAGTATTCCATAATCCATCATTCACCTCTTGCGCTGTCGGGCTGGCGCATTGTCAGCCCCGAGCCGGCGGCTATGCGCCATCCAAATCAGATGGCAACCAACCTGCATCTCGGATATTGCACTGCAACAATGGCGCCAACATGGCCGCTCCCCTTTATCGGGTAGCCACGGAAACAAACAACGCCCGCCGGGGCGCGTCCGTGGCGAGCGTTTCGCTCAACATCTCAAAGGGTTGAGCCTCGGCTATGCCTGATATGGGGGGCGGCGTCCGCATTGCAAGCTTTAGCGCCGCCGTGGCCCGCCTGATGGTCTTCCGCTTGCGCTTTTCCTCGAAATTGTCATTTTTCTGCGAGCATTTGCCGACAGCCGCATCGCATTGCAGCTTGCGGCGGCATCTATGCGTTTTTCTCACCCCACAGCCATCAAAGTCCGGCGCCGGGTCGCGCCGGTTGGACCTAAATCGAGGTTCCGTTAATTGCGCAGATCCGCTGCGCGAAAAGCGACCCGCCTAAGGCTGCGGCGGAAAACCGAGGTCGCCTAAGGCGCGTCGCGTCGCGGCGTCCTCGAGCAAAGCGAGAAATCGCTGCACGGGGCCGCGCGAAAGGCGTTTTGCCGGAATCACGAAGTCGTAATGCTCCCCTTGAAGCGGCAGAAACCCCAATCCGTAATGGCGGGCGACGGTCTCGATCGCCACGCCCCAATCGGCGCGGCCCTGGAAAACCGCCGCGGCGACGGCATTGTGCGACTTGACCTGATAGGCGTAGCCCGACGGCTTGACGCCGCCAAGCAAGCGGTCGATCAGGATTCGCGTGCCGCTGCCGGCGTTGCGGTTCGCCATCAAAATCTTCGGATCGGACGCGACCGCCGCCATGACAGCGGCGGCGTCCCCTCCGGCAAAGCGCGCGTCATCCGGGCGAAACACCAGCCCCTGCTGGCGGACATATCCCTTCGCCAGATGGAGTGCGTCGTCGATGAACGGCAGATTGTAAACGCCGGTCGCGGGATCCATGAGATGAACGCCGGCAATGTCGCATTCCCCACGTTTCGCCGCCATCAGGCCTGCGGTGCTCCCAACCGCCAGGGCCTTGGCCCTGACGCCCTCGCGGGCCAGCAGGCCAATGAGAAAATCGAGCCCAACGCAATGGCTGCCGATGAGAGTCAGGTCGGCAATTTCGACGTTTCGGCCCATGAGCGTGACCGAGACTTCGGTTTCAGCGGGAATCGCCTCAACGCCGGCGGGGGCGGCGAAAAATCCGTCCGCGAGCGCAAAGGAAGTCACCGCGCCCGATCCCTTGCCCATCGGATAGGCGGCAAGCCCGCCGTCGGGCCGCTCAAGTAACGAGACCAGCGTATAGGTCGTGCGCCCGAATTCCGTCATCGCCTTGACGGCCAAACGCGCCGCCTGGCTTTCGCGGCGCTCCGGCGGCAGGCCGGCGAAGGCGCGAAGGACCGGCGCGATGAATTCGTGGAAGGTGAACATGGCCGAGGTCGGAAAGCCGGGCAGGATCACCACCGGCTTGCCCTGGGTGATGGCGAGGCAGAGGGGTTTTCCGGGTTTTAAGGCGACGCCGTGGACGACCACGCCGGGATCGGAGAATCGCGCCACGGCGCGATAGGCCAGGTCGCCCGCGCCTTTCGACGTGCCGCCTGACAGAAGCACGACATCGCCGGAGGCGAGGGCTTCATCGACGGCCGCCTCCATGCGTTGCTCGTTATCGACGACGACGCCGAAAGGCAGCGCTTCGCAGCCCAGTTCTTCGACGGCGGCGGCGAGCATCGGGCCGTTGCTGTCAAAAACCTGGCCGGGAGCGATCTTTTGCCCCGGCGCGATCAGCTCGTCGCCGGTCGAGAGGATCGCCACGCGGGGACGCCGGAAAACAGGGACTTCGCCCACGCCAATGGCGGCGAGCAGCGCGATCTCGCGCGAGCCGAGTTCGGTCCCCTGCCGCAGCACGGTCTCCCCGGCGCCAATGTCCGAGCCCGCCGCGGAAATCATCCCGCCAGGGGCGACGGCCTGCCGCACTTCGACGCACCCATCCGCGGCGAGATCGGTCCATTCGACCATGACCACCGCATCGGCGCCGCGCGGGATCATGCCGCCGGTGGCGATGGTGGTCGCGCCGCCGGGCGGAATTTCGCGCGCCGGCGTCACGCCGGGGGTCAGCAATTCGCCGGTCAAAGCGAGGCGGCGCGGCGCGTCGGGCCTTGCGCCTTCGACATCGGCCGAGCGCACGGCGAAACCGTCGACATTCGACCGATCGAAGCCGGGAACGTCCACTTCGGACGCCAGGTCGCGGGAGAGAACGCGGCCGCGACAGCCGCTCAGCGGCGCTTTTTCCTCGCCGAGCGGCATAAGATTAAGATGCTGGCGAAAGCGCGACTCGGCCTCGTCGCGGCTGACCACGTCGAGAAACTGTTGCTGCCGCGTCCCGGCTTGCGGCTCCTTGCTCATTCCCACCCTCCCGAGCGCAGCATTACAACCTCGACTTCGGCGCCTTCCCCAAAACCTTCCTGCCCGGCTGAGATCAGCACGAAACCGTCGGCCCTGGCCAGCGTGGCGAGCCCGTCCGAAGGCGAAGGCGTCATAGGCCAGGCCACTTCCGCCTCGCAGGCCACCAGCGCAAATTCCGCCACCCCCACCGGCGAAGCAATCTTGCGCGCCAGTTTCAGGCGCCGCGTCGGACCGGCGAAAGCGGCGGGCCGCCCGGCGAAACGCCGGATCAACCGGCCCGCGAGAGCCTCATAGGTCGCGAGCGCGGCATAAGGATCGCCTGGCAGAAGCAGGACCGGCGCCTCGCCGAGAACGCCGAGGCCCGCCGAGCCGCCCGGCGTCAAAGCCAGGCCATGATGGGCGATTTCGCCGCCCCATGATCTCAGGCGCGTCAAAGCGTCGTCATCAGCCCCCCAGCCGCTGCGCCCCGCCATCAGCAGGACATCTGCGCCGGGCGGAGGCGCATCGTCGGAAGCGACCAATTGCGCCGTCCCACCATCTCGCGCGATCAGAGCCGACAAGGCGGGGGCCAGCGATTCGCGAGCAGGCGGCTTGGCGCCGGCGACCCATAGGGCGACCGACGGGCGCCGAACCAGTTTCAAGTGGGTCAGGCCGATCGAAGCGGCGAGAGCGAGTTGGGCAGATCCGAGAAATTGCCCCGCAGGCAGAGCCAGGTCGCCGGCCGCCGCCGCTTCGCCGCGCCGGGCAAGCCCCGCCCCGCGCGGCGCCGCCTCGCAGACGTGCAGCATTCCGCCCAAAACCTCGCCGAATGACAGGGGCAGGACCGTATCGGCGCCCTCAGGCGCCGCCGTTCCGGCCCGAACCGGCGACGCCGCGCCCGGCGCCACCGCCGCCCCCTCGGACGACAGGGTCAGCGGCAAGGGATTATAGGCGCTGGCGCCCAGGGCGCTTTCCGCCTGGACGGCGTAGCCGTCGATCAATGCAAGGGCGATCGGCGGCCGGTCGCCCGAGAAATAAATGGCCTCCGCAAGCACGCGCCCCGCGGACTCCGCCAGTGGCGCGTCCTCGGCAGCCAGAGGCGCGGGCCGCGCGTCGAGCCACGCCCAGGCGACCTCGAGCGAAAGACGTTCGGAGAAGCCGCCGCCGGCCAGACCAAAACTCATTCCCGTCCTTTGCGCTCGTCGGCGGATTCCCTGCCCGGCTGCGCTTTCTCCCCGCAAACCGGACAATGCGGATTTTTCGGAACGTCCATGGTTTGCCATTCCATGGCGCGCATATCGAAGAGCATCATACGTCCCGCGACGGGGGAATGGCCTTCGGTAATAAGGCGGAGAGCTTCGCCCGCCTGCATGACGCCGATCACCCCGGTCAGCGGCGCAAAAACGCCCATGGTGGCGCAGCGCTCGCCGTCGCTCGCTCCCTCGTCGGGAAAAAGGCAATGGTAGCAAGGGGATTCGGCGCGACGCAGGTCGAACACCGCCAATTGGCCGGCGTAGCGTATGACCGCGCCGCTCACCAGCGGGACGCGATGCGCGACGCAGGCGCGGTTGACAGCGTGACGCGTGGCGAAATTGTCGCTGCCGTCGACCACCAGATCGGCGCCGGCGGCAAGCGCCATCAACTCCGTCGCCCCGACGTGCTTTTCGACCGTGATGACCTTGCAGTCCGGATTGAGCTCAGCAAGCGTGCCCGCGGCGGAGACCGCCTTGTTCACGCCCTCGCTCGCCTCGCGATGAACGATCTGGCGCTGGAGATTGGTCAGGTCCACGACATCGCCGTCGCAAATCGTCAGGCGGCCAACGCCGGCGGCGGCCAGATAAAGCGCGGCCGGCGAACCCAGGCCGCCGACGCCGATGAGGACCACATGCGCGGCGAAAAGCTTGTCCTGCCCGGCGAAACCGATTTGCGGCAGATTGAGATGCCGGCTGTAGCGCAAAAGCTGGCGATCTTCCATCGAACCCTCCCGGGGCGCCCGTGGCCGAATCTAGAACATGCCGTGGAACGGCTGCACATCGACCCAATCGCCGGCCGCGACGCTCCCGGATTCTTCCGGGACGACAATAAAGCAATTCGCCTCGACCATCGAACTCAACACGCCGGAGCCCTGCCGGCCGCACGGCCTGACCTTCCAGCCGCCTTCCGCCTGGAACAGCAAGCCGCGAACGAATTCGCGCCGGCCGACGACCTTGCGAAAGCCTTCCGCCGCCTCGACCCGAAAAGTCGGCTGCGGCGCGATCGGATCAACGCCCTGAAGCTTGCGCAGGGCGTCCCGGACGATCTGGTAATAGGTCACCATGACCGCCACCGGATTGCCCGGCAGGCCGAACAGCCAGCATTTGCCGATGCGCCCGAAGGCCATCGGCCGCCCCGGCTTGAGGTCGATCTTCCAGAATCGGATTTCGCCGAGCCGCGACATGATGGTCTTGACGTAATCGGCCTCGCCCACCGACACGCCGCCGGTCGTCAATATGGCGTCGGCCTGGTCGGCCGCCTCGCGGAAGGCCGCTTCCAGCCGCCCCGGATCGTCCTTGACTACGCCCATGTCGAGCGCCTCGACGCCCAGTCGGGCGAGCGCGCCATGCAAGGTATAGCGGTTGCTGTCATAGACTTCGCCGGGCGCGAGTTGACGGCCGATCGAGGCCAGCTCGTCGCCGGTGGAGAAAAAGGCGATGCGCGGGCGCCGCCGCAGCTCGACCTCCGCCAGGCCGAGCGAAGCGAGCAGGCCAAGCTCGGTCGCGCCGATCACCCTTCCGGCCCGCA
>CAYRNB010000010.1:6132-34980 GCA_964425315.1 uncultured Rhodoblastus sp.
AAGCTTCAGCTTTTCCGTCGAGGGAAATTAGCAGTTCGCCGTTGATTTTGAACCCCTGCTTATCCGCCGCCGCGGCGCATGGCGAGGTCCATGTGGCGCAGCACACGCGCGCGCGCTTCGGGGTCGCCAGAAAGAAACCGGATGCGCACGTGGAGGGTGGGAAGCACCAGAAGGGCGATGCGCCGCTCCGGGCCCGGCGTCAATTCGACCTCGATCTTCACCTCGCCGGCGTCGACGCGATATTGCAGCGGGCCGCCGCTGAGGCCAGTCGGGAAAGCGCCGCGCAAAGCATGAGCGTATTCGACCGGCGTCGCGGAGACCTCGCGCGTCAGTTCGGTCCAATTTTCCGGCGCCTCATCCACCGGCGATGGGCGGCCAGATCGCCAATTGATCGCCCGCGTGGAGGCGGCGCGCGCGGCGCTCTGCCGGCGGCACGAACAAGCCGTTCACCAGCACCAGATGCACGAGCCTTTCCGGCAGGGCGTGACGCTCGATCACCGCGCCGACCGTCGCGTCCTCGCCAAGCGAAAGCTCAGCGCGGTTGTCGCGGCTGCCCGGCGGCAAATAGTCGGCCAGCCCGGCGTAGAGTTTCAGTGTGACGTTCATCTCACCAGTAAGCTGTCAATGGCCAAAGCTCGCCACGCCATTGGTCACGGCGAGATAGGCCTCCTTATAGAGCGTGGGATCCTTTTTCAATTCGTCCTTCCATTGGCCGAGGCGGGTGCGGTTCTGGATCAGGCCGCGCAAAACCCCGACATTCTGGGTGTGGCCGAGCGAGGTCGCGCCGATCAGCACGTCGCCCTCGAATTGAAGGCTGATATAGCGGAAGCGCTCAGGATCGACGAATTCGACGCCGTCCTTGTCCTCGCCGCCCCACCATTGGCCGAAGGAGGTCGAAATCAGGCCGAGCGAGTCCAGGACGTTGATCGGCAGGACGCCCGGCAATTCGACATTCTTCCCGGCCATATTGAGGGCCGCGACGCGCGCCTGGTCGGCGGCGTTGGGCTGAATGGCGGAAACGAGATTTTCGCCGGTGAAGAAATCTGGGCCTTCGGCGACATCGCCGGCCGCGTAAACATTGGGCGCCGAGGTTTCCATCTTGAGGTTGACCACCACGCCATTCTCGACTTTGACCGGCGTCGCTTTCAGAAAGTCGATATTGGGCCGCACGCCCGCCGACATGACAACGAGATCGGCGGGGATTTTTTCGCCGGTGGACAAAGTGACGAAGACTCCATTGCCGTCCCCGGCCGGATCGACGCGCTCGATGCTCGCGCCGGTGCGCACGCTGATCCCCTTCTTTTCCACCCATTCCTTGATCATGCCGCCGGCGACATGCGTCATCATGCGCGGCACCATGCGGTCGCCCTTTTCGACCACGGTGAGGTGCGTGCCGCGGGCGTGAAAGGCCTCCATGATGATGCAGCCGATGAAGCCGGCGCCCAATTGCACGACGCGCCCGCCGGGCTTGGCCAGATTGGCGATGGCGCGCGCGTCTTGAAGCGTCCAACAGGTCTGCACCTGCGGCAGGTCGGCGCCGGGAATGGGAATGTGGATCGGATGGGAGCCGGTGGCGATGAGCAGACGGTCATAGCTTTCGGTTCGCCCGTCGCTGAAAGTCACGTTGCGCTTGTCCGTGTCGAGCGCGACGGCCTTGGCCTCGATCTGCCGGACGCGCAGCTTGTCGAAATGGTCGCCCGCCTTCCTCAGATAGGTTCCGACTTCATTGATGCCGCCCTTGAGCAGATAAGGAATGGCCATGCGCGAATAGGGCGGCTCGTTCTCGCAGCCGGTCATGACGATCTCTCCGGCCGGATCGACCTGGCGCAGAGTTTCGGCGGCGACGACGCCGGCCGGACCATTCCCCAAAAGCAGATATTTCATGCGACGGTCCCATAAAAAGGCGCATTATCAAAGAGTGGCGTCAACCGCCCGCCCCCGCAAGGGGGCGGGCCGGCAGCTACGTGAAAATTGCGAAGACGGCGCGCGGCGGGCTCACAGGCCCAGGCGATCCAACGTTTCCTTTTTCGGCACGCCTTCGGCGTCCCAGCCGCGAATTTCGTAATATTCGGGCAGCATTTTGGGCAGGCCGCTGACGAGACCCTTGGCGGGGCCGGTCTTGACCCCTTCATTGAGCAGGCGCGGCGGCAATGTGTCGTCGGCCTTGGTCAAGCCGGCGGCGAGATTGAACATTTTTTCCATGGTCCAGATGCGCTCGCCGACTTCATTGAGCTTCTCCAGCGACCAATCGCCTTCGCAAGCCGCCTGCACCTGCGGCTGAACATCGGCAAGGGTCCAGGCGAAGCTGGTGAAGATGCAGATGCCTGCCGCGTCGAAAGCGGCGGTCGCGTCCTGGAACGCCTTGACCAGAGCGGGTTTGCCGTCGGTCGAAAGCGGGTCGGTCTTTTCCGGAATGCCGAGCACTTCGGACGCCACCGTATAGGACCGCAAGTGGCAAGCGCCGCGATTGGACGTGGCGTAGGTCAGGCCCATGCCCTGGATGCCGCGCGCGTCATAGGCGGGGAATTCCTGGCCCTTGACGCTCATGGACAATCCCGGATGGCCGTATTTTTCGCAAAGGCGTTTGGAGCCAAGGCCCAGCTCGGCGCCAAACCCTTCGCCCTTCGCCGTCATTTCCGCCATGGCGGCCAAGGCGGCGGCCGAACCGAAAGGCGCCTCGACGCCGATCTGCTCCTTGGTCAGGACGCCCATTTGATAGAGCTCCATCGCCGCGCCCACCGTGGCGCCGAAGGAGATCGGGTCCATGCCCTGCTCGTTGCAGAGGAGATTGGCGTATTGCAGCGCCTCGAGATCACCGACGCCATTGGCGGCGCCCAGCGCCCAGGCGGCTTCATATTCCAGGCCGCCGGACGCGCCCCAATATTCGGGCTTGTTGACGACGGTGAAATGGGTCTCGTCGATTTTCGATATACGCCCGCAGGCGATGGTGCAGCCGAAACAGGCGGCATTGGTGACGAGTTGCGCCTTGCCGTCGCTCGGACGCTTTTCGTACATCGCCTCGGCCGAGATTTTCGAGGCGTCCTCGAACTGGCTGTCGCGGTGGTTGCGGGTCGGAAGCGCGCCGATCTCGTTGATGACGTTCATCAGCACCTGGGTGCCGAATTTCGGCAATCCTTCGCCGGTGACGGCGTTGTCGGCGAGAACCTTCTTCTTCTCGGCGGTGACTTTGAGGAATTCCTTAAAATCCTTGATGCCCGAAACGCCCTTGGTGCCGCGGAGCGCCACCGCCTTGAGGTTCTTCGAGCCCATGACCGCGCCTACCCCCGAACGGCCGGCCGCCCGGTGCAGATCGTTGACGATACAGGCATAGAGGACCCCCTTCTCGCCCGCGACTCCGATCGAGGAGACGCGGATCTGCGGGTCCTGAAGCTCTTTCTTGATCGTCTCTTCCGTGTGCCAGCAGGACGTTCCCCACAAATGCGAGGCGTCGCGCAATTCTGGCTTGTCGTTCTCAAGATAAAGATAGACCGGCTTGGGCGACTTGCCCTCGAAAATGATCATATCCCAGCCGGCGAATTTCAATTCGGCGCCGAAAAAGCCGCCCGAATTGGAGCAGGCGATCGCGCCGGTCAGCGGGCCCTTGGTGATGACGGTATAGCGTCCGCCGGTCGAGGCCATGGTGCCGGTCAGCGGCCCGGTGGCCATGATCATCTTGTTTTCCGGCGAGAGCGGATCGACTTTGGGATCGTTCTCCTCGACGTAATATTTGGTCGCGAGGCCGCGCGAACCGAGATAATCCATCGCCCACTCCATGCGCAGCGGCTCTTCGGCGAAGGTTCCTTCGGTCAGGTTGACGCGCAGGATTTTTCTGTTCCAGCCCATGGTCGTATCCTCTCAGAGCACTGCGGCGTTGGTCCGGCCGGCCCATTCGCGCATACGATCGAGGCCCGTCCAATCGGAGTCGATAAAGGTTATGGCGCCGGTGGGGCAGGCCTTGGCGCAAGCGGGATCGCCGAAGCACAGGTCGCATTTCTGCACCTTGCCGACATCCGCCATGTAATTGATTGTCCCGAAGGGGCACGAGATCGTGCAGACCTTGCAGCCGACGCAGGCGTCCTCGAAAACGACCTTGGCGCCGGTGTTCGGATCGAGCCTTATGGCGTCGACCGGACAGGAATTCATGCACCAGGCTTCCGCGCATTGCGTGCAGGTATAGGGAACCTTGCGGCCTTCATGCTCGAAATCGAAAATCTTGATGCGCGACTTGGACGGATTGACTGTTCCGGTTTTCTCATAGGAACAAGCCATTTCGCATTGCAGACACCCCGTGCATTTGACGGGATCGATATGGAGCGATTTCTGCATGCTTTTCTTTTCCTCCCGCGCCCGCGACCGAGACGGCAAATGACGTCACGGGATTCCCGGCCCTGAGGAGGAGCAAACCGATATCGGAAGCGTAACCGGGAATCCCGCACATCAAGGCGTTCTCGACGCCGCCGCTCGGCGCTTCCGCGCTTTTTTGACGTCGAGCCATATAGCCATGACGCTATAACGCTATACCCGAGTCCGGGTTCTGTCACTAGCGCTTTCGTAGAAACTCATCGGCCGCCTCGCGCGGCGCGACCTTATCCTGAAGGCGCCGCAACACAGGCCGGACGGCGTTTTGCGCGCGCTTCTCCATTTCACGAAATGCGGCGAGCACCTCCTCGCCCAAAGGCGTCAGCCGCGCGCCGCCGCCGGCGCGGCCGCCCTTGACGGCGATAACCAAAGGTTCGCCGAAATGCCCGTTCATCGCTTCGACAAGATACCAGGCGCGCTTGTAGCTCATGCTGACGCTGCGGCCGGCGGCGGAGATCGAGCCGCTTTCCTTGATGCCTTGCAGCAGGGCCGCCTTACCCGGTCCGATGCGAACGCCCGGCGCGACGATCACGCGGAGCTGCGCGCCAACTGTCTGATCGTCGTTATCCATAAGCTCTTGCGCCCTGTCGTCGCTCGGGACGCGGCCGCGGCCGAAGCGCCGCGTTCGTCACGACCAGGGCGTTTATGCCGCCGTCGTCTCCACGCATCAAGTTTTTGGGGACGAGGCCGCATCGCTGCCGACTCTTAACCGGGACGCCGCCTCCCGCGCGGCCGCCACACGCCGGCCTGTCTATTTTGTTGAAGTCGGCTTCGCCGCGCCTGCGGATTTGAAGGCGTATTCGCCCTCCACCTCCACAACGCCGGACCCGTCGGAAGCGCCGGAGCCCTTATAGGTTCCGCCGCCTTTCAGGCCTTTTAGCTTGCCGGTTCCGCTGACGAATTTCCATTTTCCTTCAAAAACGCCTCCGCCATCCTTTGTCGTATGGCCACAGCCTAAGTAATGCACGGTAAATTTATCTCCGTTCTCCATTATCGTTGTGCTGTAACCGTTATCCTTCCACTTCATCCCGCGCATTTCCGAAGCGGAAACATCGACAGAAGTCTTGCTTTTAATTCCTTCAATTTCGACGGGCGCTTCCCATGAGCACCGGGATTTCTGGATCGAAAAGCCTCGCCCGGACTGATCCCCCATGTCGATCGAATACCTCGGATTAGACTTTCCGCAGATTTCCTTGCCCGACATTTTCGTCGCCGCCGCCGCGGGAACGGCGATCAACGTAACGAAAAGAAAAGCGTATGCCGACGTTCGCATCTCTGCCCCCCGATCAGGCGATTTGGCCGTTTTTCCGGGACTTCCCAAGTGAAACCCGAGATTGAGGCAAATGCTAGCGATTTTCGCCGTCGGAGGAAAGTTGCGTCTTGGATGGCGCCGCGCCTGCGCCATCGGCGCTTCCCCCGCCGCATAAAGGCTTACGCCGTCGGAAACAGAGAATGACCGACGGCGTCCGCGCCGGCGAGGACGCCGGAGTGGCCACGAATCCTACACGACCGGAGAGCCGTAACCGTAGCTGTAGGGAACGGGACCCGAAAAAGCGACGACGTCGCCGTTTTCGAGTTCTCTTTCGCGATTGATCACACCGCCCTGGTAGGGACCGGGCGTCACGTCCCTGCCGTTCAAGAGGACAAGAAACACTTCCGGCGCCGGCAGTTTCAATTGATCGACCACGTCCCCGATCCGGGCGCCCGCCGGAAATTCCAAAATGTTCGAGTCGCTTAAGCAGCGGGTATATTTCGACAGGGTATTGAACAAGCGGACTTCCACGCGAATGGAGACGTCCTGGGAATTATGTCCGATTCCGCCAAGCGCCGATTCTTTCATTCGATCCTCTCCAAAAGACTGTGGCGAATTGCGTCCGAGTCCGCCGCTATGCGAGCGGCCTCCGCTTCCGGCCGGGCGGAAGCAGAGACCAACCGGCGGCGCGAACGCCGTCGGTCAACTTCTGCGCTCCTCATAACCCCGCAGCAGCCGTCCTTGTTTGACCGGGAGCAAGGAAAAACGCTTTTGCCGGCTCGGGCTACTTTGGCGGCGATTCGTGGAAGAACAATTTGAAGAATTTCGCCTTGGCGGCGGCGATGTCCGCGTCGGCCTTTTTTGGCGTCTCGTAAAGCCGGTCATAGGCCCAGGTCAGACCGAGCAGGCGGGTAAAGAGCGGCGGGCGATCGATCCATCCGCCCATATCGGTCGGCGCGAGATAGACCCTGCCGTCGGCGACCGCCTTGACCGCCTTCCAGCGCCAATCGCTGTGGATCGTTTTCAGGAAGGCCGGATCGGTGGCGAAAATCACATCCGGCCGCATGGCGATCACCTGATCGAGCGAAACATTTCGACGGCCTCTCCGGCCCGGACCGAAACCGCAGAGCAGGGCCGGCCGGCCGCCGGCGCGGACGGTGACCTCAAGTTGCGTTCCCTCGCCACAGGCCGTTTGCAGCCCATCCGGCCCGCGAGCGTAATAGACTTTCGGACGCTGGGATTCGGGTATTTTGGCGACGCGAGCGTCGGTCTCTCGCAATCTGCGCTCGGCATAGGCGGCCAGCGCGTCACCGCGTTGCGGATGGCCGAGCAGCTGGCCGAGAAAGCGGAACAGCGGAGCGATATCGTTCAGACGATCGTAACGAACGCGGGCGAAGGCAAGACCAAGCCTTGGCAGTTCGCTCGCGGCCTCATCCGCGACGGAGCCCCTCGGCTCGATCAGCACCACGTCGGGATGCAAGGAGACCAGAGCCTCCCTGTTCATGCGGTCGAACCACGAGCCGATGACTGGCAGGGCCAGGACCGAGGGCGGCAGATGGCGGCGCTCGTCGGCGGTCGGGGGGCGATTGAGGGCGACAAGCGCCTTGGGCGCGACGACGGCGATGAAATAGGAGATCGGCGGATTGTAGGCCACCGCCCGGATCGGCCGATCCGGCACGGTGACGACGTCGCCGGCCATATCTTTGACCTGCCGCGCGCAGGCCGGCGCGACCATCAGAAAAAAGGCCGCAAAGGCGGCGCGCAAGGCGCGGCTTCCGAGGGACATTGCTTCTTCTCCCGCGCCTGCGATCCCCGAGATTCGCGGCGGCGCGCTGTCGCCGCGAAATTGCGTCGCTGTCAGAACGTCGCGTGCACGCCGGCGAGGAAAGTGCGGCCCGGAGCGGGGTAGCCGCTTTTGAGCGCATAAGTCTCGTCGAAAATGTTGGTGACGCTGGCAAGGAGGGTGACATTCGGCTCGATGTTGTAGGTCGCGCCGATATTCGCCAGGACGTAGGCGCCGGTCGCCACATAGGTTCCCTGCACCTGGTCCCAGCGGTCGCCGGCGAATTCGACGTTGGGCGTCACCGTGATCTTATCCGTCGGCGTATAATGGAGATAGACCATGCCCTTGTAGCTCGGCACGCCCGTCGGTTTGACGCCCGGAAGGGACGGGCTGGTCAATTCGTCCTGGATCAGCGTCAGGTTGCCGCCGGTGTCCAACTCGCTCGTCCACTGATAGTCCACGCCGAGATCGAGGCCATAGCGGTCGCCGTTGCCGACGTTCTGGTTCATGCTCACGACTTGATTGGTTGTTTGGTCGAAAACGTCGACCTGCTGGATCATGTTCTTGACGATCGAATAATAGACGTCCACCGACACCTGGGTTTTCGGCCCCCAGAGCTTGGACCAGCCGATCTGGAAATTGGTCGCATATTCCGGCTGAAGGAATGGATTGGGCAGGCTGTTGCCGAATTTTGTGCCGTAAAGATCCCACAGCGTCGGGAAACGCGAACGGCTGGAAACATTGGCGTAGACTTTGGCGTCCTGCTCGTAATTCCAGATCGCCGCGCCCTGCCAATCGACGTGCGAATGGTTCTGCAGCGGATAATTGACGAACGTATAGGCCGCCTTTTTGCCGCTGCCGATGAGAATGTAATCCTGGGCCTGCTGCTGGTTCTGCCAGTTGCCGCTGACGCCCTGCACAAGGTCGATCGTCGGGGTCAGATGATAGGTATTTTCCAGCGCGGCGGTGAACATCGACTGCTGCGCGTATTGGTGCGGCTCCGTCAGGCAGACGACATTGGTCGTGCAGCCCTTGCCTGTTCCCGAGGAATTGACGAAGAGGTTGCGCCATTCGGTATGGTGCTCCTGCTGATAGAACAGCAAGCCTTTCAGCGTGTCGACGCCGCCGAAATCATGGCCGGCCTCGACCGACCCGCCAGCGACCCAGTCGCGCGAGAAAAGGTCGAAGGAGCTATTGCCTTGCTGGATCTTGCGCGCCGCGTCTTTGTACGATTGCATGTCCTGATCAAAGGACTGGAGGAAGGCCTTGGTCTTGACGTAATCGGACGGATCGATGAGCGTCGTGGAAGAGAAGGTCAGGTTCTCCGTCTGCCAAAACGGCCAGGAAAAATTCTTCGACTTCAAGCCGGTGCTGGTCGGCGAGGAATATTTATTCATATTGTCGACCGAATAGCGCAACACATATTCGTCAGTTGCATTGGGCGTATAGCCCCCCGTAACCGCGCCGGTCAGAATATTGGACTGCGACCAATTGCGGTGGCCTCCGTTCTCGTCGGACTTCGGCGAAGGGGTGAAGCCGAAGGGCAGCTCCCAGCCGTTATATTTGGCGAATGTGCCGCTCGCCTGAAGGAAATAATTCTGCTGCCGGGTTCCCAGGCGCAGATAGGTCAGCAGGCCGTCGAAGGCGCCATTGTTGCCGAATTGAAGCACATCGTGCGTTTCGACTTCATAGGGCCGGGTTGGCCTTTTGGTGATCATATTGACGGCGCCGCCCAAGCCGTCGGGTCCGTCGATCACCGACACATAGCCTTTGGCGATCTGGATTCGGGCGATGTCGTCGGTCAGTTGCGGACCGTAATCGAGCTGGTTGCTGGCCGGATAATAGGAGCGGATGCCGTTGACATAGAGCGGAATCTCATAGCGGTTGAAACCGTGGATGTAGATTTCCTGCTGATTGCGCGAACCGCCGGCGGGCGCCGAAACGACGCCCGGCGCCAGATTGAGCGCGCGATCGAGCGTCAGGGCCGAAAAGGTCTGAATCTGTTTCGAGGAGATGTAAGCGCCGCTGAAGGAATTGAACGAGCCCGGCGAGCCACCCAATACATAGATGTAAATGTCGCCAAGGTCGTATGCGCCATTCGCGCTCGCGGTTGTATTATTCGCCCCGCTCGTTTTGTTATTCTTGCTCGCGGTCCTGTTTTTTGCTTGCGTCGCGGAATGACGCCCGCTTGCAGCCGCAACCGTGTCGCTGGACGCCACATTATTCGCGTCGCCGGCATAGGCGGAAGTTATGGGCGCCATGACGGCCGAGCCGGCCGCCAGCGCCGCAAGCAGTTTCCTCATTGCTCACCCCTCCTCAAAGGTGCGCAACAGCAGCGGCTCGCATCCTGGCGGCGGAATTGCCGCGGCGCGAACGCCTACATGTCGGTTCAGTGTCAAAATTGCGGCGGCATCATATCGGCGCCGCCGCGGAATATCCATAGGTTATCATTGTACTAATTACCAGTTGGCGCAGCCAAATTCGCCCCGCGCGTCGCCAGCGGCAGCGCCACTTCGACGCCATAGACTTTCCACAGCCGCTCCTTCGTCACCACCTCCCCCGGCGCGCCCGATGCGATCACGCGGTTGTCGGCGAGAAGCGCGACATGATCGGCGAAAAGCAGCGCATTGTCGGGGAAATGCGAGGAGAGAAGCACGGCGCGACCCTGATCGGCCAATTGCCGCAGGAGCGCCATCAGGCGCTGGCGACGGCCGACGTCGAGGCCGGTCTCCGGCTCGTCTAGGACGAGAACGCCGGCCTCCTGCGCCAAGGCCCGGGCGATCAGGACGAGTTGGCGCTCGCCGCCGCTGAGCTCGGTATATGGCCTGTCGGCCAGTTTCTCGACGCCGACCTGGCCCAAAGCGCGCATGGCGGCGGCGCGGTCGTCGTCGCTATAGCCCCGCATGGGCGAGGCATGCGGCCAGCGTCCCATGAGCACGACCTCGCGCACCGGGAAGGGGAAACTCGGCCGATGCGCCTGAGGCAAATAGGCGACGCGCTTGGCGCGCTCGATCGAATTCAGGCCGTCAATTCGCGCGCCGTGCAGCCGGACGACGCCGGAGGCGATGGGGAGCAGGCCGACGCAGGATTTCAGAAGGGTCGTTTTGCCGGAGCCATTGCCGCCGAGCACGAAAGAGACGGCGCCCGCCCGCGCCTCTATGTCGGCGCCCTCGATAATCGGCCTTGCGCCGTAGAAGATCGACAGCCCCCGGGCGTCGAGGCTCATCGCCGCCGCGCTCATTCGCTCCACCCTTTCGCGCCGCGCCGCAGCAAAGCGGCGAGAAAGGGCGCGCCGATCAGGGAGGTGACGATGCCGAGGGGAATTTCGGTGGAAAGGAGACTGCGGCAGACCGTGTCGACAACCATCAGGAAGATCGCGCCGACCAGCGCCGAGGCCGGCAGGACCCAACGATTCATGGAGCCGAAAAGGCCGCGAACGATATGGGGAACCACGAGGCCGACCCACCCGACGACGCCCGCCAGAGACACCGACAGGGAGCCGGCAAGCGTCGCCAAAGCCACGGTCGTCATGCGCACGGATTTGACTGGCAGCCCCAAGGCCGCGGCCTCCTCGTCGCCCATGGTGAGGACATCGAGCGAGCCGCCGAGCAGGGAGAGGCCGACGATCGCGGCGCCCATCACCGGCGCCGCGAGCGACAAGGAGGAGAGATCGACATGGCTGAGGCTGCCCATTAGCCAGAAGACGATTGCTGGCAATTGACTGGTGGGATCCGCCACCATTTTCACCAGTGAAAGCAAAGCCGTGAATAGAGCGGTGGAAATGACGCCGCCGAGCACCATGGCGAGGACGCTCCGGCCCGGGACGCCGCGTGACAGGACGAGGGCCAGCCCCGCCGCCGACAAGCCCGCAACAAAGGCCATGATCTGAATGGCCGGCCAGGAGAAATCATAAAGGATGCCCAAGGCCGCCCCAAAAGAGGAGCCGGCAAGCACGCCGAGAATGCCCGGCGAAATCAGCGGATTGGCGAAGACCGCCTGAAAGGCGGCGCCGGAGCTCGAAAGCGCCGCGCCGATGATCGCCGCGGCCAGCATTCTCGGCAGGCGGATGTCGATGAGTACGATGGCGGCCGTGGTCAGCCGCTGGTCCGGTTGCTCGCCCGTCAGCCGCATCCAGATCACGCGCAACAGATCGGCGAGGGAAAAATGCATGGGGCCGATGGTCAGTCCGACCATCAACGTGAGCACGCCCGCAGTGCAAAGCGTCGAAGCGGAAAGCCACACCCGGCGGCGGCTGCGGTGAAAGCCATCGAGCGACGCCGGCCTCTCCTGCGCGTCGAGAGAAAGGGGCTGGCCCTGCTCGGCGACGCCAGCATCCCGATCAGCCAAATTCGCGGCCTGGCCCTGCAAATTGCTCGGCACGACTCTCTCGTTTCTGTCGGGCGCGCGGGCGCATTGCCGCTCCGGCGAACGCCTGACGCAGCCTGCAGTCTGGTCGATCCCGGCCCGCGACACAAGGCGACCTTTCGAGGATCGCCACGCGAGGACGGCGGAGATATGATGGAAATCGGCTGAACGACATGTTTCGACGCGGGAGACGCCTGACGACGGCGCGAGGGGACAAAGCCATGAAAGTCTTTATCGGCTTCGACGACACGGACGTCCTCGGCTCTCCCATCGGCACGGGCAAGCTCGTCCGCATGTTCGACAAGAAGCTGCCGGAAGGCGCGCGAGCGTGGGGGGTCATTCGTCACCAGCTTCTGGTCGATCCCCGCATCCCCTATACGTCGCACAACAGCCCCGCCTGTTCGGTGGTCGAAGTTGACGACCCCCAAATCGTCCCGGCGCTGATCGACGCGGCGGCGCGGCATCTCGAAGAGCTCGCGAGCCCCGGATCGGACCCCGGCCTCTGCGTCGCGCCGGAGGGCGAGGGTTATGAGACGCTGGTCGATTTTTCGCTCAAATGCACGCGCGACATCTGCACGCAGCCCGAAGCCAAGGCGGCGGCGGCCAGCGCCGGCGCGCATCTGTCGGGCCACGGCGGCACGAATGACGGGATCATCGGCGCCGCGGCGGCGGTCGGCCTATCCCTTTACGGCTGGTCCGGCCGCTTTCTCGAATTCGGCGGACTGCGCGACCTGCCGCCGGTTCTAAGCGTCGGCCGACTGCAGGCGCATGGCGTGCGCGTGGTGCCGCTCGATCACGACGCGACCGTCCTGGCGTCCGAAACCCTGATCCACACCAATAATTGGATCAGCCCGCGCCTTTGGGGCGGAAAGCCGGCCATTTGGGTCACCAGGGAAGCCGACAAGTGGGTCGCTCCGGCCAAAAAGGCGCATGACGCCCATATCGCGGAATAGCCGCCGGCGGGCGCCGGATCGCTTGTGCGGCGCGCACGTAACTATCGCACGACACGTTTCATTCGCGGACGCGGCGGCTCAGGCGTTCGCCGTCCCGCGCGCGGGACGCGAAAATTTTCCGGACAAGAATTTGCGTCAAAACAATGCGCCGGAATCTTCTTGCCTTATTGCGGGCCGGAAAGGATGATAGTTTCAGTTGCGTGGCGATCGGCGCTCGATGCGCGGCGCGCCAGCCAATCCGGAGGTTATTGCGATATGGACGGCCTTTCCCTGTCCCATCTGCTGCTGCTGAGCGTGGTGGTGCTCGTCGTCTTCGGCGGAAAGGGCCGAATTTCGGGCATCATGGGCGATGTCGCCAAGGGGATCAAATCGTTCAAGAAGGGCCTTGCGGAAGACGACGCGCCGCCGCCCGCCGCCGAGCAGCCGCGCGAGATCGCTCATCAGCCGCAGCCTGCGCTCGAAACGTCACGGGATACGCACAAGGCCGGCTGATCGCGCCACACATTGCGCCATTGCGCTGCCCAGAAACTAGCCGATTCCGTTGACGAAACGCCCGTCCTGCAGGGTGAGCACGCGATCGGCTATGTCCAGAATGCGCGCGTCGTGGGTCACCAGCAGCACGGCCGCGCCCTGCTCGCTCGCCATGTCGCGCAGCATGGTCACCACCATATGGCCCGTCGTCCCGTCGAGCGACGCCGTCGGCTCGTCGGCGAGGATGATTTTCGGCTGCGTGACCAGCGCCCGCGCGACGGCGACACGCTGGCGCTCGCCGCCGGACAACTGGTTGGGCCGCAGGTCGAAGGCGTGGGTCAGGCCGGTCGCCGCGAGGGCGCGATGCGCCGCCTCGACCGGCGAAGCGATTTCGGGATGCAAGCGCAGGGCCATGAGAAGGTTCTGCGTCGCGGTCAGCGCCCCGATGAGATTGTGCAGCTGAAACACGAAGCCGATCTTGCGCCGCAGCGCGAGCTTTTCCGCGCGTCCGGCCTTGTCGAGCCTGCGGTCGAGGACGACGATTTCGCCCTCCTGCGCCGCGCGCAAGCCGCCGAGCAAAGACAGAAGCGTCGTCTTGCCGGAGCCCGACGGCCCCTTGACGATCACGATCTCGCCGGCGCGGACCTCGCCCTTCAGGTCGAACAGAACCTGGCGGCGCAGCTTCCCATGGCCGTAGGAATAGGACAGGTCGCGGAAACGAATGACCGGCGCGCTCATCGGAAAAGCTCCGCCGGATCGGCCTGCCGCAAGCGGCGCATCGCCAGCAGGCCCGCGATCACGCACATCCCGGTCGTCAGCACGAGCGCGCCGGCCGCCTTGGGGAAGGTCAGATCCATCGTATAGCCGGTGGTGGCGGCGGTATAACGGTAGATGAGCCAGGACAGGACCAGTCCCGGAACGAACCCGAGCAATGACAGGAAGACGGATTGCTCGAACACGATGCCGGCGAAAAAGCGATCGGGATAGCCCATCGCCTTCAGCGTCGCATATTCGGGCAGGTGCTCGGTCACATCGGTAAACAGGATTTGATAGACCACGACGGAGCCGACGAACAGGCCCATGAGCGTGCCGACGATGAATATGAATCCGATGGCCGCCGTCTCGTTCCAGTAATCCACTTCCCGCTGGATGAATTGCTGCTTGGTTTCGACGACGACGTCGGAAGCGTTCAACGCGCGGGCGATCCGCGCGCGCGCCGCGTCCGGATCGACGCCCGGCTTCAGTTTGATCAGCCCGAAGCTCGGAAGGTCGGGTCTCTGGTCGGGCCGGAGAGCAAAAAAGGTCTGCGTCCCCATGACGACATTGCCGAAGGCGATGAACGAGGTTCCGAGATCGAAAAGCCCGTCGACGGTGACCGCGTGGCCGTCGATCAGGGCCCTGAACGGGCCCCGCTTCTCAAACCGGCCCGGGACGTCGCCGTAATAGGCTTTGAGGCTGCGCCGGTCGAACAGCACATGACCGGCGATCTTGAGGCGATCCTCATGCGCCAGCACTTGCGGCAGCATCAGCTCGTGGCGGCCGGGCACGACGCCAATCGCCATGATCGAACGGTAATCCCCGGTATCGACATTCTTGAAATTCACCAGGGACACATAGATGGGCGTCACGTCCGCGACTTCGGGGTCGGCGGCCGCCTGCATCAGCCTCACCCTGGCGAAATTATGGACGGAGCCGAAATATTCAAAATCGGCGGGAACCAGGACGAGGTCGGCGTTGATATTGCGATGGACCTGCGTGGCGCTGGCGATCATGGCGCCGTAAAAGCCGATCTGCACCAGCATAAGAATGACCGCGAAAGCGACGCCGGCGGCGGCGGCCGCGAGGCGCCGATGCTCGAAGGCGAGCAATCGCCAGGCCAGGGAAAAACGGGCGCCGCGCTCCGCCATGCCCGCCTCTTACGATCCCGCCGACGTGTCGATGCGGACGATGCCCTGCAAGCCCGTCAGCCGGCGCACGGCCGGATTGTCGCCGAACGCGATCACCACCTGCACCACGCGCGATTCGGCGTTTTCCGCCGCATTGGTCATATAGAGCGAGACGCGTGCGGTCTTCGGCAGGATTCGGAGCACTTTGCCTTCGACCGGATGCGCCAGCGCCGGGCTGGAAAACACCGCCTTTTCGCCTGGCTTGACGAAGCGGACGTCGGTTTCGAACACCTCGGCGACCGCCTCCATATGCGTCACCTGGCCCAGTTCGATCAGGCCCTGTCCAGGCGTGAATCCCTCGCCTTCGTGTTTCATGATGTGAAGCACCATGCCGGCGACGGGCGCGCGGATCGTCGCCTGTTCCAGCCGGATTTGCGCATAGGTTCGCCGGCTCTCGGCGACCGCGAGTTTCGCGCGCGCCAACGCCTCGCTTTCCCGCGCCACATCGAGGTCATGGATGGAAACCGTCGGCGGCTTGGTTTTGGACAGCGCCTCCTTGCGGGCAAGCTCCCGTTTGGCGAAATCAACCTCCACCTTGGCCTGCTCGACCTGGGCGGCGGCGACGGCGAGGCTGGCTTCGCGTTCGCCCTTCACGTCGAGCTCGGCCAGAGTCTGACCGGCCTTGACCATGTCGCCTTCCTTCACGTCGAGACGATCGATGCGATAGCCGAAATCGGTGGCGGGCCCCGAGATCACCAGCACCCCGTCGCGGGGCCGCAGCCAGGCGAAGGCGGCAACGCGACCGGGAACCTTTTTCGCGGCCGGCGCCGCAGACTCTTGGGCGGCCGGCGCGCCGCCATTGGCGCGGCGCTGGACGACAACGGCGGCCGCCGCGACGCCCGCCACGAGCAGGAGAAGCGCGATCGCGACGCGCCATTTTCCCCGGGCCGGCGAAGAATCGCCGACCGGACCGGGACGCCCCGCGGCATGCTTCTCGTCGCCGCTAGTCATGACTGGAAATCCCGCTGAAAAGCGCCGACAGGAAATTTTGCAGCCTCTGGCGCGGGTCGAAGCTCGGGTCGAGCCAATATTGCAACAAGAGCCCGTCAACCGCGCCGGTCAGCACAGCCGCCAGCCCTTCCGCGTCGACGCTCGCCTTGATTTCGCCGGCGGCCTGGGCCGCGCCGATGAGGCCGGCGAATTGCAGGCGGTAATCCCGGTAGATCTGACGCATCGCCTGGGCGAAACGCTCCCGCGTTCCGCTTCTCGCCGCGGCGGCCCAGACTTCCAGCGAAACCGGATAAAGCGAAATCTGCTGGACGAGGCCCACCACGACCGCATCCGCCGCACGCACGATCTGCTCGCGGGCCGAGCGCCCCGGCGTCATCTGCGCCAGGCTCGCCTGCATCAGTTGCTGCTGAAACCAGTCGAAAACGGCGTAAAACAGGTCTTCCTTGCTGTCGAAATAATCGTAAAGCGAGCCTTTGCTCAATTTCGCCGCCGCCGCCACATCGCTCATCGCCGTGGCGTCATAACCGGTTTTGGCGAAGCAGGCCGCCGCCGCCTCCACGAACCGCAGCCTTTTGGCCTGCCGATCGACAATGCGCGCCATGACTTCCCACATAAATGACCGACTGGCAGGTCATTTATTTTTAGCGCATTCCGGCGCCCCCGGCAAGAGGTCGCCGCGCGAACTCCGCCGCGCGCCGAGGCGCAACCGAGATTCGGCCGGTCGGCGACACATTGGTGGGGATTGTTTGCTGTGTCTTTTCAGTCGAGTGGATTTTCTTCCGGGCGCCGCATATCGTGTGCGCCGACCATGCCCAGTCCGCCGCATCCGCCGCGCCGAGCCGCCATCAGCCTTCCCGCCTTCGCCCTGCTCGGCGTTGGGGTCGTCGCGTGCCTGAGCGGCTGCGCCGAATATCATCCCCGGCCGATTTCGCCCGCCGCGAGCGCCGCGGCGATCGAGGCGCGTTCGCTCCATGACGCGCGCCTGCGGAGGCTGATCGCGGCGACGGACGGCGCCGCGCCGCGCCAATGGGGACTTTCGCAACTGACGCTCGCGGCGCTTTATTTTCATCCCAGCCTCGACGTCGCCCGCGCCAAACTGGCCGAAGCCAAGGCCGGCGTCGTCACCGCCAAACAATTTCCCAATCCCAGCCTGAACTTCGAGGAGATCAGCTACAACGCCACCGTCGCCGCGCCCTCGCCCTGGACGATCGCGCCCGTGATCAATTTTTTGATCGAAACCGCCGGCAAGCGCGGGACCAGGACCGCCGAAGCCCAGGCGTTGGAGAAGGCGGCCCGCGACGATCTGGCGACGGCGGCCTGGCAGGTGCGCGGCGACGTGCGCAACGCTCTTCTCGACATGTGGGCGGCGCAGCGCCGGCGCGCGCTCCTGGGCCGGCGTCTCGCGCTTCAAAACCAGCTCGTCCGCCTGCTGGAGGACCGGCTCGCCGCCGGCCAGGCGTCGGCGCTCGACGTCGCGCGCGAACGCGCCAACCGCAACCAGGCGAGCCTCGACTATAGCGACATGGCGCGCCAGGAGGTCGAGGCGCGCGCGCGGCTCGCGGGGGCCATCGGCGTCCCGCTCCAGGCGCTCGACGGGGTCGATTTTTCCTTCGCCGCCCTCGACCGGCCCAAGCCTCCCGCGCTCGCCATCGGCGCCTTGCGGCGGCAAGCGCTGCAGGGCCGCAGCGACATAAGGGCGATGCTGGCGCAATATGCGGCGGCCGAATCGGCGCTCAAGCTCCAGACCGCCAATCAATATCCCAACATCACGCTGACCCCGGGCTACGCCTACGATGCCGGAAGCAATAAATACATGCTCTTTCCCTCCACCGACCTGCCGATCTTCAACCAGAACCAGGGGCCGATCGCTGAAGCCGTAGCCAAGCGGCGGGAGGTTGCGGCGCGTTTCGTCGCGCTCCAGGCGCGGATCATCGCGGCGACCGACGGCGCCGCCGCCGGCTACCGGGCCGCCGCCAAAGTCGTGCGCGCCGCCGATTCCCTGCTAGCCGGCGAAAAGGATCGCGCGCGCCGCATGGCGCGCTCCTTCCAGGCGGGGCAGATCGATCGCCCGGCCCTGATCGCCGCCGAGATCGAAGAGGCCAAGGCGGCGGAATCGCGCTTCAACGCCGTCGTCCAGCAGCGCCGGGCCCTGGGCGCGGTAGAGGACGCGCTTCAGCACACATTTTTCGGGCCGGCCCTGCCGCAAGCGTCTTTGCAAAGCCCGCGCAAGGCGCGCGCATCGTCGAGTTAGGCGGCCGGAAGCAATGTCCAATACGCGCGCGACTCTTCTTGTCCTCCTCGCCCTGGCGGCGGGCGGCGTCCTGGTGCGGAGCTATGTGGCCGGCCGAGGCGAACGCGCCGCGGAGGCGGAACAGGACGAGACCCTCGCCGCGCCTTCACGCGTGACCCCGGGCAAGGGCGAGCCGATGATTACGCTCAGCGCCGGCGAACGGACGAAAAGCGGCATTGAAATCGCCGCGCTGAAAAGCGTCCGCTACCAGCCGACCGCCCCCGGCTACGGGACGGTTCTCGATCTGCGGCCTCTGGCCGATCTCGCCAATTCCTTCGCCGGCGCGAAAGCCGATCTTCAGGTCGCCCAGGCGCGGCTCGCCGCCTCCAAGGCCGGCTATGAGCGAGCCAAAAGCCTCTACAAGGACGCGCGCAATGTTTCGGCGGCGCAGCTTCAGGCGGCGCAGGCCGAATTCGCCGCCGATCAGGCGAAATCCGCAGCGGCTCGGACCCGCCTCGCCACGCTGACGACCACGGCAACACAGGCCTGGGGATCGGTTCTCGGCCGGGCCGTCGCGGACGGCGCGCCTTTGCTCGCCCGCCTTCTTGACCGCCAGGACTTCCTGGTCCAGCTGACGGCGCCGCCGGGCGTCAGGTTCGGCGCGCCGCCGGCTTCCGCCGCGCTGGAGCGGGCCGGCCAGCCCCCCGCAAGGCTCTCGCTCGTCTCGCCCGCGCCGCGCACCGACCCGCGCATTCAGGGCGAGAGCTTCTTTTATCTCGCGCGGGCGCAGACGGGGCTGAAACCGGGCATGGACGTCGTCGCCCGTTTGGCGAACGGGACTGCGCTGCATGGATTTGCCGCGCCGGCCTCGGCGATCGTCTGGTTCGACGGCCGCGCCTGGATCTATCTGCAAACCGGCGCGGAAACCTTCGTGCGGCGGCCGATCGCGATGGACAAGCGGACGGCGGACGGCGACGTCTTCGTCGGCGCTCTCCCCGCATCGGCCCAGGCCGTGGTGAAGGGCGGGCAATTGCTGCTTTCCGAAGAGCTTCGCGCCGGCATCAAGATGGAAGAGCAATGACGGGCGAGCGCGGCGTTCAGGCTGGGCTGATCCGTTGGTCCATCAGCGCCCCGCGGGTGGCGATCGCCCTGGCGCTGCTGGTGCTCGCCTATGGCGTCATCCAGATGAGCCGCGCCAAATATGAGGTCTTTCCCGAATTCGCCCCGCCGGAGGCGGTGATCCAGTCGGAGGCGCCGGGCCTTGCTCCCGAACAGGTGGAAGCCCTGGTGACGCAGCCGATCGAGAACGCTCTCGCCGGCCTTCCCCGCCTCAAGACGCTGCGCTCCGCCTCCATCCAGGGGCTGGCTTTGGTGACGGCGACCTTCGACGCCTCGACCGACATCTATCGCGATCGCCAGATGGTCGCCGAAAGGCTCGCCACGGTGGAATTGCCTAAGGGCGTTCCGGCGCCGAGGATGACGCCGCTCACCTCCTCGACCAGCACTTTGCTCGTGGCGGGCCTCACCTCTCGCGTCCGCTCGCTGATGGATTTGCGCAGCATCGCCGAATGGACGGTCCGGCCGCGGCTGCTGGCGGCGGCCGGCGTCTCCAAAGTCGCGATCTTCGGCGGCGGCGAAAAATCGTTGCAGATCCAGGTCGACCCCGATCGCCTCATCCGCTACCGGCTCAGCCTCGACGACATTCTGGCCGCGGCGCGACGCGCCGCCGGCGTGCGCGGCGCCGGCTTCATCGACACCGCCAATCAGCGCGTCATCCTTGAGACCAAGAGCCCGACGACGACGGCCGCGACGCTCGCCGGGGCGGTCGTGACGACGCACGATGGCGCGCCACTCACCCTGGGGGACGTGGCCCATGTGGTCGAAGCGCCCCTGCCGCCGATCGGCGGCGCCTCCGTCATGGGCCGGCCGGCCATTATGCTGATCGTCTCGTCGCAATATGGCGCCAACACGCTCGACGTCACCAAGGCGGTGGAGACGGCGCTGGCGCAGTTGAAGCCCGACCTGGAGCGCGAGGGGGTCAAGCTCCACCCCAACCTGTTCCGCCCCGCCACTTTCATCGACAACGCGCTCGCCGGCATGCGGTCCTCGCTGATCCTCGGCGGCCTGCTGGTGATCGCCGTCATCTATCTTTTCCTGTTCGACGCGCGAACGGCGCTGATTTCCGGCGCGGCCATTCCCTTGTCGCTGCTTGCCGCGATCATCGTTCTCGTCGCCTTCGGCGTGAGCCTCAACACCATGACCCTCGGCGGCCTCGCCATTGCGGTCGGCGTGGTGGTCGATGACGCGGTCGTCGATGTCGAGAACATCGTCCGCCGCCTGCGCGAGAACGGGCGGCTGGAGAAGCCGCGCGGCGCCGGACGCGTCATCCTCGACGCCTGCCTCGAAGTGCGCGGCGCCGTGGCCTACGCCACCTTCGCCGTGCTTCTGCTTGTCTTTCCGGTGGTGCGGCTATCCGGCCTCGCCGGGCGCCTGTTCGCGCCGCTGGGACTGGCTTACGCTTCAGCGGTTCTGGCCTCGCTCGGCGTGGCGCTGGTGGTGACGCCGGCGATGGCGATGGCTCTGCTCGGGCGCCGCCCGGTCCCGGAGCGCGATCCCCCCGTCATCAGATGGACCAAGCGCCGATACGCGGCCGGCCTGCGCCGCCTCGCCACCCATCCGCGCACGGTGATCGCCGCCGCCGCCGCCATCACGCTGGCGGGCTGCGCCACTTTGCCCCTGTTCGGCGCGAGCTTCATTCCCGAACTCCAGGAAGGCCATTTCATCGTCCATATGGCGGCGGCGCCGGGAACGTCGATCGCCGAATCCCTTCGTCTTGGGCGGCGGGTGACGCAGGCTCTGCTCTCCGTTCCCGGCGTGCGGGCGGTGGCGCAGCGCGTCGGCAGGAGCGAATTGTCCGACGACGTGCTCGGAACCCATTACAGCGAGATCGAGGTTGACCTCAAACCCCGGGACGGCGCGCTCTCCGAGGAGGTCGAGCGAAAAATCCGCCGCGCGCTTAAGCCTTTCGTCGGCGTTAATTTCGCCGTCAACACCCTGCTCGCCGAGCGGGTCGAGGAAACCCTGTCCGGCGCCGCGGCCGATGTCGTCATCAATGTCTTCGGCGACAATCTCGACCTCATCGACCGCAAGGCGCAGGAGATTGTGAACGTGCTCAAACACGTCCGCGGCGCCGTCGACGTGCAGATCCAGGCGCCCTTCGGCATGCCGCGACTGTTCATTACGCTGCGGCCCGCCGAGTTGCGGCGCTGGGGAATTCGCACCCTCGACGCCCTCGACGCGGTTCGGACCGCCTATCAGGGCGAGACGGTCGGGGAAATCTACCGGGGCAATCGGCTGATTCCCATCGAGGTCGTCCTTGCGCCCAAACGCCGCGACGACGTCGCCGCCGTCGGCGGCCTGCCGATCGAGGCGTCCGACGGCACGATCGTCCGCCTCGCGCAGATCGCCAATATCACGGAAAGCCCCGGACGCTACGAGGTTCTGCATCAGGGCGCGCGACGCGTGCAGATCGTCTCCGCCGATGTCGAGGGCAGCGACCTGGCCTCTTTCGTCGCCGCGGCGAAAAAGGCGATCGCGGCGAAAATTTCCCTGCCGGGCGGCGTTTATCTGGAATTCGCCGGCGAAGCGCAGGCGCAGGAAAAATCGCGGACCGACCTCCTGATCAATTCGCTCATCGCCGGCGTCGGCGTGATCCTGCTGCTGGCGATCGTCACCCGCAACGCCCGCAATCTCGGCCTGGTTCTCGCCACCCTGCCTTTCGCCGCGGTGGGCGGGGCGCTCGCGGTCTTCGCCTCCGGCGGGCTGCTGTCTCTCGGGGCCATGGTCGGCTTCGTCACGCTGATCGGCATCTCCTTGAGAAATTCGATCCTGATGGTGTCGCATTACGAGCGTCTCGTCGTGACGGAGGGGCGGCCCTGGGGGCTGGAGACGGCCATCGCCGGCGCCGCCGACCGGCTGACGCCGATCCTGATGACGTCTTTGGTCACGGCGCTGGGCGTTCTTCCACTCGCCCTCGCCATGCACAAGCCGGGCCGCGAAATCGAGGGACCGATGGCGGCGGTGATTCTCGGGGGCCTGCTCACCTCCATGGCCCTCAATCTACTGGTCCTGCCCCTGCTGGCGCTGCGCTACGGGCGTTTCGAGCCGGGGGAGCCCTCCTTGGCTGAGGACTGAAACGGCCAGTCCCACGCCTGTCACAATCCCGGCTCAAAGTCGTGCGTCGAAATTTCGTCAGCAAAACCGGCGGATAGTTGCATTGCCGGACGTCGCGATTAACATCTCCGGCGTTTTCAGTTGAATCGTGATTGCGCCGGCGTTGAACTCGGCCCGCCTCGGCGAAGATGGATTGGCGATGAAGCACGAAACCCCCAATGCGCCAGCGAAGAAACTGTCGGAGACCGCCGAGGCCAAGCGGCTCGGCCGGATCGCAGCGGGGGAGGACTGGCGCCGCTGGGGCCCCTATCTGTCCGAAAGGCAATGGGGCACCGTGCGCGAGGATTATTCCGCCGACGGCTCGGCTTGGGAATATTTCCCTCACGATCACGCCAGAAGCCGCGCCTATCGCTGGGGCGAGGACGGCATTGGCGGATTTTGCGACGACAAGCAGCGCCTGTGCCTCGCGATCGCGCTGTGGAACGGCGCCGATCCGATCCTGAAGGAGCGGCTCTTCGGCCTGACCAATGCGCAGGGCAATCACGGCGAGGACGTGAAGGAGCTATACTATTTCCTCGATGGGCTGCCCAGCCACGCCTATATGAAAATGCTCTACAAATATCCGCAGCAGGCCTTTCCTTATGAGCGGCTTGTCGACGAAAACGCCGCGCGCGGACTGGAGCAGCCGGAATTCGAAATCATCGATTCGGGCGTTTTCGACGACGACAAATATTTCGACGTGACGGTCGAATACGCCAAGGCGGATGTCGAGGACATTCTGCTATGCATTGTCGCGACCAATCGCGGCCAGGCGCCGGCGCAGCTCTGGCTGGCGCCGCAGATCTGGTTTCGCAATCGCTGGTCGTGGAGCGCCGGCATGGCAAGGCCCGAATTGCGCGCCGAAGGCGCCAATCGCATCCTGATCCGTCAGGAGGGCGCGGCCGACATGGAATTATGTTGCGATGACGCGGCCGATCTTCTCTTCTGCGACAACGACACCAATTTCCGCCGGCTCTATGACGGCGAAAACCACGGTTTCGCCAAGGACGGGATCAACGATTTCCTCGTTCATGGCGACGCCGGCGCGGTCAATCCGGCCCGATGCGGAACCAAGGCGGCCATGGCGAAAAAAGCCGTCCTCGCGCCGGGCGAATCCGTCACCTTGCGCCTGCGCCTGCGCCCCGTTGCCGCCACCGATCCTTTCGCCGATTTCGACGCGGTTTTCGCCCGACGTCTCGGTGAGGCCGACGAATTCTACGGCGCCCTGCAATCGGCGATCGCCGACGCGGACGCGCGCCTCGTCCAGCGCCAGGCTTTCGCCGGCATGCTCTGGTGCAAGCAGTTTTATGGCTATGACATCCGGCGCTGGCTCGCCGGCGATCCGCTGCAGCCGCCGCCGCCCGAGGAGCGCAGAAACGGCCGCAATTCGGATTGGCTCCATGTCGCGCTTGGCGATGTCGACCAACACCAAACCGGCGATGTGATGTCCATGCCGGACAGCTGGGAATATCCCTGGTTCGCCGCTTGGGACCTGGCCTTTCATTGCGTCGTCTACGCCCTGATCGATCCGGCCTTCGCCAAGGCGCAACTGACGTTGTTGACGCAATCGCGCGCCATGCATCCGAACGGTCAGGCGCCGGCCTACGAGTGGAATTTCGACGACGTCAATCCGCCCGTCCAGGCCTGGGCGGCGATGCAGATCTACGAATTGGACCGGCAGGCTTGCGGCGTCGGCGACATCGTCTTTCTCGAACGTGTCTTTCACAAGCTGCTGTTGAACTTCACCTGGTGGGTCAATCGCGAGGACGCCGAAGGGCGCAATATTTTCCAGGGCGGCTTTCTCGGGCTGGACAATATCGGCCTCTTCGACATGCGCAAGCCCCTGCCGCTTGGCGGACGGCTCGACCAGGCAGACGGCAGCGGCTGGGCGGCGACTTTCGCTTTGAACATGATGCGCATCGCCCTCGAACTCGCCATGCGCAACCCCGTCTATGAAGACCTCGCCACCAAATTCTTCGAGCATTTTCTCGATATCGCCCGCGCCGTTCATGGTTCGGGCGAACCCGGCGACTCCGGCCTGTGGGACGAAGAGGACGCTTTCTATTACGATATTCTGCGCGCTCCGGGTGAGCCGCCCCATATGTTGCGCATTCGCACCATCGTCGGTCTGATCCCGATGTTCGCCACGGAAGTGGTGGACCAGGCTTTTTTCGACCGCTTGCCACAGTTTGAGGCGCGAATGGACTGGTTCGTCGAACATCGTCCAGAACTGGCCAAGCTTGTTTCCCATTGGCGTGAGCCCAACGCCAAGGGCCATCGCCTGTTGGCGCTCCTGCGCCGGCGCCGCCTCAACGCCATTCTCCAGCGCATGCTGGACGAGACGGAATTCCTATCCGCTCATGGCCTTCGCTCGGTGTCGCGCCATCACCGCGACCACCCCTATTCCTTCTCGCTCGGCGGCCAGACTTTTACGTTCAGATACGAGCCCGGCGAGGGCGAGACCCGGATTTATGGCGGCAATTCCAATTGGCGCGGGCCGATCTGGGCGCCGATCAATTTTCTCGTCATCCAATCCTTGCGCAAATTGCATCTCTATTACGAGGACGAATTCCAGGTCGAATGTCCGACGGGCTCGGGCCGCAACATGAACCTCGAACAGATCGCCGACGAATTGACGCGCCGCTTTCGCTCGCTGTTCCTTAAAGACGCAAACGCCCGCCGCCGCTATCAGGCGGACAGGCCCCGCCTCGACGACGATCCGCATTTCCGCGACCTCCTGCAATTTTTCGAATATTTCGACGGCGACAACGGCCGCGGCCTCGGCGCCGCGCATCAAACCGGCTGGACCGGTCTCATCGCCGTTCTTCTGTGCCAAAGCGGCGATTGCGCCGCCGCCAACGCGCAGCCGGCGGCCGTCGTCAATGCGGGATCGGGCGCGGCGTCTCGCAGCGCGCGTCAGCCGGTTCACGGGCCGAGCGGATGAACGATCCCGAATGGCGCGGGCCGCGCCGGAACGCATCGGCGCCTTGAGCGGTTAAGCTGAGGCTCCGCTTCATTTTTCTAAATTGTCCTCCCACTTTGATAAGGATCAGCCATGGCCCTCAACAATCCACCCCCCGCCTCGGCACAGCAATCCGCGCCGCCGCTTCCCACCCTACCCAAAATGCTCGTTGGTCAGAAAGCGCTCGTCACCGGCGCGAATTCCGGCATAGGCGAGGCGGTGGCCATGGCGCTGGCCGAGGCCGGCGCCGATGTCGCGATCAACTGGGTCGTCGGCGAGGAGGCCGCCAATTCCGTCGTCGAGGCCGCGAAGAAATTCGGGGTCTCGGCTAAAGCCTATCACGCCGACGTGTCCGACGAGACGCAGGTCGACGCCATGTTCGACCAGGCGGTCGCCGATTTCGGCACGCTCGACATTCTGGTCGCCAACGCCGGCCTTCAGCGCGACTCCTCCATAGACGCGATGACGATGGCCGAGTGGGACAAGGTGCTCAGCGTCAATCTCACCGGCCAGTTTCTTTGCGCCCGCGCCGCGATCCGCGAATTCAAGCGCCGCGGAATCAACCATCAAGTGTCGCGCGCGGCCGGCAAGATCATCTGCATGAGTTCGGTGCATCAGATGATCCCCTGGGCCGGGCACGTGAATTACGCCAGCTCCAAGGGCGGCATCATGCAGCTGATGGAAAGCCTGGCGCAGGAATGCGCGCCCTATCGCATCCGCGTCAATTCGATCGCGCCGGGCGCGATCCGCACGCCGATCAACACCGCCGCCTGGGATACGCAAACCGCCTATGACCGTCTCATGACTCTCGTTCCCTACGGCCGCATCGGCGAACCGCAGGACATCGGCCATGTGGCGGCCTGGCTCGCCTCGGATTACGCCGATTATATCGTCGGGGCGACGCTTTTCGTCGACGGGGGCATGACTCTCTTCCCCGGCTTCGCCACCAACGGCTGACCGCGCTTTTCGCGTCGGCGGGAGCGCGCCATGGCCGATACTCATTATGATGTCATTATTATCGGCAGCGGGCCGGGCGGCGCCTCCGTCGCCAGCCGGCTCGCGCCCACGGGGAAGAGAATCCTGATCCTCGAACGCGGCGACTATCTGCCGCGCTCGCGCGACAATTGGGACGCGCGCAAAGTGTTCGAGGAGGGCGTCTATCAAGCGCGCGAGACCTGGTATGACCGCGAGGGAAAGGCTTTTGCGCCGGGCCTGCATTATTACGTCGGCGGCAATTCGAAATTCTACGGCGCCGCGCTGATCCGCCTGCGCGAAAAGGATTTCGAGGAGATCGAACATGGCGACGGGATTTCGCCCGCCTGGCCGATTTCCTATGCCGACCTCGCGCCCTATTACACCGAGGCGGAACGACTGTTCCATGTGCACGGCCAGCGCGGCGAAGACCCGACCGAGCCGCCCTGCGAAAAACCCTTTCCCTATCCCGCCGTCTCACATGAGCCGCGCATCGCCGCCCTGCACGAAACGCTGCAACGCCAAGGCTTGCGTCCCTTCCATCTGCCGCTTGGAATCCTGCTCGACGAAAAGGACGGCAAGCCGACGCGCGACAGCGTCTGCATCCGCTGCGACACGTTCGACGGCTTTCCCTGTCTGCTGAACGGCAAGGCGGACGCGCAGGTGGTCGCGGTCGATCCGACGCTGCGCGCGCATGCCAATGTCGAATTGCGCGTGAGAGCCTATGTCGCCCGGCTCGAAACCGATCCTTCCGGCGGGAAAATCGCCCATGTCGTTGTTGCGAGCAATGGCGAAGAGGAGCGGCTGAGCGCCGATATTGTCGTCGTCGCCTGCGGCGCTTTGTCTTCCGCCTTGCTTCTGCTGCGCTCGGCCAACGACAAGCACCCGAGGGGCCTCGCCAATGGTTCGGGCCAGGTCGGCCGCAATTACATGCGGCACAACCAGTCGGTGCTGATGGCGTTGATGAAGGAGCCGAACGACGTCGTTTTTCAAAAGACGCTCGCGGTCAGCGATTATTATTTCGCTTCGGACGAATGGCGCCATCCGCTCGGCTTGGTCCAGATGTGCGCGACCACTCATGGTCCGCAGATTCGCAGCGAGGTCCTGCCGCATTGGTTGGAATTCCTGCCCAATGCGCCGTTCGAAAATCTCGCCGCCCACGCCCTCGCCTTCTGGCTGTCCAGCGAGGACCTGCCGCTCGCCGAAAACCGCATCGCCTATGATGGCCAACGCGTGGTTCTCGCCGTGCGCGACAATAATATGGAGGCGCATCGCCGCCTGCGCCAAACCTTCGAGCGCCATATCGGCGCTGCCGGCGCACGACCGATCCTAGTCAAAGGCTCGCCCTATTTCACCAAGAGCATCGACCTTTCCGGGACCGCGCACCAGGCCGGCACATTGCGCTTCGGCCGCGACCCCGCGACGAGCGTGCTCGATCCCGATTGCCGGGCGCATGAGTTCGACAATCTCTATGTCGCCGACGGCGGCTTTTTCCCTTCCATCGGCGCGGTCAATCCGACGCTGACCATTATCGCCAACGCCCTGCGCGTCGCCGACGTGATCAAGCGCCGTCTCGGCTGACGGCATCGGCAAGCGGCGCGGCGCCGCAGGCGCCGAACAGAAAGCCGTCGGAAAATTCGGCCTCCGGCGCCGCGCGGCGCACGAGCTCAAGACCTTCTTGCGGCGAAATCTCGCTCGCCGCGACGCGGGCGAAGGTTTGCGTCACGCCGATGAAATCGCCGCTATGCGGCGACAGGCGCAAAGCGGTTGCGCCGGCTTGCGCGAGCGCGTCGAGATCGCCGATCAGATTGGCGTATTTGTGCGACAGGGTCTGAACGCCATTGACCGCGAGAAAATCGGCGCCATCGAGTGTGCGCACGGTCATGCCGTCGGAATCCTTTTCGCAAACGAATTGACAGGAATCCTTGCTCAGCCCAAGCGCGCGCGCATGATAGCAGCGGCCGGAAATGGCGAGCGGAATGCGCCCGAACGCCCAAAGCTCCATGCCGACGCTGCGTTCCGCCGCCGCCTTCGCCAAAAATTCGACCGAAGCGAAAGGCAGCTCCGGCGGCAGGCAAATGCGGCGGGCGCCTTTTGTGGCGAGAAAAGCGAGCGTCGCCTCATTATAGACATTGACCGTCGGCCCGATGGAGAAAGGCGTTTCCGGCCGCACGAAATTCATACATGTCAGATCGCCGATCTCGACTTCGCGCTCGCTCTGGACGAACAATTCCCGCGCCGCGCGCTTTTCGCGCTCCAGCGTCACCAGGGTCAACGAAGCGAGCGCGACTTTCTTGCCGCCACGTTCGAGCCGTTCGATCGCCGCGGGGATTTTTTCGGCATAAAAAGGTTCGCGCTTGGAACAGACGTTCTCGCCGATCACCACGCGATC
>CAYRNB010000010.1:35080-50919 GCA_964425315.1 uncultured Rhodoblastus sp.
CGGCATAAAAAGGTTCGCGCTTGGAACAGACGTTCTCGCCGATCACCACGCGATCGACCGGCGCCTCATCGGCGAGGCGCGCATAAAAGTCGGCGAATTTCTCCGCCGGCCAGTTGAACAAAAGCGGCCCGACCGTCAGCTCGAATTTTTTCTGCGTCACCAGCCCGTCCTCATCGCCACGCCTTGCGATAGGCGCCGGAAGTGGTCTGCTGGCCTTCGGTCAGGCCGCGCAATTCGCCGGCGGGAATCGGCCGTCCCGCGGCATGGGCGTCGAGCGCGCGGCGAAACGTGCGCACCACCGCTTCCGTGTAGGCGCGGCTCCTCTGCCGGCCCTCGATCTTCAGCGCCTTGACGCCGGCTTCCGCCAGTTGCGGAATGAGCGCAGCGGCGTCGAGGCTGACCGGGTCCTCGAAGACATGGCCGCAATATTCGCCGGCCTGGAAAAAGCCCTTGCACAGGGTCGGATAGGGCGCGGCCTGCCCGGCCTTGACCCGATGAATGGCGAAGCCGCCGAGGCGCGAGACGAGATCGCCGTCCTCTTCACGATATTCCACATGGCTCGCCGGCGAGCAGGCGCCGTTCATATTGGGTGATCTGCCCGTGGCGTAAGAAGAGAGCGAGCAACGCCCCTCCGCCATGACGCACAATCCGCCGAAAATGAACACTTCAGTCTCGATGTCGATGGCGCGGTTGATTGCGGCGATTTCCTGCACCGTCAGCACGCGCGGAAGCACCACGCGCTTGACGCCGAAAGAACGGGCGTAGAATTGGATCGCGTCGGAATTGGCCGCCGCCGCCTGCACCGATAAATGAAGCCGCAGGGCGGGATGGCTCTGCGCCGCATAATCGAGCAGGCCGAGATCGGCGAGAATCACGGCGTCGGCGCGAAAGCGGGCGGAGTCGTCCACCGCCTGTTTCCAACGGCCGAAAGCCCCGGCGCGCGGAAAGGTGTTGATGGCGATCAGCACTTTTGCGTCGCGCTGATGCGCATAACGGATCGCCTCGGCCATTTCGTCGCGCGAAAAATTCAGGCCCGGGAAATTGCGGGCGTTGGTTTCGTCAGCAAAGCCGCAATAGACCGCGTGGGCGCCGGCTTCGACCGCCGCGCGCAAAGCCGCCGGCGTTCCGGCCGGGCAGATGAGCTCCAATTGTGTCTGCGCCTTCATGCGAGAGGCCCGCCCGCCGGGCGCGTGAGGGCGACGCCGGTAAAACCGCCGACGAGGGTCGCGAGCCGCCGCGCCGGCGACGACGACAGCCGGGCCAACGGCCCGAACAGGGCGGAGGCCTCCTCGACGAGGTCGATCTCCTCATTGTCTATCGCGTTGCGCAAGGCCAGCACCGCCTCGGTGTCGCCTTCAATGACGAGGTCGCGGGAAAAGAACAGGGCGTCGCCGTCATAGGCGCCGTGGACGAGGCCGATCAGCGCGGCGAGCGGGCCGGCGACCCGCGCGTCCCAGGCGCCGGCGTCTTCGCGGCGCGCCGCCTCGAGCCGCGGCGCGCCCTTTTGGGGCGCGAGCAGGAAAACGAAGGGCAGATCGGTCGGGTCGATCAAAAAGACTTTCGACGCCTGTTCGCCGAGACGCCCGAACAACGCCGGATGGCGCCGGCTGAGGCTTTTCGCCAGCCGCGCGCCGGCAAATGACAGGGGCGCGAGCGGCGCATAGCGCAGCGCCGCAGCGCCGACCGCGGGAAAAAGGGGAATGGTGCGAGCTTCCGCCATTGAGGCTATAGATCAGATGTCGCATGGCTCCGCTTTGACCCCGGTCAAAGCGGGTCCTGTTCTTTCAAGGCAGAAGAAGCCATGTCCTTCCGCGACTTGCCCGCCTTCCGCGACCTCGGCGCCTTCGCCCGTTATCTTGAAGACAAGGGGCTTCTGGCGCGCGTCGGCGAGCCGGTCGGCCTCGTGCATGAATTGACCGAGGTCCACCGCCGCGCGCTTATGGCGGGCGGTCCGGCGCTCTGGTTCGAAAAGGCGCAGGACGCGCGCGGCCCCGCCGCCATGCCGGTGCTCGCCAATCTGTTCGGAACGCAAGAGCGCGTCGCCGCCGGTTTCGGCGTCGCCTTGGGGAGGATCCGTGAACTCGGCGAGGTTCTCGCCGCCATGCGCGAGCCGGCGCCGGTCGATGGTTTCGCCGACGCCCTCAGTCGCTGGCCGATGGTGCGCGCCGCGCTCGCGACGCGACCGCAGATCGTCGGCAAGCCCCCCTGCCAGGGGGAAATTTTTCGCGGCCCCGACGTCGATCTGGCGCGGCTGCCGATCCAGACCTGCTGGCCGGGGGAGCCTGCGCCGCTCATCACCTGGCCGCTGGTCATCACCCGGCCGCCGGACGGCGACGCCGACGATACGGCGCGGATGAATATCGGCGTCTACCGCATGCAGGTTTTGGGCAAGGACCGCGCCATCCTGCGCTGGCTGGCGCATCGCGGCGGCGCGGCCCATCATCGCGCCTGGGCGGCGCGCGGCGAGGACATGCCGGTCGCGGTCGCCATCGGCGCCGATCCGGCGACCATCCTCTCCGCCGTCCTGCCTCTGCCGGAAACGGTTTCGGAATTGCGCTTTTCCGGGGTTTTGCGCGGCGAGCGTCCCCGCATCGCCCCCGCCCTGACCGTCCCCCTCCTCGTTCCCGCCGACGCCGAAATCGTGCTCGAAGGCTATGCCTCGGCGACGGAAACCGCGCCGGAAGGGCCTTATGGCGACCACACAGGCTATTACAATTCGGTCGAGAATTTCCCGGTGATGCGGATCACCGCCATCACCATGCGGCGCAATCCCGTCTACCTCACCACCTACACCGGCCGCCCGCCGGACGAGCCTTCCGTGATCGGCGCCGTCCTCAACGATCTCGCCCTGCCGAGCATGCGGCGGCAGATGCCGGAAATCGCCGATGTCTGGCTGCCGCCGGAAGCCTGCTCCTATCGCATGGCCATCGTTTCGATCAAAAAATCCTATCCCGGCCAGGCGCGGCGGGTCATGATGGGTTTCTGGGGCATGCTGCCGCAGTTCAATTACACCAAAACCATCATCGTCGTGGACGAGGACATCAATGTGCGCGACTGGCGCGACGTCGCCTGGGCCCTGGCGACGCGCATGGATTCATCGCGCGACGTGACGGTCCTCGCCAATACGCCCATCGACTATCTCGATTTCGCTTCGCCAGAGCCAGGGCTTGGCGGCAAGCTCGGCCTCGACGCGACAAAAAAAATCGGCGCGGAGACGCGGCGCGAATGGGGCAAGACGCTTCGCATGGCGCCCGAGGTCGAAAAGCGCGTCGACGCGATCTGGCCGCGCATTTCCGCCGGCTTCAAATTCGGGACGCCGCCATGAAACCGCGCGTGGTCGTCGGCGTCAGCGGCGCCTCGGGCGCGGCCATCGGCCTGCGCGTCGTCGAAATTCTGGCGCGGCTCGGGGCCGAAACCCATGCGGTCGTCTCCAAGGCGGCCGAACGGACCCTGCAGCAAGAGGTCGGCGCGGAGGCGCTTGCCCAATTGCGCGCCCAGGCGGGCTGTTGGCATGACGCCGACGACATTGGCGCTTCCATCGCCTCCGGCTCCTTTCCGACAAGCGGCATGATCGTCGCGCCCTGTTCGATGCGCACGCTTGCCGCCATCGCCTATTGCCAGTCCCATAATCTCCTCGTGCGCGCCGCCGACGTGCATTTGAAGGAGCGACGGCCGCTCGTGCTGGTCGCGCGCGAGACGCCGCTGCATCTCGGCCACCTGCGCGCCATGACGGCGGCGACGGAAGCCGGCGCCATCGTCATGCCGCCGGCCCCGGCCTTCTATCTCAAACCGGCGAGCGTCGAAGAGATCATCGACCAGATTGCGCGGCGCGCCATCGATCTGCTGCGCCTGTTCGAACCGACAGCGACACAATGGCGCGCGGATGCGCCGGCTTGATGAGAAGCGAAACGCCATCGTTGTCACCTTCGATTCCGAGACAAATCGACGCAGGCCCAAGATTCGATTTTGTTCAGATGGTCTCCTTATGGTATTGATTTCAGAGACGGTTATGACATTGCTCGAGACGTTCGCCTCGACAATGAGCGGTTGATGTATCTCGATCTGGCGGCGTTAAAGTGAAGCTGACGAGTTATTCGAATTACACACTGCGAATACTGATGATCGCCGCGGCGCGCTTTCCGACGCTGACGACCATCGGAGAGGTCGCCGACGCCTTCGGCATCGCCAAAACGCATCTGGTCAAATGCGTCCATCAGCTGGGCCAGTGGGGCTATATCGAGACCATTCGCGGCGCCCGGGGCGGCTTCCGCCTGGCGCGGGACGCCAGTTCGATCACCGTCGGCGAAATCATTCGACGCACGGAAGACGGATTCGACATGGTCGAATGTTTCAAAGCGGAAACCAGCTCCTGCCCGCTCCTGAAGCACTGCCTTCTGCGTCCCGCCCTCCTGCGGGCGACGGGCGCCTTTCTTGAAACGCTCGATGCGCATACGCTCGAAGATATTTCCGACAATGGCGACGATCTTTTGAGGCTTCTGCGCCTGCAAAAGCCATCGGCGCCGCAATGCCGCGAAAACCGCGCCTCGGTCTGAGCGCCTTCAAGCCGCGACGGCTTCCAGGGGCAATTCGGCGAGCGTGAGTGGCGCGAGTTCGGCGCGAAAGGCCGCATAAGCGGCTTCGCAGGCGCGGCGCAGCTTGCACGCGGAAAGAATCCGGCACGTTTTGTCTTCGAGAAGGCGGCAGGGGAACAGGTTTTCTTCCGGCTCGAACAGTTCGATAATCTCGAGCGCGGTAATGGCGTCGGCCGGCTTGCCCAGGCGATATCCCCCGCCGCGTCCGCGTCTTCCAATTAGATAACCCGCCTGCATCAGCTCGTTGCAGGTCTTGATCACCATCGCTTCGGTTAACCCCAGCCGGCGCGTCATGTCCGGCATGGTCAACGGCGCATCGATGCGGCACGCCATCAGAATGCGCATCGCCCCGTTGGTTGCGGCATTCATTCGCATTCAGCGCCTCAAAGATAGATTTGCAGTAAGACTTATCAGCGAATTTCATATCGCACCTGCGAAAAGACGTCTTTGTTTGGGATCAAAAGCCAGGATCGCTTGCTCCCCAAGGATTTGGCGCACCGGCGGCGCGCGGCGCGCTCGCGGGTATTTCGTAGATGTGAGACGGCGCCGCAAAACAGGCCGGAAACCGCCCGCTGGGGGGATTGCTCGCGCGCTTGCTCGATCGAGCGTTGCGGAATTCAAGAGGCGGGTCGAGGCCTTATCCGCGTCACTTTGTCGCGACAAGAACCAGATCGAGCGATTAACACTCTATTCGGCGCCGGCTTTCGGCGGCGGCGCGGCGGGAGATTTTCCGGCCGCCGGCTTGAATTTCCGCTTCTTGAGCAGTCGCGGCATGATTTTGGCGAGGATCGCCTTGGTCTCCGACTTCCATCCCTTGGGCGCGGGCCGCAGTTTCGTTTCGGCCGCGGGACCCGGAACCATGTGGACGACATGATAGCCGTCCCGCTTCAACTTGTGCAGGAATATCGGCAGCATTTCCACGGTCTCGCGGCGCGTGTCGTGGAGAAGGATGATTCCGCGCCTTCCTCGCTCGGCGAGACGTTTCATCAGGAGATTCGACTCCTGCTCGGGCGTCATGGCGTTCCAATCGCTGGCCCAGAGATCGGCGCCGAAGACCGTGACTCGCTTCCTGTCGAGCCAGGCGAGAAGGGCGCCGTCGTCGGCGAAACCGGGAAAGCGGAACCAGGTCGTCCTGAACTGGCCGTCCCTGTCGGCCGCGCCGTAGGCCGCCTTATCGACCGCGGCCATGCCGCGCGAAATCTCGCGGATGGCGGCGTCGTAGGGAATTCCGATCAGCGTCCGCCAGGGATGCGACCAGGAATGGGAGCCGATCGTATGGCCCTCCGCGATCTCGCGCCGGACGAGACCAGGATAGGCCTGCGCATGGCGGCCGATGAGAAAAAAAGTCGCCTGGACGCATTCGGCTTTCAGCGCATCGAGCACGCGTCGCGTCGTCGCCGGATTGGGGCCGTCGTCAAAAGTGAGCACGACTTCCCCGGGCTTGAGATCGAGCGTCTCGGGGTAGGATTCGAGCCCGATATGCAGGCCGCCCGCGGGCGCGCCGACCACAACATCGCGGAACGTGCCCAGGGCGTCCTTACGCGCGCAGGGACGTGGGCCGGAAACGGGGGCCGCTTGTGGACTCGGGGCCAGCCTGAGCGCGCCGCTTTCTTGCGCGAAAGCCGCAGGCCCCGCGCCGGCCAGCAAAAAGATCGCCGCGCCGAAAAAGGCGCGGCGAGTCCGCTTGCCCGTTCTCTTCGCCATTCGCTCCGGCCCCATCGACATCGGTCAGGCGGCCGGCTCGAACCGCCGCGCAATTTCCTGCCTTTGGCGGCGGCGCCTCAACCGTCCCTTCCCGACCTCGTACCACGGTTTCTGGCGTTCGCGGAAAAATTCCTCATAATTCACGATCGGTTCGGCCGAACGACTCGCCCGCCGATGTTAGACATCGACCACGTAATCGCCAAGGCTGGCTGCCGGAAGGGCCTTCCGAAAAGCCGAGACCAAATGAGCAGTTTCGTCTGGATGAAAGTCCTGGAATCGGCGCCGCGGCGCTACGACCGCGGCATCCGCATCCTGTCACGTGGGCGCATCGGCCAGGTCTATGACCGCATCGCCGCCCTGGTCGCCGCGCCCGGCAAGAAAATCCTCGATATCGGCTGCGGCACGGGGGCGCTGACCCTCGCCTGCGCCGCGCGCGGCGCGGACGTGACCGGCATCGACATTGACGCGGGCATGCTGGAGGCGGCGCGCGAAAAACCCGCGCCGAAATCGGGGCGCGCGACTTTTCTCGAACTCAGCGCGGCGGAGATCGAGGATCGTTTCGGCGAGGGAAGTTTCGACGCGGCGACGGCCTGCCTCGCGATGAGCGAAATGTCGCCCGAGGAACAGGATTATGTCCTGCGCGCCGTATTTTTGCGTCTCGCGCCCGGCGGCATGCTGGTCATCGGCGACGAGGTCCTGCCCGAAGGCCGGATGGCGCGCCTGGCCTATTATCTCTGGCGCTTGCCGCTTGCGGCCGTGACCTATCTTCTGACCCAGGCGACGACGCGTCCGGTCGGCGATCTCGCCCGGCGGATGCGGCAAGCGGGATTTTCCGACGTCGAGGAGGAGCGGATGTGGTCGGGCGCCTTCGTCATTGTTCGCGGCGTGAAGAGGAAATCATGAGACTGGCCGACCTGCCCTCTTATCTTCGCGACCGCACTTTGGGCATGTTTCCCCATCGCGCGCGCACCGGGCTGATGCGCATCGGCAATCCGGACCGGCGGTCGCCGGCTTTGGTCACCGGCAATTTCACCCTTACCGTGCGTCGTGTGCGCGACGCCCTGCGCGGCCGCGACGCCTGGCTGCTCGTCGCCAACAGCAAGGGGATCAATGTGTGGTGCGCCTCCGGCGGCGGCTATCTCACCCACCACGACATCATTTCGGCGATCCGCGTGTCGCGCCTGGCGGAAAAGGTCGAAACCCGCGAAATCATTCTGCCGCAACTCTGCGCGACCGGCGTCGAACGGCGGCGGATCGAGGAAGCAACCGGCTTTTTCCCGCGCTGGGGGCCGGCGCGGCTCGAAGACCTGCCGGCCTTCCTCGACCGCGGCGCGCGCGTGGTCAAGCGCGAACGCTTCATGCGCTTTCCGGCCTGGGAGCGCCTGGAAATGGCGACCCTGTGGTGCGCGCCCATGCTGGTCATCCTTCTGCCGGTCCTGGCCTTCTTTTTCGGCGCGCGCGCAATGGGCGCGGCGGGCGTCGCCATGGCTTCGGTGGTCTATGGCGTCTTCGGATTTCTTCCCTGGCTCGAAATTCAGGGAGCGAAGCGCTTCTTGACTTTTTTGGCCGCCGCCGTCGTCGCGGCGCTCATCGGTTGCGGCGCGCTCTGGGCCTTGGGCGGGGCGACGCCGGGCCACGTGGCGGCGGTCGCCGGCGCCGCATTCCTCGCCATGGCCGTCCTATCGGTTGATCTTGCCGGAACCACTCCGTGGTACGCCAGCTACGTCAACAGCTTCCACAACAAGCCGCAGGTTGAACTGGTCGCCGACCGCTGCACGGGCGCGGCGGAATGCGTGCAGGTCTGTCCGCGCGACGTGCTCAAAATGAACGGGCGCCGCCGCAAGGTGGAAATCGCCAAATCCGATCAGTGCATCCAATGCGGCGCCTGTATCGTGCAATGCCCGGAGGACGCCCTGCGTTTCCGTTATGACGACGGGAGCGTGGTCGAGGCGGCGACGATCCGCCGCACGCGGCTGAACCTCCTGGGGCGGCGCAAAATCGAATTGCGCGAAGGCTAACGGTTCAAATCCGACGCCTGGCGGCCGAACGGGCGCAGGACCGAGGGGCCGAGTTCGACGACAAGAGACATTCGGCCTGCAGCTTCAAAGTCGCTTGATCATCATGAAGCGGCCGTTCCGTCCATCCGTCTGCGACGCCGCCCTGATAAGCAGAAGTGTCGCTCACCGAAAGGCCGCAGGAACTTATGAGGGACGGCGACGGTTATATTCGATTGTTCTGTCGCTGTTTGTTCGGGGCGACGCTTCCGGAATGGCGACAGGTCAACCGGGGGGAAATATCATGCCAAAAACGACAGCCTTATCGCTCAGCATAGCGGTGCTGGGCGGCATTTGGGCCTATCTCGCGCTCGGTCCTTTAAGCGGCTTTACGCTCGTATGGGCGGGCTTTATCGCCTGGGGATGCTTCTTCCACACTGGCGGCGACGCCAATGCGCTTGCCAAGACGATCGTCGGGACCATTTACGGCGCGATCATCGCCTGGATCGCGCTTATCATTATCGTGAAAGCGCCGGTGCCCGCGCTTGGCGTGGTGTGGCCGGCAATCGTCGTCGGCGTGACGGTGTTTTTCCTGGTCATCGTCGCTTCGGTAGACCTGCTGTCCGCCGTTCCGGCTAACGTCTATGGCTACGCGGCGCTCGTCGGCTACACGCTATCGAAGGGAGCCACAGGCGATTTGACCGTGGGATCGCCAGCCAATCCGCTCTTCCTGATGGCGATCTCTTTCATCATCGGCGCCTTGTTCGGGTATGTCTCAGGCCAGCTCACCGGCGTGTTGGCGGCGAAGGAATCTTAACGACGAAGCATGTTGTTCGGCGTGGGGCTCGAACGTCGATCGCCGAGATAACTGACTGAGTCGGAAAAATCAGGTTGGGGTCATCGCGTCCCGCTGAAACAGAGAGCCCGCCTCGGACATTGCTGCGCGCGTCCTCTACCTGAGGCCGCGGGGCGGTTTATTGCGTTTTTCTCAACTATCGCATGGCGATCCGCCATCGGCCGTCGCCCCTGCCCGTATCGCGCTTGCGGCGAATCCGAGGAAAGCTTGCGAGAATCGTCTTCTCGGCGCCGTCGCTGTTGAGGCAATGAAGAGATCCGGCGAAGATGCGACGCCGGATTCGATCGAAGGGGAATTTTCTTCATGTCCGCCAATGGCCAGCAAAAGGACCTGCAACAAAAATTTCGTCTCATGGCGCAGGGCGCCCAGAGCCTCGCCGTCGCCTATATCGGCGTGGTCAATTTTCTCTTCGAGGCCCTGAGCCGTCTCGGCGCGGCGACGGCGGAGGCGCTGGCGGCCGAAGCGCGAATGGACCCGGCCTATGTGCGGCGCTGGTGCGACGCGGCCTACGCCTTCGACTATCTGGAGGCGGAAGGCGATGTCTTCCGCCTGTCGGAGGCCGGCGCGGGTTTCTTGCCCGGCGCCCCGGCAAACCTCATGCCGATGGCCGTCCAGTCCATGCTCGTCATGCATATGGGCGAGCGCGCGGCGGGGCTGATGCGCAGTGGCGAGCGTCCGGGCGAAAAAGTCCTGGCCGAGCGCGAAACCCTGCTTCCCTGGTTCGGCCCCATGCTGGAGGCGAATTTCGGCAAATTCTTCTCAGAAACCATCTGTCCCGCCGTGCCGGTTTTCGGCGAAGTCGACGCGCGCGGCGGATTGATCGTCGACCTCGGCTGCGGCAATGGCTGGTATTTGCGCGCGCTTGCCCGCCGCTACCCCTCATTGCGCGGGCTGGGGTTGGACGGTTTCGAGGAGAACATCGCCCAGGCCAAGCGTCTGGCGGCGGCGCAGGGCTTTGCCGACAGGTTGCGCTTCTCCAGCGGCGACGCCCACGCTTTTTCGCTCGACGCCCCGGCCGATCTGATCGCCATGAGCCGCGCGTTGCACCATGTCTGGGAGGAAGGCGGCGCCGCCTTCATCCGGCTCTTGCGCGACAATCTGCGCCCCGGCGGCGCGGCGGTGATCTGGGAGCCCGACTGGCCTTCCGACCGCAAGGTTTTGCGCGCGCCCGCGCGGCGCGGCATGGCCTTCCAGAACCTGGCCGAACATGTCCAGGGCAATCACTTCCTGCGCAGCGACGAGATCGCCGCCGCCTTTGCTGCGGAAGGCATGACGCCGGAAATCTTCCATTTCGCCGATGGACAGGAGGCGATCGTGGTGGCGCGCCGACCCTGAGGGAACATGCCGCGGCCGAAGGTCAAGCCCGCAATTGCGCCGCCCGTTCTTCTTCCTGCAACTCGTTCGCAGGCTTCGGCTTGCCGAAATGCCAGCCCTGCCCGCGCGTCGCCCCCATGAGCCGAACAATGGCCTTTTGTTCGGCCGTTTCGACGCCTTCGACAACGATATCGAGATGAAGCTTCCGGGAAAGCTGGCAAACCGCCTCGACGATGGTGAAGCGGGTGCGGTCGACGCTGAGGCGGGCGGAAAGCGACTTGTCGATCTTGATGGCGGAGAAGCGGAATTCGCTGAGGGTGGAGAGCGACGAATAGCCGGAGCCGAAATCGTCCAGGGCGAAACGCACGCCGAGGGCGGATATGGTCTGCATCGTTTCAAGCGTCAGTTCGGGGTTGTCGATGAGCACGCTCTCGGTGACTTCGAGAATCAAGCGCTCCGGCTTGAGGCCGCTGACGCGCAGGGCTTCTTTCACCGAGCTGACAAGAAGAGTGGGGTTGTGGAATTGCAGCGGCGAGACATTGACGGAGACGGTTCGTTCCGACGGCCAGCGGGTCGCGTCGTCGCAGGCCTGGGTCAAAGCGAAGCAACCGAGCTTGTCGATCACGCCGCTCTGTTCGGCGATGGGAATGAACACGTCGGGACCGATCGCGCCGCGCGCCGGATGCGTCCAGCGCATGAGCGCTTCATACCCGACGATTTCGCCAGACCGAAGATTGACGATCGGCTGGTAGGCCATAGTGATTTCCTGCGCCAGGACGGCGTTGCGCAGTTCGGCCTCGACGGCGTGACGTTCGGTGATTTGCGCCGCAATTTCCTCGGTATAAATCACGATCGCGCCTCGGCGGTCGGCCTTGGCGCGATAGAGGGCCAGATCGGCGCAGCGCAACAGGCGATCGGCGCTATCGCCGTGCAGGGGCGCGAGCGCCACGCCTATGCTGGCCGACGGTCGAATCAGACACCCTTCAATGGAGGCGGGAACCGCCGCCGCGGCCGCAATCTTCTCCGCCATGGCGGACACGTCCGCTTCGGGTGCGCCGCGCAGCAGGACGACGAATTCGTCGCCGCCGAGGCGTCCCGTCGTTCCGCAATCCGAGACGACCTCCGACACCCGCTCGGCAATGGTTTTCAATAGAGCGTCGCCGATATCGTGGCCGAGAGTATCGTTGACGGTTTTGAACCCGTCGAGATCGAAGAAGAGAAGGGCGAAACCGGCGCCGTCTCGCGCCAGGGCGCGGCATTCCCGATCGATCCGTTTGGTGATTTCGTAGCGGTTGGCGAGGCCGGTCAACGTGTCGAAGCGGGCGAGGCGCTCGATCTTCTGTTGCGAGGCCAGACGCGAGGTCGCGTCCTCGGTCAGCATGACGACGCTGGCGCCCGCGGCGGGCGTGAAAGTGACCACATAATCGTCGCCGAAACCGGTCTTGACCTGCCGAGTCTGGGTTATGCCTGTTTGCGCGACTTTGCGGCCGGCCTCCTCGATCGCCGCCGCGTCTTCCGGCGAAAGAATTTTGTCGCGCCGAAGATGTTCGGCCATGGAGTTGAAAGTCTGCGGCCCTTTGAACAATTCGGTGCGATAGAGGCTGTCGTGCCTGTGATTGGCGATGGCGAGGTTCTGCGCGCTGTCGAACATCGCCAGGCCGTGGCTCATATAGTTGAGGGCGGCGTCGAGAACGGCGTTTTGCGAAGTAAGCTCCGCGGCGGAGGCGCGGGCGGCGCCCATGGCCTTGATCATTTCGCGCAGGTTGCGATGGACGCTGCCGACGATCGCAATATTGTTGAGCACGAAGAAGAGGGCGAAAAAGCCGAGCGCGCGATAATAGGGATCCGGCGACGAGATCAGCCCGTAAGCCATGGGAAGGCAGAAGACCAGCAACTGCGTGACGACGAAACGCGGCAATGCGGCGTTACGCGCGACGAAGCCGGAGGCGAAGGCGATATTGACCGAAATCGCCATTATATGGGCGGAAGCATTGCTGGTATGGGCCAGGGCGTAATAGCAGTTCGCGCCGAGGGTCGTGCTGACTAGAGTGGCGCCGCCGACGAAAAGCCGCGCCCAGCGGCGCGTCGCGACAACGTCGTCTGGATCGTGGTCGACGCTGCGATAGCCGAAGACTGTGGCGACCCGCAGCACGACCGTGACGGCAATGATCGCGCAAAAAATCAGAAAATTCGGGTCCTTGGTCGCGCTCCAGCACAAAACCGGCGCCAGAAAGCCCGCCACCGCGCCCGGTATGAGAGACATGGGCGACGAAAACAGCGAGGCGACAAGAGTCTTGTATTCCCAAGGTTCGCGCGCGAAGGAACCCGACGGGTCGCGCGACGAGCCGATCTCGCCGAGAAAGCCGCCTGCCAATTTGCCGGTCGCGGTCCGGCTCTGCGATTCCCGCATAAAAGAGGACATGATTTTTTTGATGTTTCTTCGCGCGTCAGCCCATTAATAGACCGAACAAGTTAATGAATGGATAGAGATTGACCTGAATTATAATGTATATCTACTTAATATTGCGCTCGGCGCGGCGATCTTTCGGCCGCCTTGACCTGAACCGGGCGCGCTCCATTGCAAAATCAGACGAAATAATCCTGCAGCGCGCGCACCTCTAAGTCGCCGCCGAGCACCGCTCGCACGCCTTCCGCCGCCGCCAACGCGCCAGCGAGCGTGGTGTAATAGGGCGCCTTGTGGAGGAGCGCGGCGCGGCGCAGCGACCGGGAATCGGCGAGCGCCTGGGCGCCTTCGGTGGTGTTGAACAGGAGTTGCACGCCGCCGTTCTTGATCGCGTCCACCACATGCGGACGCCCTTCCGAAACCTTGTTGACCTTTTGGGCCGCAATGCCATGCTCGTTGAGAAAGCGCGCCGTGCCGCCGGTGGCGAGCACTTTGAAGCCGAGACCGGCGAGAAGACGCACGGCTTCGAGCACACGCTCCTTGTCCTCGTCGCGCACCGAAACGAACAGGGCGCCGGAGGTCGGCACTTTCGTGCCGCCGCCGAGCTGGCTCTTGGCGAAGGCGATGGCGAAAGACCGGTCGAGGCCGATCACTTCGCCGGTCGAGCGCATTTCCGGCCCCAGAATCGTATCGACGCCAGGGAAGCGGGCGAAGGGGAAGACCGCCTCTTTCACCCCGACATGGCCGCCAGCCCATGGTCTCAGGCCAAAATCGGCCAGGCTTTCGCCGGCCATGACGCGCGCGGCGATTTTCGCCAGCGGCTGGCCGATGACCTTGGCGACGAAGGGCACGGTGCGCGAAGCGCGCGGATTGACCTCCAGGACATAGATCTCGTCGCCCTGCAGGGCGAATTGCACATTCATCAGGCCGCCGACATTGAGCGCCAGCGCCAGTTTGCGCGTTTGCTCCTCCAGCCGGCCGACGGTTTCGACTTTGAGCGAGCGCGGCGGCAGCGAACAGGCGGAATCGCCGGAATGAATGCCCGCCTCCTCGATATGCTCCATGACGCCCGCGACGAAAACGTCCTTGCCGTCGCTGAGGCAATCGACGTCCACCTCCACCGCATCGACCAGATAGCGGTCGAACAGAAGCGGATTCTTGCCCAGAACCGTATTGATCTGACCGGTCTTGTCGTTGGGATAGCGCGCCTTGACCTCGGAAGGGACGAGGCCCGGCAGAGTTCCGAGCAGATAATCGTCGAGTTCGCCCTGGTCGCGGATGATCGCCATGGCGCGGCCGCCCAGAACATAGGAGGGACGCACCACGAGCGGCAGACCGAGCTCCTGCGCGACCAGACGCGCCTGTTCGACCGAATAGGCGATGCCGTTCTTCGGCTGTTTCAGGCCGAGCTTGTCCAAAAGCCGCTTGAACTGGTCGCGGTCCTCGGCGAGATCGATCGAATCGACGGAAGTGCCGAGAATGGCCGCGCCCGCCTCCTGCACGGCCGTGGCGAGTTTGAGCGGCGTCTGGCCGCCGAACTGCACGATGACGCCGCGCAGCGTCCCGTTTTCCTGCTCCTTGCTGAGGATTTCGAGCACGTCCTCCCGGGTCAGAGGCTCGAAATAAAGCCGGTCGGACGTGTCGTAATCCGTCGAGACCGTCTCCGGGTTGCAATTGATCATGATGGTTTCGTAGCCCGCCTCGTCCAGCGCGAAACAGGCGTGGCAGCAGCAATAGTCGAATTCTATGCCCTGGCCGATGCGATTGGGCCCGCCGCCGAGAATGACCACCTTGTTCCGGTCGCTCGGCCGCGCCTCGCAGGCCAAAACCCCGGCGAAAGGCGCCTCATAGGTCGAATACATGTAAGCGGTAGGCGAGAAAAACTCCGCCGCGCAGGTGTCGATGCGCTTATAGACCGGCCGCACGCCCAAATTCCGGCGCAGGGCGGCGACCTCGGCCTCGCTCCGTCCCGTCAGCGAGGCGAGCCGCAGATCGGAAAAGCCGGCGCTTTTCAGCGCGCGCAGATTGGCGGCGTCGGCCGGCAGGCCGAATTTCTTCACCTTTTTTTCCACCGCGACGATTTCGGCGATGCGGGCGATGAACCAGGGGTCGATCTGGCAGGCTTCGTGAATCTGGCTTTCGCTCAGCCCCATGCGCAAGGCTTGGCCGACGACCAGGATGCGGTCGGGCGTCGGCGTTCCGAGCGCCGCGCGCAGCACATTGAGGTCGTCGCCCTTGCCGAGGCCGTCGATTTCGACCTCGTCGAGGCCGGAAAGGCCGGTTTCCAGAGAGCGCAGGGCTTTCTGCAAGGATTCGGCGAAGGTGCGGCCGATCGCCATGGCCTCGCCGACCGATTTCATCGCCGTAGTCAGAACCGCCTCGGCGCCGGGAAATTTTTCGAAGGCGAAGCGCGGAACCTTGGTGACGACGTAATCGATGGTCGGCTCGAAAGAGGCCGGCGTCGCGCCGCCGGTAATGTCATTGGCGATTTCGTCGAGCGTATAGCCGACCGCCAGTTTCGCCGCGACCTTGGCGATGGGAAAGCCGGTCGCCTTCGACGCCAGGGCGGAAGAGCGTGACACGCGCGGATTCATTTCGATGACGATCATCCGGCCATTGGCGGGATTGATGGCGAATTGCACATTGGAGCCGCCGGTCTCCACCCCGATCTCGCGCAGAACCGCGATCGAGGCGTCGCGCATGATCTGATATTCCTTGTCGGTGAGGGTCAAAGCCGGCGCGACGGTGATGGAATCGCCGGTATGGACGCCCATCGGATCGATATTCTCGATCGAGCAGACGATGATGCAATTGTCCGCCTTGTCGCGGACGACCTCCATTTCATATTCCTTCCAGCCGAGGACGCTTTCCTCGATCAGAACCTCGCTGGTCGGCGAGGCGTCGATGCCGCGCTCGACAATGTCGATGAATTCGCCCTTGTTATAGGCGATGCCGCCTCCGGTGCCGCCGAGCGT
>CAYRNB010000011.1:0-8797 GCA_964425315.1 uncultured Rhodoblastus sp.
CAGCTCAACGCGATACAATTGGCCGGCGCGGTGCGCGATCGCGGACATGAGGTGATCGTGATGTCGGAGCCGGGGCCGCTGGTGGACAGGGTCCGGTCGATGGGACTGGAACATATCGAGATTCCCATGGACCGCCGTCGTCCCTCGCCGGAGGTTATCGGCAAGCTGGTCAAGCTGGCGCGTCTTCGAGGCGTGCAGCTCGTCCACGGTTACGAATGGCCGCCGATTGTCGAGGCTGTCATCGGGCTTGGGCTTTGGCGGAAAACCCCGGTCGTCGGAACGGTAATGGCCATGTCGGTGGCGCCTTTTCTGCCTCGCACGACGCCGCTCATCGTTGGCACCGAGCAAATCCGCAAGGCGGCCGTCGCGGCCGGCCATCGGCGCGTGACGCTCTTGGAGCCGCCGGTGGACACGGACGCCGACAATCCTTCGATCGACGGCGGTGAATTCCGGTCTCGTTACGGTATTCATCCTGATGAAATTGTCGTGGCGATGATCTGCCGGCTGGTGCCTGAGCTGAAGCTCGAGGGGCTGATTGCAGCCTGCGACGCCGTTGGAGATCTGGCCATCGCCGGACATAGGGTGCGGCTGATCATCGTCGGGGATGGCCGGTCGCGCGAGACGGTCGCGGAACGCGCGTCTCGGGTCAACGCCGCGGCTGGCCGCCCGGTCGTGTTGCTGACGGGCGAAATCGCCGATCCCCGCCCGGCTTACGCCGCGGCGGACATCACGGTCGGCCAAGGCGGTTCGGCGCTGCGCGCGATGGCGTTTGGCAAGCCCCTGGTTGTGGTCGGCGAACGCGGGTTCAGCGAACTGCTGACGCCGGATACGGCGCCGATCTTCCTGAAGCAAGGATGGTATGGGCTGGGATCTGGCGCTCCAGGGTCGGGCGCGCTCGCGCTACGCCGAGCCTTGGAGCCCCTTGTCGCTTCCTTCGAGCTGAGACAGTCATTGGGAAGCTTCGCGCGTCAACTGGTGCTGGACCGTTTCAGCCTGCGCCAGGCGGCTCAAAAGCAGGAGGAGGAATATCTCCTCGCCATGCAGGATAGCGCCGCCGCCGCCCCGCTCGCTGTCGATCTCGCGCGATGCATGAGCGGTCTGCTGAGCAGCAAGCTGCGCCGAAAATATCAGCGCTGGCGCGGGACGGTCGTGATCGACGACAGCAACGCCATTCCCCTCGTGGCCGAGGCGCTTGCGGGTGGAGGGGCGAATATTCGGCGCGACAAGCGCCTTTGACGATTCGAGCGCCGGTCAGCCAGCGAGCTCGCTCTTGAGCGCATCTCCAACGCGCTCCTGATCCGCCTCGCTCATCTGCGCATAAAGCGGCAGCAGGATCGCCTGGTCCTGCGCGCGTTCGGATTGGCGCAGGTCGTGGCGCGGGGTTTCGCTCGCATATGGCGCCTCGCGGTGCGAACACATAATGCCCCTGCGGGTCGCGATGCCCTGGTCGAGCAAGCTCTGCATCACCTTCCGCTGATCGACCCGCTCCGGCAGGCGCACGCAATAGCTTTGCCAATTGGACCTCGCCCAGTCCGGCTCGAAAGGCAGCCGCAGGCCTTCGATATTCCCGAGCAGTTCGGTGTAGCGCGACGCGAGGGTTCGGCGGCGCCCCACCAGGTCCGGCAGCCGTTCAAGCTGCTTTCGGCCGATCGCCGCCTGGATGTCGGTCATCCGGTAATTGAAGCCGACCATCGCGTAGTCTTCGAAGATCACCCGCGGCGATCCGTGGCGGACGGTGTCCGGCACGCTCATCCCGTGCTGCCGGAGCAGCCTGAACTTGCGATCCAACTCCGCGTCGGCCGTGGTGAGCATACCGCCCTCTCCGGTGGTGATCACCTTTCGCGGGTGGAACGAAAAACAGGCGATCACGCCCCGGGGCCGTCCGATCCGCTCCCAATCGTCGCCGTTTCGAATCTGGCTTCCGGCGGCGCAGGCGGCATCCTCGACGAGGGCGACGCCGTGACGTTCGGCAAGAGCCGCGAGCGCGGCGAGATCGCAGGGCATGCCCATCTGATGGACGACGATAATGGCGCGCGTATGAGGCGTGATCGCCTCCGCAACCCGCTCGGGATCGATATTGTAAGTGTCGGGATCGATATCGACGAAGACCGGCGTGGCGCCGCAATAGCGGATGCAATTCGCTGTCGCTATGAAGGAATGGCTGGCGGTGATCACCTCGTCGCCCGGTCCGATGTCAAGCGCCGTCAGGGCGAGGTGCAGGGCAGTGGTGCAACTGGACACGGCGCAGGCGTGAGGCGCGCCGACGAGGGCCGCGAATTCGCGCTCGAAGGCCGCGACCGCCGGGCCCTGCGAGACCCATCCCGAAAGAACGGACGCGCGCGCCGCGTCCGCTTCTTCGTCCGCGAGCAACGGCAGCGCGATCGGGATCATGAGGCCACCGCCTCACGCCGCAAAGCCGCGGCCATCGATCCGCGCTCGGCCCGCCACCATTTGACGAGATCGGCGAGCCCTTTTTCCAATGGCACTGTGGCGCGGAAGCCGAGCAGTCGCTCCGCCTTTCCGGTCGACGCCAGCCGGCGCGGCACCGGGTTGACCGAGCGCTCCGGCGCGAATTCAGGGACCATGCCGCGATGGCCCATGGCCGAAGCGAGCGCCTCCGCGAGTTGAAGCAGGCTGGTTTCGGTTCCGCTCGCCACGTTGAACACCTCGTCGGTCGCATTGGTCTTGGCGCCGAGGATGTTCACCCGCGCGACGTCGCGAACATGGATAAAATCCATGGTCTGCTGGCCGTCGCCGAAAATGATCGGCGGCAGACCGGCTTCCAGGCGCTCCATCCAGCGGATCAGCACTTCCGTGTAGCGGCCATGGATGTCCATGCGTTCGCCATAGACGTTGAAATATCGGAAGGCGACGTAGTCGAGACCATGCATGTCGTTGAAGGCGCGAAGCAGGCCTTCGTTGAACGTTTTGGCCGCTCCGTAAAGCGTCCGGTTGTTGTATGGATTCTGCCGCTCCGTTGTCGGAAATTCCTCGGCCAACCCATAAACCGAGGCCGACGACGCGGCGACGAGCTTCTCGATATTGTGCTGGAGGCAGAGGTCGACCAGATCGAAGGTCGCCTGCACCATGACTTCCATCGCTGTGCGCGGCTCGGCGGCGCAATGGGTGATGCGCAGCGCCGCCTGATGGAAAACGATGTCGGCTCCCTTGACCAGCGACGCCATCAGCTTGGCGTCACGAATATCGCCGTGGATAAGGCGGACCGGCCCGCGCGTGAGCGCCCGCCTGAGGTTTTCCGGCCGGCCCCTGACCATGTTGTCGAGCGCGACGATTTCGATGCAGCCCTCATCGCAAAGCAGATCGACGATATGAGAGCCGACGAAACCGGCGCCGCCGGTGACCAGAACGCGTTTCCCCTTCAGATCTGCCACAACGCTCTCCTATGTTGACGTGGCGCCCGGTTTCGACCAGCGCGCCTAGGCGGCCTCGACGAGCGTGACCTTGTTCAGTTCACGCGCCACTTCGGCCGCTTGCTCGGGTTCCAGTTCGGGATAAATGGGCAGCGACAGGAACTCTTCGGCCAGCCGCTCGGTCACCGGAAGATCTCCGGCCCTGTAGCCGAGGCCGGCGTAAGCCTTCTGCAAATGGACCGGAACAGGATAGTGAATGCCGACGCCGACGCCCGCCGCCTGAAGCGCTTCGAGCGCCCGATCGCGGCGCGGGTGGCCGACAGCGTAAACGTGATAGACGTGCCGACTGTGCGCCGGCGGCGTCGGCCGGCCGAGCGGCGACGAGGCCAGCAGGCGGTCATATTGAGCGGCGACGGAACGACGCGCCTCCGTCCATCCTTCGATATAATCCATTTTGACGTTGAGCACCGCGCCCTGGATCCCATCCATGCGATAATTGTAGCCGGCGACCACGTGATTGTACTTCGTCTCCTGTCCCCAGTCGCGGAGCAGCGATACCCGCCGCGCAAGCTCGGGTAAATCCGTCACCACGGCGCCGCCCTCCCCGAAAGCGCCGAGATTCTTGCCGGGGTAGAAGCTGAAGCAGCCGAGATCACCGATCGATCCCGCGCGGCGCCCCTTGTATTCCGCGCCGTGGGCCTGCGCCGCATCCTCGATCACGATGAGACCATGGCGGCGCGCGATTTCCATGATCGGGTCCATGTCGGCCATCAGCCCATGCAGATGCACCGGCAGGATGGCCTTCGTCCGTGGCGTGATCGCCGCCTCGACGAGAGCCGGATCCATGGTCCAGGTCACGGGATCCACATCGACATATACCGGCCGCGCGCCGCTATAGAGGACGGCGGCCGTGGTGGCGACGAATGTCATCGAGACCGTGATCACCTCGTCGCCGGGGCCGATCCCAGCCGCGAGCAAAGCCAGATGCAGCGCGGAGGTTCCGCTGTTGACCCCAAGGCAATGCCCAACCCCGCAATAGGAGGCAAAGCGTTCTTCGAAGGCGGCGACCTCCGGTCCGAGCACGAACTGCCCGCTTTCGACGACGCGCATGACGGCGGCGTCGACCCGCGGCTTGATCTGGCGATATTGAGCTTTCAAATCGAGGAACGGGATCAAGGCATTACCCCTCTTTACGCGCGCTTGGCCGACCTTTGTAATATTTAATATTAAATAGGGTATTTAAATAAATCAAATGATAAAAATGAAAAATGGAATTTGATTTTTGACAAAAACCGTCAGCGCGCGCCCCTGAAAATTCGCCGCGCTAGGCTCTGAACTGAGCCGCTTTGACGAACCGGCCTGCTTTCGCCGCCGGCACGATCCGCGCCGGAACGCCGGCGACGACCGCGCCCGCGGGAACGTCCTTCGTCACCACCGCGCCCGCCCCGACGATGGCGCCCGCGCCAATGGTGACGCCGCACAGGATAGTGGCGTTCGATCCGATCGAGGCTCGCTTGCCGACGCGGGTCGGCGCGACCGTCCAGTCATCGCCTCCCTGGAGCCGGCCATCCGCCGTCGTCGCCCGCGGATATTTGTCGTTGGTGAACATGACGCCATGCCCGATGAACGCCTCGTCTTCTATGGTCACGCCCTCGCAGATGAAGCTGTGCGAAGAGATCTTGCAGCGCGCGCCGATCGTCGCGCCGGCCTGGACCTCGACGAAGGTCCCGATCCGCGTTTCGTCGCCGATGGAACACCCATAAAGATTGACGAGGTTCGGATGAAAAATCCGGACGTCGTGGCCAAGCTGCACGTCCTTCTCGATGGGCATCGTTTCAACTCCAAGGCGTGACGGTGAGACTTAAACCATGTCGCGTTCCGGCTGGACGGCCGGAACCGGAACGCCCCCGCGCCTCATGGCGAACCTAAGGCCGCCCGCCGCGCTCATCAGCTCGGGCAGCAGCGGATGCTCGACCGCGGCCAGCGCGGCGAACCACGCGGCCGCGGCGAGGGCGCCGCTGATGAAGAGGCCAGCGATCGGACCGACCACGCCGTAGGCGATCGCCCCCGCGCCCAACGCCACCGCCGCGCTGCTGACCAGCGCCACGACGGCGCTCTTGCGCACTGCGCGGCCAAGCTCGCCCAGACCAAGGTCGATTCGGCGCCCGACAAAATAAATCGCCACCGCGGCCTGGAACGGCATCGTCAGCAAGGCCGAGGCGGCCACTGCATTGACGCCGAAGAACGAGGCGGCCAGGATCACGGCGAGCGACGGCGGCAGCGAGATCAGGGATGAAACCAGCGCGTCGCGGACGCTGCCCGCGGCGACCAGGACGGGATAGGTCAGACAGGAGGCGAACAGCGCAAGGTAGGCGATGCACAGCAGGCGGACCAGCGGCGTCACCGCCAGCCAGGTGGGGCCGAGCCAGACCGCGACGATCGGCTTCGCCAGGATCGCGACGAGAAGCAGAAACGGCCAGTGTAAGGCCGTCAGCAACGAAATTGCGTCGAGATAGACGCGCTTCAGTTCCGCGCCCGCCTTGGTCTGGGCCATGACAGCCGGCATGATGACCGGACTGATCGCTTGGATCACGAGCTTGTCGAAAACCTGGGTGAGGGCGACCGCGCGGCTATAAAGGCCGACAGCGGTGAAATCGAGCACGCGCGCCAGGAACAGTTGCGGCGCCGCGTTATACGCCACGTTGATCAGCGCGACGCCGCTGGAATAGAGCCCGAAATGGACAACCTCGCCATGGCCCGCCAGCGACGGCGCAAAAATCCGCAGGTCTTTTTGTCGGGCCATCAGAAAAACGGCCAGAACGGCGTTTCCGGCGACCACGCCCCAGATCGGCGCAAGATAGCTGTATCCCATGTCGGCCAGCGTGATCGAAACCGCCACCGTCGTCAAATTGCCACATAGATTGGCGGCCGCTATGGCGCCAAACTGCAACTCGCGGCGGAGCAACGCGAGAATCGTCGTCGCGAACGGCGTGATGAGGAAGCTGATGGCGGCGATCGCAATGCCGGTGCTTACCCCTTTCACGCCAAACACCGAACCGAGAATCCCCCCGAGCAGGAAAAGGAGCGCGCCGACCGCCAGCGAGATGCCGAAGGTGATCGTGAACGCCGTCCTGACATTGCCTTCGGAAAGCGTTTCCTTCTGGATGAGATAATTTGCGCCGCCGAACTCTTGCGACGACACCGCGACCACCGACGTCACCGCGGCGACGACCGCATATACGCCGAACTCTTTCGGAGTCAGCAGCCGCGCCAGCACCGCCGTCGAAACGAAAAACAGGATGAGGCTGGCGTAGCGTTCGACCGCCGAGAGGAAAATGGAACGTTGGACTTTGTTCATCGCGGGATCCGACGCGAGCAAGGGACCGGCCGGCGAGTCGCCGGCGCAATCCCGGTTCAGGCCGTCGCCCTTGCGGCCACTCTCGCGCGCGCCGGCCGCCCGAGCATTACGGGCTTGCCCTGCTCGGCGATCGAGCGTGACGCGGCCTCCAGCACTTCAATGACCCGCAGCCCCGACAAGCCGTCGCAGAGGGGCTGGGCGCCATTGCGCACGCAGTCGATGAAATGCTCGACTTCGTTCTGCAGCGCTTCCTTGGCCGGTATGTGCGGCGCCCACATGTCCCCGGCGCGATAGCCGATCCGGAGCTGATGGGCGTTTTCATTCGAGCCGTTGATCGTGATGCCCTTGTCGTAGACCTTGATCTTCTCCGTCGGCTCCATATCGTCATAAACGATCATCTTCTTGCTGCCGCCGATGAAGGTCTGGCGCACTTTGACCGGCGACAGCCAGTTGACGTTGACATGGGCCACGCATGGGCTGTCGAAGAACAAAGTGAGGTGCGCCATATTCTCGGGCGAACCGGCGACATGACAGGATCCCGTCGCCGACACGGCGATCGGCGCCTCATCCAGAATATGGTCTATGATCGAGATGTCGTGCACGGCAAGGTCCCAGATCACGCTGACGTCGCTTTGGAACAGGCCGAGACTCACGCGCGTGCTGTCGTAATAGTAGACCTCGCCAAGCTCGCCCTGCCGCGCAAGCTCGCTGATCTTCCGGACCGCCGGCGTATACAGGAAGGTATGGTCGACCATTAGCGTCAGCCCGCGGCGATCCGCCTCGTCGATCAGGCGGCGCACCAGATCGCCACTCGGCGCCATCGGCTTCTCGACCAGAACATGCTTGCCCGCCCTCAACGCCGCCAGCGCCAACTCGTAATGGGAATGCACCGGCGTCGCGACGGCGATCGCCTCGATGGCCGGATTTTTGAGCAGGTCTTCATAACGGTTCGTGGCCGTCACGTCGGGATGGAAGCGCGGGAGCGCCCCGAGCCTGGCCGGATCGAGATCGCAGACGGCGACGACCTTCGCCGCCGGGTTGGCGGCGAAATTGCGCACGAGGTTCGGGCCCCAGTAGCCATATCCCACGACCCCGACGCCAAGCTGGCCGTTTCGCATATGCAGTCCCCACTTTTCGAAGCCGAACGGCCTCTCCATCACCAGCCGCGCCGCCTCCGACGCCGCCCAATTCCTTTCGTCCCGCCAGGATCAGGTCCGCACGGGCATGTCCTGCCAGACGCCGCGGGTGTCGATGACGTCGAGGTGGCGCCGCTCGGCCAGCGGGATCATTTTGAATTCATCGTGGTCGACAAGCAGGATCGCGATCTCGCAGCAATGCAGCGCCTCGTCGATGTCCATGAATTCGACGCCGAGATCGGCGAGTTCTGTGAGCGGCCGCCGCAGGTTCGGTTCGACGATCTTGATCCGCGAGCCATATTTAGCGGCAAGGTGATGCGCCACGTCCATCGCCGGACTCTCGCGCAGATCGTCGATGTTCGCCTTGAAGGTCAGCCCGCAGCAGGCGACATTGGCGTAGGGGTGATCATCGATTAAGGCTTCGGCCTGCTCGATGATCTTTCGCGTCTTATCCTTGTTCACCTCGCGGCTGGTCCGCATCACACGCGCGAGGTCGGGCGCGGAATCGATGATGAACCAGGGGTCTATAGCGATGCAGTGACCGCCGACGCCCGGTCCGGGCCGCAGCACATTGACGCGCGGATGCCGATTGGCGAGATCGATTACTTCCCAGATATTGATGTCGAAGCGATCGCAGATCAGGGACAATTCATTGGCGAAGGCGATATTGGTGTCGCGGTAGGCGTTTTCCGTCAGCTTGACCAGTTCGGCGGCGCGCGCCGTCGTGGCGACGCAGGCGCCCCGCACGAAGGTTTTGTAAAAGCGCTGCGCGCGGCGTGTACAGGCCGGCGTGACGCCGCCGATGCAGCGGTCGTTGTTGATGAGCTCGGTCAGGATCCGTCCCGGGAGAACGCGCTCGGGACAATAAGCAACGTAGATCGTGGCGTTCGCGCGCTCGCCGTCGCTTCCCTGGCCGTTGGCGCCGTTATGGC
>CAYRNB010000011.1:8897-12222 GCA_964425315.1 uncultured Rhodoblastus sp.
GTTGGCGCCGTTATGGCCATTTGCGCCTCCGTGGCCGTTGGCGCCTCCGTGGCCATTGGCGATACGAAGGTCCGGCCGCAACTCGGTGATCCGTGTGGCGACGCCCTCGGTCGTCCCGATCGGAGAGGTCGATTCGAGGATGACGAGATTTCCGGGCTCCAGCACGTCAACGATGCTCTCGGCCGCGGCGTAGACCATGGAAAGGTCCGGCCTGTTATCTTCGTCGATCGGGGTCGGCACCGCGATCATGAAGACGTCCGCCGGCTGCGGCTTGGTCGACGTCGTCAAGGCGCCGCTCGACACCACCTTCGACACCAGACCATCGAGATCCGGCTCGGAAATGTGGATCGTCCCGGCGGCGACCGTTCGCACGATCTCTTCCTTCGTGTCGACGCCGATCACCTGCATCCCGCGACTGGCGATCAGGGCCGCCGTCGGCAGGCCGATGTAGCCAAGCCCAATCACCGCGACTTTCTCAAACTCAGGCATCGAGAAGCACCTTTACGATTCGCTCGCTGGCGCGCCCGTCGCCGAAAGGATTATGGGACCGCGCCATGGCCGCGTAGGTTTCCTCGTCGTCGAGCAGGCGAAATGTCTCCGCTACGATCCGGTCGTAATTGGCGCCGACGAGCCGCGCCGTGCCGGCCTCCACGCCCTCGGGCCGCTCCGTCGTTTCGCGCATGACCAGCACCGGCTTGCCGAATGTGGGCGCTTCCTCCTGCACGCCGCCGGAATCGGTCAGCACCAGATGCGACATTGACAGCAGGCTGACGAAATCGGTGTATTCCTGCGGCGAGATCAGGACGACGCGCGGGTGGTTGGACAGACGCGCCGCAAAGACGTCGTGGACGTTCGGATTGGGGTGGACCGGCAGGACGATGGCGACGTCGCCCCGGCTCAGGATCGTCTCCAGCGCATTGACGATATTGAGCACGCCGCCGCCGAAATTCTCGCGGCGATGGCAGGTCACCAGGATGATGCGCCGATTGCCGTGGCGCAGCCTGATTTCGTTCCATCGTGTCGATAGGCAGGGATCCGCTTCGACCATGGCCTTGGCCAGGATCAGAGCGTCGACGACTGTGTTGCCGGTGACGTGGATGCGCTCCTGCGGCACGTTCTCCGAACGCAGCGCGTGGGCGGCGCGCTGCGTCGGCGCGAAGTGTTGGTCGGCGATGGAGCCGACGATCTTGCGGTTCACTTCCTCCGGCCAGGGGGCATAAATGTCCCCACTTCTCAGGCCCGCTTCGACGTGGGAGACGGGAATGCGGCGGTAGTAGGAGGCCAGAGCGCCCGTCATCGCCGTCGCCGTGTCGCCCTGGACGATGACCCGCGTCGGCCGCACCTGGTCGAGAACCTCGGCGATATCCCCAAGCAGCCGAGAACTGAGGTGATCCAAAGTCTGGTTGGCCGTCATGATGTTCAGGTCGAAATCGGGGACGACCTTGGCGAGCTTGAGCACCTGGTCGAGCATGTCGCGATGCTGTGCGGTCGCGCAGACCGTAAGGGCGATGTCCTTTTCGGCCTTGAGGCGATTGATCACAGGAAACAGCTTGATCGCTTCCGGGCGGGTTCCCAGCAGAACGAGAAAATGCTTTTGCACGTGTCAGCCTCCGGCTCGGCCCGCAGGCGGCGCAAGGCGGCCGGCGTTCGTGGCGCCTAGCAGGCTCCGGCGAACCATCGCCTGAGCCAGAAGGCCGGCAAACAGCGCATTGGTCCTGGCGTAACGCCACCACATGCGGCGGGGCTCCTGGTAGATGCGGTACAGCCACTCGAGGCCGAGGCGCTGCATGAGCGGAGGCGCCCGCCTCACCACGCCGGCGAGAACGTCGAACGAGCCGCCGACGCCCATGATGAAGGGCGTGTCGAGTTCGTCCCGATGGGCGGCGAGAAACCGTTCCTTGCGCGGCGTCGGCATCCCGATGAAAAGGCAGTCCGCTCCGCTCGAGCGGATCGCGCGGACCACGTCGGGCTCCTGCTCCTTGGTGAAATAGCCGTCCCTCAGCCCGGCGAACCGGAGGGCTGGATGTCGCTCGCAAGCACGCTCGGCCGCGCGCCGCAGCACCGCCGGCTTGGCGCCGAGAAAATAGGGCTTGAACCCTTCCTCGGCGCAAACGGCGAGAAGCTCGCCCAAAAGGTCCACGCCAGCGACGCGCGACTCGACCGGCAGGCCCAGGGCCCGCGCGCCCCAGACGATGCCCATGCCGTCGACGCCCACCACATCGCTGTTCGCCACATCGGTTGCGAGCACCGGATCGAAGCGCATGTTGACCAGTTTGGCGACATTGAGCGCCACATGCTGCAGGCGCCGGCGGCTGCGCATTGCGTCGCGCGCGAGCTCCACGGTCTCGGCCATGGTAAGGACGTCGATCGGGCACCCCAGGAATGACGCGCGCATCGCTCTCTCCCGATTTAAATCGAGCCCCCTCGCCGGAGCGCCTCGCGGGCATTGCGGCCCACAGTTAAATTTATAAATGAACAATAATCGTGTTGCATTTAATTGCAAGTCATTTAAATGTTAATTTCGACCGGAAAGGCATATTTTCTGGCAGGCCGAGGTTATTGGGGGCGGCCCCGCCGGGGCGCATGTGACCATCACAAAAAATGGCGGGATTAAATAAAATAATGATTTCGGTGATTATTCCGCATCTCAACCAGCCGGACGGGCTCGAAGCCTGCCTCGCGAGCCTTGATGCGCAGACACTCAGCCGCGACCTGTTCGAGGTCATTGTTGTCGACAACGGCTCCGTAGATATCCCGAGGGAAGTCGTGGCGCGACATCCCGACGCGCGCTTGCTCCGAGAGAGCCGCCCCGGGCCGGGGCCAGCACGGAATACTGGCGTCGCGGCGGCGAAGGGCGAAATTCTTGCCTTCATCGACGCCGATTGTCGCGCCGATGCGAACTGGCTGCGCTGTATCCGGGCGGCGCTCGTCTCCTCCGAGCCTGGAACCGTGCTCGGCGGCGATGTCCGAATCTGGCGTTCCCGCCAAGATTCCCTCAATGCGATCGAGGCGTACGAGAGCGTCTTCGCCTACCGCTTCAAGCTCTATATCGAAAAGCACGGTTATGCCGGCACCGGAAACCTGGCGATGTATCGGGGCGACTTCGACGCCGTCGGCCTCTTCGACGGAATCGAGGTTGCGGAGGATATGGAATGGGGCAGGCGCGCCCGCGCCGCGGGTCTCCGCTTTCGTTATATTCCCGAGATGGTGGTGTTCCATCCCGCCCGCGGCTCGCTTCAGGAGCTTTACGCCAAATGGGATCGGCAGATCCTGCATTATTGGCGCATGGCTGAAGGCAAGCCCGCCTGGCGGATGCGCTGGATTG
>CAYRNB010000011.1:12322-14577 GCA_964425315.1 uncultured Rhodoblastus sp.
CGTCGTCCGAATGACCACAGGATCCAGCCGAGTTCATAGCTGCGGCATTCGAGACGAAGACCGACGCCCGAACTGTCGATCAGGCCCGACGAGCGCCCGAGATAGGCGTTGCCGATCGCGCGGAGCATGCGCGGCGCCTTGCTGGACAGTTCGTTTTTTCGAATCTGGGAACGGATGCTCAAGCCGGTATCAGGCATGAGCATGGGGCGCCCCAGCTGATTTTCGCCGAAGACCCAGTTGAAGCCCAGGCCGAACGCCTCGCGGGCGCGAGGGACCTCATAGCGCTCGGCCCATTCCAGCAGCGCCGGCGCCATGCCGTACTGGTGCACCGAATAGACCTCGTAAAAATCCAGAACGCGGCCGCTGGCGGCATCATAAAACCAGGGCCATTCGCCCTGCGGTCCCTGAAGGGCGATCAACTTGCGGGCGCAGGCGGATGCGAGGGCGATGGCCGACGGATCGCCGGTGAAGTCGCCATATTGATAGCACGCGATCGACAGATAAATCTGGGTGGCGAAGGATGCAAAGCGCCGCCTCAATCCTGACGGCGTATCGAAGAACAAGCCGGAGCCGCCCTGGTAGCGATCCTTCAGGAAGCGGAACAGCGGCGCGGCGAATTGGCGCCACTCCTCGCGGCCGGCCCGAGCCTGCGCCACGATTCCGGTGAGCAGCATGCCGAGATCCTGCGCGTGGAATGTCCGCCAGGCGGCTTCCTCCTCGAGCAGGCCCCGAACCTCGCGGGCGATCTCCTCGGGAATTTCGAGATTCAGTTCGGCGCCTGCCCAGAGCGCCATGCCGAAAGCATATTTGCGCACCGGCAGAAGCGTGAGCTGGCGCGCGTTGCGCCGAAAGATTTCGGACAGATCCAGGCCCTCCGGAATTTCCGGGACCCGCGACATGCCGAGCAGCACATTGAGCGTATAGAAGACGTCACTGTGCGGCACGGACTCGTTCGGCGACGCGCGACCGTCGAGGTGGTGGATATGCGACCAGCGCCCGTGCTCAGGAAGCCAGCACCGGCCCAGCCCGCGGAGGGCGAAATTCACCAGAGGCGAATTGCGGTTCGGCCTGCTGATGCCGGCTGGCGCCGCAGGCGTCGCCTCAACATCGAAAATAGTCGTCATCGCGTTATCCGTCATAGCTGGTCAATATTCCCGGATGCTCTCGTCAAGTCCGCGCAGCAGCGGATAGAGGAAATAGGAAATCACGCTATGGCGTCCGACCTTCATCTCGGCGGTGACGGCCATGCCCGGAAGCAAGTGGACGCGCGCCTTGGGCAGCCGAAGATGCGTATCAGTGAGATCGATCCGGACGCGATAGTACGGGGCTCCGGCTTGGCGCGCGCCCTCGTCCTTCGGGTCCGGCGAGAAAGAGTCCTGACTGATCACGCTGACTTTGCCGGCGGCCGTTCCATATTTCTGAAAGGGGAAGGCTTCGAACTTGATCCGCGCCTGCTGACCGACCGACACGTGCCCGATATCCCTGCCAGCGACTCTGACTTCGGCCTGCAACGGCGCGTCGCGGGGCACCAGAACGAACAGCGTCTCCGCCTCGCGCACCACCGAGCCGACCGTCCTGTCCGCCATATCGAGGACGGTTGCGTCGGCCGGCGCCCGCAGCACAACCAGCTTGCGGCGAAGCTGCGCCTTCTTGAGGTCTTCCGCGGCGCTGTCGCGCTTCGCCAGGTCGTCGACGAGATCCTTGTAGGCGGTGCGCCGGAAATCCTCCGCGAAGACTTTCCGATCCGCCCGCGATTTATCGACGCGATGAGACTCGTCGGCGATGTTTCCGCGAATCCGCGCCAGACTGCTCCCGACTTCGAGCCGCGCGTCGCGCGACAGCAGGAAGTTCAGCCTCGACCCGACCTTCTTGCTCATCAGCGTGTTGCGCATGGTTTCGATCGCCCTCGTCGTATCGAGCCGCTGAACCAGCACCGCCTCCTCGGCCCGGGAGGTCCTGAGATTGGCCTGAGCGGAGGCGATCTGCGCGTCGTAGTCCTGGATCTGGGCGTCGTAGGCCGCCTTGCGCTGCAAATAAATCTTGCGCTGCAGGACCTGGTCGGCACTGGCGGGATCGCTGACCACATATTCATCGCCGTCGAGTTCCGCCCGCAGCCTATTGATCATGGCGTCGAACGCCGCCACCCGGCCGCGCAACTGGTCGAGATCGGCCTGGGAGAAGGTGGGATCGAGAGTCGCCAGCACGTCGCCGCGCTTGACCCGGTCGCCCACCTTGACGCGAATTTCCCGGATGAC
>CAYRNB010000011.1:14677-19906 GCA_964425315.1 uncultured Rhodoblastus sp.
GACGAGCTTGCCCTGCGCGGTGACGATCCTGTCGACGCGGGAAACCGACGCCCAAATGACCGCTGAAACGATCAACGCCACGACGGCATAGAGGGTCAGGCGCGCCACGCGCGGCGGAGGCCGATCCTCGATCTCGATCGCATCCGACTGGAATTCCGTGACGACGGGGGGCCGCCGCGGCGCCGACCGCAACACCGAAAGCCGACGCCTCCCCGTCGTCTTGGGCGCTGGCGGCCCCTCGGATCTCGCCTCGGCTTGTGTCTCGTCTGGTGCGGTCATGCGATCTGCTTCGTCTGCTGATTCCACAGGTGCCGGTAGATGGTGCATTTCGACAGCAGCCGGTCATGGTGGTCCATGTCGAAGACCCGGCCGCGATCGATCACAAGGATCTGATTGGCGTCGGTCAGCATGGAGAGCCGGTGCGACACGATGATCACCGTCCGTCCCGCCGCTATGCGGCGCAGGTTTCGGCGGATGATCACCTCGCTCTCGGAGTCGAGCGCGCTCGTCGCCTCGTCGAAAATGAGGATGCGCGGATCGGTGATCAGCGCCCTCGCGATCGCCAGGCGCTGCTTCTGTCCGCCGGATAGGTTCGAGGCGTCCTCTTCCAGCATCGTGTCGAAGCCGCGCGGCAGCTGCTCGATGAATTCGTCTGCGCCCGCCAACTGCGCCGAGCGAACGATCTCGGCGAAGCTCGCATCCCGCTTCCCGCAGGCGATATTGTCGCGCACCGTACCGCGAAACAGGAAACTGTCCTGCAGCACAATGCCCAGACTGCGGCGCAAATGGGAGAGATCAAGCTCGCGGGAATCATAGCCGTCAATTCGGAGCAGGCCTCGCTGCACCGGATACATGCCGGAGATGAGACGCGTCAGCGTCGTCTTGCCGGAGCCGCTGCGGCCGACGATCCCGAAGATCGAGCCCGGCTCGATCGAGAAGGAGACGTCGTCCAGCGCCGGCGCGGCCTCCGCGCTATAGCGGAAGGAGACATCCTCGAACTCGATTCCGCCGGCAAGATCCGGCCGCAAGCCGTCGCGCTTGCCGTCGCGCTCCGGCTTCTGGTTCATCACCTCGCCGAGCATCTTAACGGCCAGGGCGACCTCCTGATATTCGTGGACCATGGTCACCATCTGGACCAGCGGTCCCGACACCCGCCCCGCAAGCATGTTGAAGGCGACCAGCGCGCCGATGGTCATCACGCCATTGAAGACGTCGAAGGCGCCCAGCGTGATGATGCCGAGTGTCATCATCTTCTCGAGAAAGCCGGTCAGCGCCTGCGCGCCCGCCGAGATCTGCTCGACGCCGAACCGCATGGTCACCGACTGGGCGCAGCGGTCGTCCCAGGTCCTGCCCTGCAACGGCTCCATGGCCAGCGACTTGACGGTCCGCATGCCGTGCACCGTCTCGACGAGCAGCGCCTGACGCGCGGCTTCCGCCTGATAGAGATTATAGAGGCGGCGTCGGAACGGCCCCATCAGCGCCGCGACCACCGCGCCGCTCAACGCGGTAAAGGCCAGGACGACAAAGGTGAGCTTGACGCTGTACAGCAGAAGGACGGGAATGAAGACGAACAGCGAAAGCGCGTCGAGCGCGGTCAGGAACAGTCGCCCCGTGAGAAATTCCCGGATCCTTGCCGCCTGCTGCATGTGCTTGACAAGCACGCCGGCCGAAATGTGCTCGAAGAAAGTGACAGGCAGTCCGAGCAGGTGACCGAACGTTTTGGTCGCGACGCGGATATCGACTTTGTTGGTGGCGTAAAGCAGAAGATAGCGCCGCAGAAAGTTGAACAGGGCGTCGAAGGCAAGCGCCGCCGCGACTCCTCCCGCGAGCACGTAAAGCGTCATGAAGCTCTCGTGGACGAGCACTTTGTCGATGACGAGCTGAAAGAAGATCGGCAAAGCCAGGCCGAGGGCATAGAGCAGGATCGCCGCGACGGCGACGTCTGCGAACAGCCGCCATTGGCGCAGCAGCTCGGGCGCGAACCAGCGGAACCCGAAGGCCGGCCGGCCGTCCGCCGTTCGGCTGCCGCGCTTGACCAGGATCGTGTCGCCGGACCAGCGGCCGCAGAACAGATCCTTGTCGACGATCAAAGCTTCATCGCGACGATCGGCGAGCGGGTCGAAAACGCTGACCGCCTCCCGGCCGTCCGCCAACTCGCCCGCGCCGAGGACGACGACCCAGTTGCCGTTATCGAGGCGAACCATAGCCGGGTAGGCTTCACCCAGCCGGAACAAAGCGCTCCATTCGAGACGCGTGCGTCGCGCGCGCAGACCTGCGTCCCTGGCCATGCGCATGAGCAGCGTCGGAGCGATGGCGCCGCCGTCGATGGCGTAAGCGTGCCGCAGGCGATCGGCCGGCAGATCGATGCCGTGATGACCCGCGATTCTCGAGAGACAGTCGAGGGCCGTGCGCGCGGCCTCGTTGGTCTCTTCGGTCGAAACCGCCGCGCCCTCAATGTCCCCGATATCACCGGAAATTGGTTGAGACATTCGGAGACCGCGCGGTGTTCTGGTTGGCCTGGCTACCCTCGGCCTGCACGCTGTCCGCCGCCGCGGACCTCGGCTCGTTGCGGCGGATCACGCCGGCTTCGACAAGGCCCTTGAGCGCCTTCTGCATGACCTCGACAGAGTTTGCGAAGGATTCCACCGAGAAGATCAACCTCTGGCAGAACACCCTTTTGGGCGCGTTGTTGGCGTCGCGTTCCGTCGGCGACAGGCTGACCAGATCGACACGAACGATCGACCCGCCGACGGTGATCTCCTCGACCCCATCCGTGTAGAGCTCGGCATGCATGCAATATCTCCTATGTTGCTAACTGCGGCTTGAAGACGACGTCGACGCCATAACTCGTGGAATTGTAACTGTTGGTCGGGAAGAGGCTCGAACCGCCATAGGCATAGACGCCGTTGCCGCCGCTGGCCGAGGACGCCAGGGCCGTGAGCGGACCGTTGGTGAGCGCGGTCGCGAGCAGATTCGGATCGGCCGCGTAATCGCCGGCGTTGGTATGATACGAGGCGACGTAGGTCGTCCCGGCCGTGATCTGGACAGGCGTGGCGAAATTCACCTGCTGCCAGCCGCCCGCCGTCTCGTTGACGAAAGTCGCGCTCGCCAGCAGCGTCCCGTCGGCGCTCCACAAGTCTGCGACATGGGTCCCGGTGTTCCCCGGCCCCTTGTAAAAGCGCAGCCCCGTGATCGCGCCGTTCTCCGAGGCCTGGAACTTGACGCCCACCTCGATCGCGCTGGGATCGTTGGCGGCCGCGATGGACGGCGCCGTCGAGGGATCGAACAAGCTCGCTGTCGTCGGATCATTGACCATAAGCGAAGCGCTCGCCGACGCGGACGCGCCGCCACTGTCGGCAACCGTATAGGTAAAGCTCGCCGTTCCCGCATAATTGGCCGTCGGCGTGAAGGTGACGGTCTGGGTGGCGGCGTCGTACGACACCGCGCCATTGCTGGCGTTGCTCACTCCGGTGATCGACAGCGTCAGGCCATTGGGATCTGTGTCGTTTGCGAGCAGCGTCGATGCGGCGATTGTGATCGAACTGTTTTCGCCGACCACGAAACCGCTGTCATTGTTGGCGACCACGGGCTGCAGCGTCTTGGTATAGACGACGTCCACCCAGTAATTGGAACCATTGTAGGTGCTGGTCGGGAAGACGCTGCCCGCGCCATAGGAATAGACGCCATTGCCAGTGGCCGGCGCGGTGAGGTCGCCGCTGACCACATCGGAAGTGAAATAGCCGGCGTCAACCGAATAGTCGCCACTGGTGTGATAAGAGGCGGTATAGGTCGCGCCGGCGGTGACCGCCACCGGCGAGGAAAAATCAACCTGCTGCCAGCCGCTAGCCGTCTCGTTGGTGAAGGTCGCGCTCGCCAGCAGCGTCCCGTCGGCGCTCCACAAGTCTGCGACATGGGTCCCGGTGTTCCCCGGCCCCTTGTAAAAGCGCAGACCGGTGATCTCGCCGTTGGCGTCGGCCGTGAATTTCACGCCCAGCTCCACCGAATTCGGATCGTTGACGGTCAGGGTCGTCGGCGTCGAACTCAGGCTGAACAGGCTCTCGGTCGATGGGTTGTTCACCGCCAAAGCGACATTGGCCGTAGCGACGCCACCATCGGCGTCGGTGATGGAATAGTCGAAACTCGCCGGCCCGGCGTAGCCGGTGGTCGGCGTGAAGGTGACCGTCTGGGCGTTGGCGTCGTAGGAAACCGCGCCGTTGACCGGATTGCTGACGCCGTTGAAGATCAGCGACAGTCCATTGGGATCGGTGTCGTTGGCGAGCAGCGTCGACACCGCGATCGTGATCGAGTTGTTTTCGCTAACGACGAAGCCGCTGTCATTGTTCGCCACGGGCGCGGGAGGGCTGACCGTCAGCGAGACATTGGCCGACGCCCCCGACGACTGACCGTCGGTGATCGAATAGTCGAAACTCGCCGACCCGGTGTAGCCGGCGGTCGGCGTGAAGGTGACCGTCTGGGCGTTGGCGTCGTAAGACACCGTCCCGTTGCTGGGATTGCTCACGCCGCTGATCGACAGCGTCAGCCCGTTGGGATCGGTGTCGTTGGCGAGGAGCGTCGAGGCGGCGATCGTGATGGAGCTGTTTTCGCCGACGACGAAGCCGCTGTCGTTGTTGGCGACCGGGGACAGCGCCGTCCTGGTATAGACGACGTCCACCCAGTAATTGCTCGCGCCATAGGTTGAATTCGGAAAAACGCTGCCCGTACCGTAGGCATAGACGCCGTTGCCGGCGGCAGGCGCAGTGAGATCGCCGCTGACGACCGGATTGGCGAAATAGTTGGAATCGGCCGAATAGCCGCCGCTGGTGTGGTAGGACGCGACATAGGTCGCGCCCGCCGTGATCGCCACTGGCGTGGAGAAATTGACCTGCTGCCAGCCGCTGGCGGATTCGTCGGTGAATGTCGCGGTGGCCAGCAGAGTCCCGCTCGCGCTCCACAAGTCCGCGACATGGGTTCCGGTGTTCCCCGGCCCCTTGTAAAAGCGCAGTCCCGTGATAAGTCCGCCGGCGTCGGCTGTGAATTTGACCCCCAGTTCGACCGAGTTGGGGTCGTTCACCGTGAGGATGCTGGGGGTCGATGACAGACTGAACAGGTTTTCGGCGTTGGGATTATTCACGAGCAGCGACACGTTGGACGACGCGGTTCCGCCATTGGTGTCCGTGATCGTATAAGTGAAGCTGGCGGTTCCGGAATAGCCGGCCGTCGGCGTGAAGG
>CAYRNB010000011.1:20006-50839 GCA_964425315.1 uncultured Rhodoblastus sp.
GTGATCGTATAAGTGAAGCTGGCGGTTCCGGAATAGCCGGCCGTCGGCGTGAAGGTGACAGTCTGCGTGTTGGGATCGTAAGAGACGGCGCCATTAACCGGATTGCTGACGCCCGTAAGCGAGAACTGATAGCCGCCGTTGTCGAGATCGTTGGCGAGCAGCGTCGAGGCCGCGATCGAGACCGAGCCGTTCTCGTTGACGATGAAGCCGCTATCGGCGTTGGCGACCGGACCGGGCGAGCCGTTGAAGACCACGTCGACCCAATAGTTGGTGGATTTGTATGTGCTGGTCGGGAACACGTTTCCGGAGCCATAGGCATAGACGCCGTTGTCCGTAGCGGGCGCTGTCAGTTCGCCGTTGGTGAGCGATGTCGTGAAATAGTTCGGGCTGTCGGAATAGCTTCCGTTCGTAGAGTAGGACGCAACGTATGTCTGGCCCGCCGTGATCTCGATCGGCGTGGAGAAGTTGACCTGCTGCCAGCCGCTCGCCGTTTCGTTGGTGAAGGTCGCGGTCGCCAGCAACGTGCCGGAGGAGCTCCACAAATCGGCGACGTGGGTTCCGGTATTCGCGGAGTCCTTGTAAAAGCGGATACCGGTGATAAGCCCGTTGACCGAAGCTGAAAACTTGACGCCGACCTCGATGGGGCCGACGTCGCCGGAGTTGGAGACGGTGGGCGTGGCGTCCGTGCTGAAAATGCTCTGCGCGGTCACCGGATAGGCGACGTCGAGCGATACCTGTCCGGTCCCGGTGGCGCCGCTCGAATCGGTGATCGTATAATCGAAGCTCGCGGGCCCGGCATAGTTCGCGGTCGGCGTGAAGGTGACCATTTGCGTCTGGGCGTCATAGCTCGCCGAGCCGTTTACTGGGTTGCTGACGCTCGTCAGCGAGAATGAAAGCCCCGAAGGATCGGTGTCATTGGCGAGCAGCGCCGATGCGGCGATCGAGATCGAACCGTTTTCGTTGACCGTGAAGCCGCTGTCGTTGTTCGCCTGGGGCTGCAGGCTGGTGTCGTTGAAGACGACGTCAACCCAGTAATTGTCGCCCTTGGCGAAGGAGACGTTGCTGGGGAAGATCGGGTTGGCGCCATAAGCATAGACCCCGTTGAGACCGCTTCCTGTGGCGGTCAGGGCGCCGTTGCTGTGGCCGGAATTGTCGAAATAGAAATCGGTGGTCGAATAATAGCCGGTATCGGTGTGATAGGAGGCAATGTAGGTCTGGCCCGCCTGGATATGGACAGGCGTCGCGAAATTGACCTGCTGCCAGCCGCTGGCGGTTTCGTTGGTAAAGGTCGCGCTCGCCAGCAGCGTACCGTTCGACGACCAGAGATCGCCGATATGCGTTCCGGTATTCTGAGACCCCTTGTAGAAGCGTATGCCGGTGATTTCGCCCGAGTCCGAGGAGACGAACTTCACGCCGACCTCGACCGCGCTCGCATCCGCGGTGTTGGCGACGGCCGGTGTGTCCGTGGGACTGAAGATCGTCAGATTTGACGCGGGCGTGACTGTATAAGAGGTCGCATCGCTCGGCGTTTCGAGATTAATGCTGTCATCGACGGCGCGGCTTTCGATCGTGGACGTGCCCGCTTTTCCGGCATTGAAGGTGTAAGACCAGGACTCGGTCGCAGCGCCGACATTGCTTGTGGCCGGATTCCAAGTCACGCCGCCATCCGTGGAGACTTCGACGCCGCCAATCACGCCACCGACGTCGGTAGCCGTTCCGGTGACGGTGATCGGCTGCCCCTCGACGACGGTGGTGGACGAGAGACTGGTGATCGTCGACGTCGGCGGGGTATGGTCCGTCGACGCCGTCGCGATCGCAAGGCTCGCCTGCAAGGTCTGCGGCTGCACGCCCATGTCCGCCAGGAGATTGACCGTCGCCTGCTGAACGCTCGGATCGACGGGCTCAAGCTGGCCGTAATAGACGTCGTGCTGGTTCGACAGACCCCATGACCAGAACACCGTCCCGGCCCCAAAGACCAGAGCGCCGCTCTGAGCGTTACGGAATTCGACCAGGTTGTGGGTAGCGGTGCCGTTGCCCGTCGTATTGCCGTAGTCGAGCAATTTCGTTTGGACCTGCAGCGTGGTCGAGGAGAGGTCGACCAGGCCGGCTGGCGTAAAAGCGTTGTTCGCCGCCGAGTCCCATTCATAACCGAGGAGACCTGGCGTCAGAGAGGCGGCGCCGCCCGGCTGCGTATTGGCGACCGACGTGTTCCGCCAAATGCGCAGCTGCGATTGGCCGTATGGAATGGTAATAGTGTCGAAGCGGTCGGAATCGACCGAAAAGAGTTGACCGGTCAGGGCGTTGGACGGCGTCCCCGCCAGTCCTCCGGTGGAGGTGAAGCGTGAGTCCATGAACGCGCTGGTCGCCGTGCCTGTGGGATCTATCAAGGCGTTGGCGTGCGTGTCCTTATAAGTGACCAGGGTGCGGTTGGAGTCGGCGGTGGCGTTGATGCTCGGCGCAAACCGCGTCTGCCAATAGACCTCATTGCCGCTCAGGAACATCATATTGACGCCGGCGTTCTGGGCGGCCATCACATTCTGATATTGTTGGTCGGTCCAATATTCGTCGTGACCGCTATCCATATAGACTTGATGATTGAGCAGAAGAGAGTCGTTGGAGGCGGTGGCGACTTGTTGGCCAGAAATATAGCTGACGCTGTAACCATTCTCTTCCAGCCAGTAGATCGTCGGATATTCAGCCGAGAACACCATATCGTTGGACGTCCCATACAGGCCGCCGTCGCGTGTCGTAATAGGCCGGTTGTAGCTGACCGCGTAAGCCGAACCGTTAACGCCGGGACCATTGCCGGAGTAAAGATCGGCGCCGCCCCAGGGATTGTATGCTTGCCAGGTCTGATCGTTGGTCTGGAAAAGGATATTGGAGGTGGAGTTAGGATCGCTGATGACGAAGGGAATCTGGAAGACCTGGCTTCCCTGGGTGACATTGGCGACATAGACGCCGGATACGGCGTCGGTCGGCACGGACCACGAATCGGTGACGCTCCAGTTGCCGGCGTCGACGAGTCCGGTTGACGGGTCCGTCAATGGCGCGGGCTGGACCACCGGGCTCGAGCCGGTATGGTCGATCGTCGTGACGAGGCGCGCGCCATCGCCGCCGTAATAGCCCAGACGGTAGACGCTGATCGTGTAATTCGCATTGCCCGTCAGATTATCGACCTTGAACTGAACCGTGCCGCCGACATTAGTGCCCATTTGGGTGGTGTAGCCCTGGAGCTGGGTCGAATCCTCACCCGGATCGACCTGCCACACGCTCTGCGGCGTCCCCGGCTTCTGGTTTTCCAGTACGATCGGATTAGCCGCGCCGGTCACGGGGTCGAGCGGCGCCGACAAGGCGCTGACATTGCCGGCCGCATCCGTCGCGGTCGCGGTGAAGACATGGGCGCCGGGCGCCAGCGGGGACGTGGTCACGCTGAAGTCGCCGGTCGCGCTGGTCACGCCGGTCCCGACCAAAGCAGTCCCCTCATAGACCTTGATCGTGCTATTCGCCTCGGCCGTTCCCGTCAGGAGCACCTCGTTGACGTTGACGATCGTATCGCTCGTCAGCACCGGGGCTGACGGCGCGACGGTGTCAACGGTCATGCTCACTGCGGGAGACGCCGTGCTCGTCTGTCCGGAACTGCTGGGCGCCGTCAGGACTTGCGTCACATTGGTCAGCGGCGGGGGGGTGAGGCTCCCGGCGGCCGGATCGGCGTTGGCGTTATCAAACAAAGCGGAGAAGACCGCCGCGCCCGCCTGGGGCAAACCGCCTGTCGCCGTGGCCGGCAGGACATGCGCGGTGTCGGCCAACACTGGGGCGATGACGCTCCAGGCGGCTATCGAATCTGCCTTCACGGTCCCAATCTGGGTCGAGCCGCCAAATAAATCGGTCTTGATGTTGGCCCCGGGGGCGCCTGGCGGCGTCAGGCGGCGCCCGTTAGCGACGCCATCGGCGAGAAAGACCCTGAGATCATGACCGGCGCCGTAGGCCGCGGCGAACCACGGCGGCGCGGAATGTTGAGCATCGCCGCCGACATTCGGATCGTTCGGAATATCTCTCAACATGACAAAACCCTCGAAAATTGCTCGAAAAGCAAGGATCGAAACACGCCATTTAATCGCTTGTTAATTAAAAGGTCAATTCAAATACATTTAAAAATTAAATTCCCCGCCGGGTTTAGGGTTAATGTGATGGTTTTCTGACGACTTGCCCTTCCGGCTTGCGGCGCGTCGGCCCCGCCAAGGTACAGGTCGGGCGCCAGGCGTCGCCCTCTTTTCCAATGACGGCGCATGGCGCCGACCGGGCCGCGTCCGGCGACGTGGCTCGGGATCGCGACAACTTCGTCGCGGACGCCCTTTATGCCCTGAGCGCGCCGTGCCGCGGGACGAAGCGCGCGGCGTCGGTCAGGCCCGGACGGGGCTAAGCAGGATTTGCGAAAAAGTCGATGCCGGCTTTCCTGCCAACCTCTGTCCGAAGCTGTGGAATTTGAGCGCGAATTCGGCTGGCGGCACGCCGGCGCGGGACGCTCCTGGACCGAGCAGGCGCCAAAAACGATTTATTCCAACCCCGCGCGCGGCCGCCAAATGCCGATCCGACGATTTTTTCCAAATAGCTTAGGCTTTTGATACCCTTGCCGCAAATCCACAAAATATGAAGCGATGAAAATCGCCACATTAAGCTGGCGCTCATTTAATTTGGACAGCCGTGATTTTATCCGGTATGTTTATTTAAATAAATTGGGTCCCGCCGGGCGCCCGATCGGTTTCCGAAAGAGGGATCGCAAAGTCCCTCTGGGCGTCGAGCCGAGGGAAAATCACGGCCAAGGTGGAGGGGCGCCGAATGCTTGATAACAACATGCCACAGATGGAACAAACCCGCTCGCCCTTCGCCAGCGCGCCCGAGGAAGGGGGCATTGGCGAAATGGTCGGTTTCGCGCTCGGTCTTTTGCGCCGTCAATACGTGGTCATCTTTGTCGTGGCCGCGCTCGTCATGTCGCTGGCCCTCGCCTATCTACACTTTGCGCCGCCGACCTATACGGCTCGGACCCAGATTCTGCTGAACAATCCCAAGGCGCAGTTTGTGAGGCAGGAATCCCCGCTCGCCGAACCGGCTTTCGACCTGACGGAAATCCAAACCCAGATCCAGATACTGAAGTCGTCGGCCATCGCCATCGCGGTCATCAAGAAACTGAATCTCGCCGCGGATCCGGACTTCAACCACTCAAGGCTTTCGCTCGCGTCGATCTGGCGAAAAATTCGCGGCCAGTTTTCGCCGTCGCCTGTCAAAGCGCGCGGCCATCGCTCCGACCAGCCGCCGCAGGGTCTGATAGGCGCATTCGAGGGTCGTCTTGAAGCGCGCCGCGCAAGTTTCAGCAATATCATCGAAATCAGCTACAGTTCGGGCAGCGCCGCGCGCGCCGCGCAGGTCGTCAATGCCGTGGCCGACGCTTACACCGACGATCAGCTGAATTCAAAATTGGAGGCCAATCGCCGTGCGACCGCCTGGCTTCAGGACAGGCTGCTCAAACTCATGCAACAGGCGCGGAGGGCGGAGCACGCCGTCGATGAATACAAGACCAAGCATCATATCGTTTCGAGCGGCGGAAAGCCTGTCGACGAACAGCAGATCGCCGAATTCAACAGCCGCCTGGTCGCGGCGCGCGCCCAGGCCGCCGACGCTCTGGCGCGGCTGAACCGATACGAAGCGATTGCGCACGGCGATTCGAAAAGCCGGTCCTCCATCGAAGCAATTGGCGCCACGGGGTCCGACGCCCTGAACAGTCCGATCATCAACAGCCTTCGATCGAAATATCTGGAACTGCAGAGGCGGGAAAGCGAATGGGCCGCCCGGTTCGGCAAAAACCATGCCGCGGTCGTCGAACTGCGCACGCGTATGCGCAATCTCCGCGATTCCATCCGCGAAGAGGTCCGCAGGCTCGCGGAGACGAGCCGAAGCGACTATGAGGTGGCCGAGAGGCGGCAACAGGAAATCGAAAAGCAGCTCAATGAGGTGGAATCGGCGTCCCATGTCACCGATTCCGCTGAAATCCCGCTGCGCGACCTGGAGTCCCAAGCCAAGACCTACCAGAAACTCTATGAAACGTTCCGGCAACGCTATCTGAGCGCGATTCAGCAGGAATCGTTTCCGATCATGGAGGCCCGGGTGATTTATCCGGCGCTGCCGCCGGATAGCAAGAGCAAGCCGAAGGCGAGGCTGATCCTGGCTTTTGGCGCTTTCGGCGGCCTGGCTTTGGGTTTCGCGCTTGGCCTGCTCAGGGATATTATGGACCGCGTCTTCCGCACGCCCGCGCAGGTCGAGACCGCGCTGCAGTTGCCCTGTCTTTCGGTCGTGCCGCGGATACGAGCGCCGAAAGCGGCAAAGTCCGATCGTGTCAAAGCCCAACAGCCGGGCGCCGACACCGGCCAACGCGCGGTCACGAACCGAAACTCGATCGATTCTGCAGTGGTCGGCATGCCCACGTCACGCTTCGCCGAAACGATCCGGTCGACCAAGATGGGGATCGATCTCCATCCGACAAAGACCGCCAACCAGGTCATCGGCATCACTTCCGCCCTGCCCGATGAGGGAAAGACGACGATCGCCGCTTCGCTCACGCGGCTCATAGCGCACGGAGGCAGACGAGCGATCATCGTCGACTGCGACCTCAGAAACCCATCGCTATCGGCCAGCCTCGCCCCCAACGCCGCCGTCGGGATCGTTGAAGTGGTCTACGGCGACAAGCCGCTCGAGGACGCGATTTGGCGGGACTCAAAGACCGGTTTCGACCTCCTGCCCGTCGTCCGGGGCCGCCCACTGTTCCACACCAGCGAGATGCTCGCTTCCGATAGAACTCGCAAACTGTTTGATCGGCTGCGAGCAGAATACGATTATGTCATCGTCGATCTTCCTCCGCTGTCCCCGCTTGTGGACGCGCGAGCGACGGCGTCATTCACGGACTGTTTCGTTCTCGTCATCGAATGGGGACGCACCAAAATCGACGTGGTTCAACACGCCCTGCATTCGGCGCCGAACATTTACGAAAACACCGTCGGCGCAGTGCTCAACAAAACCGACATCAAGCGGATGGGGCACTACGATTCCCATCGCCGCGATTATTACAATGACAGTTACTTTGCCCGCTACGGCGCAATGAATGCAATTGCGCACGAAAATCTTCGGGAAGAAAGAGCTTCGCAGGACGGAGGGCCGACGGCCATTTTACAGCGAGACGAGTTGCGCCGGTGAGTTGAATGGCGCCGCGCGCTTGAGGGCGGCGGGCAAGGGGACGCAAAAATTTCCCCGCGCCGCTCATGCCGTCACAATCAAGCGCCTCCCTCGAAATTTTCCGGATCATGAGCCACGAGCGCGATGCCAATGATTTAACGGCCGTTTTTTTCAGCAAAGGCGACCTGAGGGGCGGCAACTTCTGTTGCAATTCAGCAACAGGGGACGATCATAATCTGAATTGCTCTCATTATTCGCTGGCCCAAATCGAGCTGAGATTGCAATTTGGTCCCGATCTCTGTTTCGATTCGGGCGTTATGCTGATCTTCTCTTGGCACAAATGGGCAAGGATTGCCGCCGGCGCCTTGGCGTTGTCCCTCGGCGGGTGCGAAGTCACGCCAAGCAGCGGCCCCCAATCGTGGAACATCGTCAAAGCCTCTTACGGCGACAACGTGCCGGCCGCCTTGAATTATGCGCTGGTCCCGGTAACGCCCGCGGTTGTCCATACTCTCGAGCATTACGCCCCGAGGTTGTCGGGCGCCTTTGCCAACCGGGCCCCGCCGAGGTCCTTCCGCTTCGGGGTCGGCGACATTGTCAGCGTCACCATATTTGAAGCCGCGGCGGGCGGTCTCTTCACCTCCACGGCCGGCGTCAGAGCAGGTAATTACGTTACCGTGCCTAACCAGGCCGTCGACTCGCATGGCGATATCACCGTCCCCTATGCCGGCCAAATCCCTGCCAGGGGCCGGACGCCCACCCAAATCCAGGACGACATTACCAACCGGCTCAAAAAGCGCGCCCTCGAGCCCCAGGTCATCGTCGCGCTTGCCGAGCAGCGCACGTCCTTGTTCAGCGTCCTCGGCGACGTGAAGAACGCCGGACGTTTTCCCGCCAGCCCGGCGGCCGAGCGCATTCTTGACGGCATCGCCCGCGCCGGCGGACCGGTGGACCAGGGTTACGACGTTTGGGTGGCCCTCGAAAGAAGGGGGCACCGGGCCGCCGTTCCCTTCGGCGCGCTCATGTATGATCCGGCCAATAACATTTACGTGCAGCCGAACGACGTCATTTTCGTTTACAAGCAACCGCAGACCTTTTTGGCCTTCGGGGCCGCCGGCCATCAGGGGCAGTTCAATTTCGACGCCTGGCACCTTTCGCTCGCCGAAGCCATCGCCAAACAGCAAGGCCTTGTTGACGCGCAGGCCGATCCCGGCTCCGTCTTCCTCTATCGTGGCGAGACCCGGAACGTTGCGCGTCATCTCGGCGTCGATGTCAATCATTTCGCCGGCCCGATCATCCCGGTGATCTATCACCTCAACCTGCGCGATCCGTCGGGCTATTTCCTCGCCCAGAACTTCCCGATGCGCAACAAGGACGTCATCTATACGTCCAACGCCTCGTCCTACGAGACCACGAAGTTCTTGACCTACGTGCGGACGATCCTGGCCACCGTGAACGATCCGATCGTCTACGCGACGAATGGTTACGCGCTGGCCGCAGCGGCGAGCGGCGGTACGCCGTCCATCATCAACACCACAACGCCGGTCGTCACGACGACGACGACTCCATAACTCGCGGCGCTGGGGCGCACAAAAGTCATACAGTTCCGGATTATCGCGACATCTGAGCCACTGCCTGAAGCTAGTCGGGGAGGTGCGCAATGGGGGGCGCGACATGGTCAGCCGAGCTACTGGACAGCGAAGCGCATTCATCGTTCAGAAGCGCGGCGAGCCCAATTTCTTTAGCGCAAGGAGCTGAAGGCTGAGGCGAACGCCTTTCTTGACGGGCTCCTCTCGGGCGTTTCGCACAAGATCGGCCGGCAAATGGCCGAGCAAGAGAACTGGACGACCCTATGGAATGCGATCGCTTCCATGGCGCAGTCTGTGGGGCGAAGGCGCGTGGCGAGACGCGGTTCGCGCTGATGTCCTTGAAGCGTTGGTCGATCCCGACGGGGTTCTGGTCGTCGACGAAACCGCTTTTGAAAGAAAGGACGAGCATTGGTTCGGGTTTCTCTCGGGCGATTTAAAATCGAAGCGGCGGACGAATTAAAATTGAATTCTGTGGGCGAATTGCCGGAAGCGGCCGCTTTCAGGCTGGGCTTAAGGAGCGCGGAGGGCGCGGACATTTAAATCACACGCTCATTAAATACAGAAAAATTAAATCTTGATTTTTAATTCTGGTTAATTAATTATTAATCGCCGACAATGCCTGAAGGGCGGTTCGACGATGAGCGCTTTTAATCGGAATATGGCGGCCGCGCTTTCCGACGCGTTTGCGCCGCGCAACGCCGAGCAACCGACGAGCGCGCGGCGCTGGCTGGTCCCCTATCGGGCGATCGAGTCGGCAGCCGTCCTGGCCGATATCGGCGCTATCCTCGTCTCCAGCCTCCTCGCCGATCTGCTCACCCGCGTCGGGGGTCGCCCCATCGAATTTGGCAAAGACTTGGGGGCGGCGATGATCGTCTCGGCGCTTTTCGTCTGCCTCCTGAAAATCCACGGCCTGTACCGCCCCGTCGAACTGCTGGGCTTGCGAAAACAGGCGCACGCTGTCGTGCTCGCTTGGACCTCGGTCTTCGCTTTGCTTGCCGCTGCCGCCGTCGCCCTTGAGATCGTTCGTGAGATCCCCCGCGGCGCGGGCATGTTCGCCGCTCTCGGCCTCGTCATCCTGGTCGCGCATCGCGCCGTCCTGAAGCAGATCCTTCTGAAGGGGCTCAGCGGCCGAAAGTTCGCCGATCGCAAGATCGTCCTCGTCACCGACCAGCCGATATCGTCAACGACCGGCCTGGCGCAAGCCATTTCTACCTTCAGCTTTGCCGTTGTCCAGAGTTTCGCGCTGCCGCCGCCGGGCGCGGGCTTTGAGCATCGTAAGCGGCTCAGCGCGCGCGTGATCGACTACGTCCGCGGTTCCGACGTCGAAGAGATCATTATCGAGGCGGACTTGAACCGCTGGGCCGAATTGCGATCGCTCGTCGGCGATCTGAGGGTGCTGCCATTTCCGATCAACTATGTTCCCGTAGGCGTGGCCGCCGAGGTTTTCCGGCGCCCCGCCCGCGAACTGGGCCGCGCCGAATGTTTCGAGCTCCAGCGAGGCCCGCTGACGCGAACAGAATATGCGGCGAAGCGGACGCTCGATGTTTTCGGCGCCGCACTTTCGCTGCTGCTGCTCTCGCCTTTGCTCTTAGCGGCGGCCGTCGCCATCAAACTGGATTCCGCGGGCCCGATCCTATTCAGGCAGCAACGCTGCGGTTTCAATGGCAGAAGCTTCACAATTCGCAAATTTCGGACAATGTATGTTCTCGAGGACGGCCCATCCGTCGCTCAAGCCCGCCCGTTCGACAAAAGGGTGACCCGAGTCGGCAAGTGGCTGCGCCGGACCAGCATTGACGAACTGCCCCAATTGCTCAACGTGCTCGACGGCAGCATGTCCCTTGTTGGCCCGCGTCCTCACGCGCTGGCGCACGAAAACGAGTTCGACAAAGTCGTGCGGAACTATGCTTTCCGGCGGCGCGTCAAACCCGGCTTGACTGGCTGGGCGCAAGTGCACGGCTGCCGCGGGCCGACGCCGACCTTGGCGAAGATCGAACAGCGGGTCGAGTACGACCTGTGGTACATCGATAATTGGAGCCTGCGGCTCGACACGGCGATCCTCCTGCAGACCCCCTTCGAGGTGCTGCGCGGACGCAACGCACACTGAGGCCAGAGGTCGGGTAGGCCGCGAGCGGCTTCCGCAAGCGTCCCTTGAGGAAAGTCCTCGGCAGTCAGTCGAATCTGTGGAAGAAAGCGCCGGGAGGGAAAGGCGGCGGCGGCCCCAGCCGTCTCGGTCGAAGCCTATCTCTGTTGGGCCAACGGGACATATTTCGAACCGCCGTGTTCGCGGATTCGGAATTCATCCATGCCATGGCCCGCGTCCATGGCGACCACAAGCCATCGCGGACGCTTGCCGCGTCCCGACCATGTTTCCGATGTTTCAGGATTGCGATATTGCGGAAGAACCTTCGGGTATTTGCGACGGGGCTTTCCTTGCGGCGCCGCGCGCGACGCAACGGATTCGTTAACGACATCCGCGCCCCGATTGAGGACGGCGAGGCGCTTCTCCAGTTCGCGCTTCTCCTCCAGGATACGCGCCGATAAAATCGCGCTGATTTCCTGGTGGAGCGACCAGAGCTCGTCCACCGACATGGAATGCAAGTCGATTTTCTTCGTCAACATACTGTCGCCTCGCGACCCCGTATTCTCTTGATTCGGTAAATATATATCATGCCGCATGAACATTAAAAATCATTTTGAAAAAACGAAGGCAATTTATACACCCATTTGATCGAGCGGCTCGTCGGCAAAACAATTTGCCCGCGATTCCCTGTCCAACAGGCGTTGCAGCCCGCGCCCCATACCTGACGACGTCGCCCCTGGCTCCCTGCCTGCAAACGGCGCGAACGCTCGCCGGCTCAACCAGTCAATTTTGGGGCAAGCCCGCCGACGCAGGCGCCATAGACTCGTTTTTGAGGCGTAGACGGCAGATCACGCGAGGCGGCGGCCGCGGGGCGACGCCCCGTATATTTGAGCGCGCGTCGCAGTTGACGCGCTTTTAATTCACTTTAATTCGCTTGACTCAAGCGCTCTGCCGATACGCGTTCCACGGAGAAATCGCCCATGAGCCAATCTGATTGACGCCGGGACTGTAACCCGCCGTCCTGCAAGGTGGATCCAACAAGAGACCCACGGCTTTGGTCGGGCGGGCGGGAGTTCGGCTACGCTGAGATTCACGACGAGTTCCTCTTGGCCTCGATCCGTGTTTCAACCGAGTGGGGATCCGTTCCGCCGTTTCAGCGTCGCCGATCAACCAATTCGTGGCGATCGGCAAAAAGCTGCGCAGGAATTTCCCAAGATCCGAATAATCTCTCGCTTACACAAAAAATCGCTCCAGGACTGGCGTTTACATATAATCGATCCCTGCCTCGGGACGGCCCAACCTGATTTAAAATGCCAAAAAAAATGACTTTTTAATAATTGACATTAATGAAATAAATGGCAGTATTATATATAATGTGGATGGATTTGGCGATCGCCATGCTTCCAAATTCGAACGAATCGATTGCGAGGTTAATTTATCCGGCCAGCCGGGCGCGCGGCCTTTCCTTTCGGGGACCATGTCGCGCAGACCAGTTCGGCGCGGTTAAGACCAACACGACGATCAAATGGAGACTCCAGCGTCGAGGTCAGGCGGTCTGCCGAGCCGCCGTTTAACGGGCAAGCGGCTTCCGTCGCCGATCGACCTGCATTCTATTAGGTTATGGGACGAAGAGGATCGCAAACCTTGGAAAAATTGTGAGACCAACATGGGCATTCCCGACCTTGAAGCGAAGGACTTCGAAGAGCTCTGGCGCCTGCACGAAGAGCTAACGAGGATCCTTGCGGAAAAGATCATGGCGGAAAAGCTCGAGCTCGAGAGGCGGCTCGCGCTTCTCAGGCGGAATAATATCGTCGGCGAAACCAGCAGCGCCCAAGGCGCCACGACGACCGAGGCGGCGCCGACGCGCAAATATCCAAGGGTGCGGCCGAAATACCGAAATCCCGCGCCCCCCGGAGAGACCTGGTCCGGGCGCGGCAAGCAGCCGAGGTGGCTGGTCAAGGCGCTCGAATCCGGACACAAGCTCGAAGAGTTCAGGATCGGCGAAAAAGACCAGAATCAGAACGAGAATAAAGCGCGTGGAAGAGGCGCTTCCTGAAAGGCGCGCCGATGGGAGTGTTTCGGATAAAGGCGTTTGCTTGTTCGACTGAAGGGCCTTCGGTTCAAAAGGCGGGCGGGGAAATCGCCAAGCACGGGCGTCAGCGCAAGGCGGTCGTCGCGGCGGCGCCCGATCTGGCGGCCGGCGCCAAAGCGAGGGAACCAACGGGTCTACAATCTTGGGCGCATCAAGAAAGGCAGTCATGATGTGCACGACACGACTTTCGCCGAGGCCCCCTCACACTTTCGCAAGGCCGCCGACGTCGCCGCCCGCTTACGTTCCATCCCTTACAACCTGCTCAGGGCCGCCCTGGAAGCGACAACATCAAAAACGCCCGCTGGCGCGGCGTCCCGGACCTCAATCTCTCCCTCGCCCCGTCGGGATTGTACGAAGAACTGAACAGTCCACTGCGACGCTCCGTCCGCCGGCTACTGGGAAAACGTACACCACTTCAGTGGACGCCACCGTCGAGAGGAAGGCGTTAACAATAGTCCCCAGTATAGTTATGCCTAGGTTATACCCGTATTGTTACGGACGGTATAAATACGGCGACTCCACCAATTGCGTCAACGTCTTCCGTGGTGTAGTTATACCGTATCGTCAAGACCCATGTGGGCGAATAAGAAGCGATGCGCCTCGGAAGCTGACGCTGCGATCTGACAAACAGACACCTTCGTGTTAAAAGTAACGAAGACAGCGATAGGTATAAGTTCCCGTGGAACGAACGTTACGCTAACATCAAGGGGCAGTTTAGCGTTGGAGTATTGCGATGGGGACCATCAATTATACAGAGCAAGCTCGGCTCAATTCTTTCAATCGGTCGCTCAGCACCATCAAGGTTGCGCAGGGGCAACTTAATCATTTGAACGGCGCATTCGTCACGCCGGCGGATATCGAGTCCCGGATTCATCTCTGCAATGTTCTGCTTAGCGAGATTCTGGGAATTCGCAGGCACCTTGCGAAGGATCTGGGGAACAGACATCCGGCGCTATCCACCGACCGGGTGCGTCCTTCGCGGCGCCATTGATATCAGTGCGCCAGTGTCGGGGCGGACACATCGGCCATTCTCATGGCCCGATGGTTTGTGTCTTTTCATGGAATAAGAACCCCGCTGTGGGGATGATTTGCATCCAGTCGAGACGCCCGCACGTCGCCTTCGAGCTGGTTGACGGCGTCGGCCGCGTGTCGGTGAGCAGAGACGCAAGATCGATTGGCGCCTTGCGCGGCCAAGAGGGCGGCCAAGAGGCTCGCCGCATGACGCGGCCGCTCCGCCAACCCAGGAGTTGCGGCGTTGCGGCGCAAACTCGACCCGGACACCGAAAGCGCCGAAGGAAGCAGGGACCCTCTCGCGGACCGCTTCTCGTCCGGCATGGCCTTCGACCACGCCCCAAAAATGCGTCGAACCAGGTTCGCGCCCTCCGCGGGCGTCAGCAATGACGCGCATCAACGGCTCGCACGCCGCCGAAACGACTGTTCCCGCCGACCCGGCTCGCTAGCCTCGACGGTATCCGGCATATGGAACCCAGAATCCCCGTGTCCGGCAGAAACGAGCACGGGATTGCTCTCCCCGCGACGCGTCCACTGCACGCTCGCGATCGAGTTTCGTACGACCGATTGGCGTCGCCCTCTGCCTGACCGCCGGCAAAGTGGACTTAAATCGTAACAGTCAAGGTCGACAGGCGCTGGTGGGCGGAAGGCGGAAGCAGGCTGAGTGGCGGCAGCGGCCGGGAGAGTCGTCGAACATGGACAATTCCCTGTCCAAAGCGAGGGGGCGTCAAATTGGGCGTATAGCTAAGGGCGCGCTGGCGATGTGATGAAACAAGGCGATGCGACGTCGGATCGGCCACCAATCATAAAGATAGATTTCGATTGGGCGCCAATTGGCGACCCAGCCGACGATAATCAGACTCTCCTCCAAAACCCGCGCCGCCATCATATTCTTGATTTTCGCAGCGACCAGTTGGCTGCCTGACAGACAGGCGGCGAGAACGATCAGGCCGATCAGCAGCGAGCGCCAGCCGAGGCGAAACAATTCGCGAAGGTCGCACTCAGCGGCTTCCGCGCGGCCACGGAAATAATTCGCGAAGGCTTCCCCGATGCGATCCGCCCCTGGTTTGCTGGCCTCGTCCTTTGGCAATTCAACCACTATGGTGAAGGGAGCGCCACGCGGCAATTCGCGCGCCCAGGAAGTCACGAACTCATCCGCGTGGAGGTCAAGGTCGCGTTCACGGAACGGCGAAGGGTCGAGGGAATTGAAAAGCTGCGTCACCGTGCGCACACGAAGGGTGATTTCATAACGACGAGTCGCGGACTGGGCCACGGGTCAATATCCTTCGCGTAACCATCGGCGGCGTGAGCCTGCGACTGTATCATGGGACCGTTCAAGCGGACCATGCCGTGCGGACCGGAGGAGCGGTCCGAGCTTACGCCGGACGGATTTTGGCGTCTTCCGTTAAGGGCGGCCATCGATCTGTCGCATTGACGGCGTCCAGGCCCGTCGGATTCTCGCCTGTTCGAGAGCCGGGTCGAACCGTCGCGGTCAAAATCGCCGCCGGCGACTGTATTCTTGTGGCGCCGGCCGGGCTAATCTGCTTCATCGGACGAGCGCATGTTCACTGATGAGGCGGCCATGCCGGATCAAGACAACCAACAGGCGGCCGAGGCGAACGGCGGCTCACCCTTTACCATCGACTGGATTATAAGGGTTTGCGCGATAGGCGCGCTCGTCTACTGGTCGATCGTCCTGGTGCAGCCGTTCCTGACGATTGCCGCCTGGAGCGTGATCCTCACGGTCGCGCTTTACCCGGCTTATGAATGGCTCTCCTCGGCGCTTGGGAAGCGGCGGCGGCTTGCGGCCGTCCTTATGACCCTCATTTGCCTGGCCGTCGTCATCGGGCCGGCGTTGTGGCTTATCCTGGGGATCATCGACTCGGTTTACCTCCTTTCGGAATGGTTCGATCCCAAATTTTTTTCGCTGCCGCCGCCGCCGGCCCACATTCAGACCTGGCCCTTGATCGGCGAGTCCCTGTACCAGTTCTGGACGCTTGCCTCCGCCAATCTGCATGCGGCGCTGGCGAAAATCGCGCCCCAGCTGAAATCCGCCGCAACCGGCGTCTTCCACATCGCCGCCGGCGCCGGGGCGGGAGCGCTCAGATTGTTTCTCGCCATTATCGTAGCGGGGTTCATGTTCGCGCCGGCGCCCGCGATGGTCGAGGCGATCAGAACCTTCGCCCGCCGTCTCTCGCCGGAACGCGGCGACAAATTCGTGAGCATGACCGGCGCCACGATCCGCACCGTTTCGCGCGGCGTCATCGGCATTTCCGCGTTGCAGGCGACGCTCGCAGGCATTGGATTCACGTTTGCCGGCATTCCTGGCGCGACGCTTCTGACATCGGCGACGCTCGTATTGGGAATCATTCAGATCGGGCCGTCCGTGATCATTCTTCCGGCCATCGTCTGGGCGTGGATGTCGATGGGAACCGCCCACGCGCTGCTCTTCACGGCCTACATGCTTCCGGTCAATTTGATCGACAACCTGCTTAAGCCGCTGGTCATGACCCGCGGCCTTTCGACGCCGATTTTAGTCATCCTCATCGGCGTCATCGGCGGCACGATTTCCTATGGCGTTACGGGCTTGTTTTTGGGACCGATAGTTCTTGCCGTGACGTGGGAGCTGTTTTCCACCTGGACACAGCCCGAAGATTCAAATTCGTCCAACCCGCCGCTCGAGAGGGATGACGCGCCATCCGCGTGACCGCTTTGCGGTCACGACAGGGCGGACGCGGCGGCAACCTTTCCGTCTCGCATGGGGTCGGCCTCGGCCTCGTGGACCGTCGTCGGCGACGTCGAGCCCTGGAGACCAAGGTCGATGGGCGACGCAGGACTGGCGTTTTTCGCGGCGTTCGTTCTGCGCGTAGCGACGGGCGCGACAGGGACGTTCGATCGCAAGCCGTTCGGTCTAGCCAAATTTCCCGGGAAGGCGGCGATGGTTCTATTGCCGCCTTTTGGCGCCACAATTTGTCGCAGCATTTCCGCACGCGCCGCAAATGTCTATCGTTGACGCCGCCGCCCCGGCGTCCGTAAATGTCGCATGGCCAGGGAGAGCTTCGTCAAGAAGCTGAGAGGCCGCTAGCTTTGTGCGCAGCGCGGCGATCCCGAAGACCTGATCCGGTTAATGCCGGCGGAGGGATGGCGGATGCGTGTAAGAATTGTCGGGGCAGGCGTCGCGGGTTTGACCGCGGCCTATGAATTCGCGCGGCGCGGCGCGGAAGTGGAAGTCGTCGAGCGCGAAGCCGATCCGGGGCGCGGCTGTTCGTGGTACGCCGGCGGCATGGTCGCGCCGTGGTGCGAGTTGGAGTCGGCCGAGCCGCTGGTCGCCCGGCTCGGCATGGAAGCCCTGGTCTATTGGACGCGGACCGTTCCCGTCGCGGAGACGCGCGGCAGCCTGGTCGTGGCGACGCCGCGCGACCAGACCGAATTGTTGCTGTTCGCGCGTCGCACGGATGAATTCGAAGAGATCGGCGGCAATCGCATTGCGGAGCTTGAGCCCGATCTCGCCGGGCGTTTTGCGCGGGCGCTTTTCTTCCCGAAGGAGGCGCATCTCGATCCGCGCTTCGCGCTTGAAACGATTACGCGTCGCCTCATGGGCATGGCGAACGTGCGCTTGCGCTTCGGGCTCGACATGGCCGACGCTGAGGGCGAGCCGGATTGGGCCATCGACTGCCGCGGTTTTGCCGCGCGCGACAGGCTCAAGGGGCTGCGCGGCGTCAAAGGCGAAATGCTCGTTCTCAAGACGCAGGACATCGCCCTGTCGCGTCCGATCCGCCTTTTGCATCCGCGCCATCCCGTCTATGTCGTGCCGCGCGTGGACGATAATTTCATGCTCGGCGCGACGCAGATCGAGAATGAGGAGCGGGCGCGGGTCACCGCCCGGTCCATCGTCGAACTGGCCAACTCCGCTTATGCCATCCATCCGGCCTTCGCCGAGGCCGAGATCGCCGAAATGGGCTCCGACCTTCGCCCCACTTTTTACGACAATCTGCCGAGGGTCATCATCGAAGGCCGCACGATTTTCATCAACGGCTTGTTCCGTCACGGCTTCCTGCTGGCGCCCTCCCTGGCGCGGCAGGCGGCCGATTTTGTCTTCGGCGGCGCGGTTGCGCCGGAGGTCATGCGGAGCGCGACGCCGGAAGCGTCTACGGGAACGGCCGCCGAATGACGCAGCAGGGACCGGAGGCTTGTGCGCCGTCAGTTCCGGCGCGCGAAAACTTGCCCGGTTGGTTCGCGCCGCGCTAGATCGTCCTGGTTGACAGCGCGAAATCCGTCGGCTCAGTCTGCGAGCGGACGTCAATAAAGCTCTAAGAATAGCGTCGGAGATTCGCGCCGTGCGATTATTGCGTTATGGATCGCCCGGCGAAGAAAAGCCGGGATTACTGGACGGGCAAGGCGGCCTGCGGTCTCTTGCCGGCGTTATTGAAGACCTCGACGGCGCGGCGCTCGCGCCCGACAGCCTTGAGCGCCTGCGCCGCATCGAACCCGACTCGCTGCCCAAAATCGAAGGCCGGCCGCGGCTCGGCCCGCCGGTGGCGGGCATCGGCAACATTCTGGCCATCGGCGTCAACTATCGCGGCCATGCCGGTTTCGTCCCGCTGCCCAGCGAACCCATCGTCTTTTCCAAACATACTGGCGCCTTGTCCGGCCCGGACGACCCCGTCCTCATTCCGCCGGGCGCGGAGAAAGTGGATTGGGAGGTGGAGCTGGCGGTGGTCATTGGCGCAAAGGCGCGCCGGGCGCCGGTCGAGCGCGCGCTGGATCATGTCGCCGGTTATGTGGTCGCCAATGACGTCTCGGAACGCGACTACCAGTCCGAGCAACGATGCGGCCAGATCATCAAGGGCAAATCGTGGGAAAGCTTTTGTCCCCTCGGCCCCTGGCTGGTCACGACCGACGAGATTCCAGATAGCGGCAGGCTGCGTTTGTGGCTCGATGTGAACGGCGAGCGGATGCAGGATTGCTCGACCTCGGACATGCTCTTTTCCGTGCCGGAACTGGTAAGCTATCTTAGCCATTTCATGGTGCTGCAGCCGGGCGATGTGATCCTGACCGGAACGCCGCCCGGCGTCGGCATGGCGACCGGGCGCTACCTCAAGCCCGGCGACGAGCTGCGGTTAGGGATCGACGGCCTCGGCGAGCAGCGCCAAATAGTGGTCGCTCAGGAGAACTAGCCGCCGCCTGGGCTGCCGCCGGCGTTCATGGCGAGATTGCCGCCATCCACCGGCAGCAGCACGCCGTTGACGGCGGAAGCCGCATCGGAGGCGAGAAAAATGGCGGGGCCGACCATATCCTCGGGCGTTAGCAGCCGGCCCATGGGCAGGCCCGCGAGAATGCGGGGCAGCACGCCGTCGCGGAACGCCGGATTGTTGAGATGGCTTTCCAGGCCGGGCGTCCGCACCTGCGCGGGGAGAATGGCGTTCGTCCGAATTCCGCGGCGTCCATATTCGATGGCCAGCTCCCGCGTCATCTGGTGCACCGCGGCCTTGGTGCAGCTATAGGCGAAGGCGCCGCGACCCAGGGCGCTGACGCCGGCGTTCGAGCCGATATTGATGATGGCGCCGGCGCCTTTCGCCAGCATTCCAGGAACGGCGGCGCGGATACAGAGGAAATAGCCCGTGACGTTGACGGCGAACATCCGCTCCCAATCGGCAAGGGCGACTTCATGGGGCGGCGCGCGGCGGGGAAAGGCGAAGGGAACATTGACCAGAACGTCGATGGCGCCGCCTTTCGCGTCGCTTGCCGCGAACAGGGCTTCGACCTCGTCCGGTTTCGAGATGTCGCAGCGCATCGCCAGGGCGGCGGCGTCTCCCAGTTCGGACCGCGTGCGCTCCAGCCCGTCCTCGTCGATGTCGCAAATGACCAGGCGCGCGCCCGCCCTTGCATAGCCGAGCGCGATGGCGTGGCCGATGCCGCCGTTGGCGCCGGCGCCGGTGACCATTGCAACCTTGCCGCTCAGGCCGAACAGCCCGGCCGTCACCGCCAGCCCCCATCCAACGTTTCGATCAGACCGGCGCCGCCATCGATCCTGATGGTCATGCCGTCGCGCAAAAGGGCGGTGGCGTTGGCGAGCACGACGGCGGGGATTCCGCTTTCGCGCGCCTGGCACGCCGCATGGGCGAGCACGCCTCCGACCTCCAGCACGAGGCCGGCCGCCATGCGAAGCGTCGGCGCCAATCCGAGGCTCGCTGAGCGAACAATGAGAATCTCATCGCCGCGCAGATCCGCGCAACTCGCCTCAAGACTATGATCGTCGAGCAGCCGCGCCTTGCCGACGACCGTTCCAGGCGCCACCGGAACGCCGATCATGCCGTGTGAGGCGGGCGCTTCGGGCCAGGCGCCGATGGAATCCAACCGGCTGGCGAAAATGACCGCCGGCGTCCGGCGCTGACTTTCGAGCGTCCTCGCCAGTCTCCGTTCCCGGCGGCGACGCTCGACGACTTCGGCCATCGCCGCGCTTCGATCGAAGACGCTCGCGACCTCGTCGGGACGCAGATGGAAAATGTCGTCTTCCGCCCACTCCAGGCGGCGGTTGAGCGCCCGCAGAATGGCTCGGATAGCGGCGTATTCGGCGGCGAAATAATATTTGACCGTTTCGCGCAATGGCAGCAGCGCCTGCGCCAACTCCAGATCGGCGAAGAATTCCGCCGCCTCGTCCTCGGTCGCGGCGCGCGCCAAGCGGCGACGAATATCGGCCTCGGCGGCCAGTCGGGCTTGACGCAGCTGGCTGAAGTTCTCGCGCGGGCGACGGCCGCAACGAGCGAGGTCGGCCAAAAGCCGATCGAGCGCGCCGGGCGTTTCGGCCAGACGCGGCGCCATCAGCTCGAGTTCGTTGAAGGCCATATGGCCATAGGCTTGCAAAAACGCCGCGCGGGTGATGCGGCCCTCGGCCAGCCGGCCGAGATCGAGCGCTTGTTCGGTGATGCGGCTGCCGTCCAGCCCCTGCAACAGGGGCGTCGCCAGCGCGCCGTCGCCCAGAAGCCGCTCCAGCCGGCTGCGGGCGAGGTCGGCGAAGTAAAATCCCAGTCGCGCCACCGTGACGAAAAAGGCGCAGGACTCGCGCTTCAGGTGTTCAACGGTCGCCTGAAAGGCGGCGATGAGATCAGCAGTCGGCGTCCAGTCCGCCGTGAGGATCAATGATCCGGAGGCTTGCAGAACCCTTTGCAGGGCGGGCTCCTCCTCTGCGGGAAAATCCGCCAGCACCGCCCTGGCCTTCCCGATCATGTCCTGCCGGAATCGCCGCATCTCGACATGACGCCGGCTTCCCTCCGCGCGGCCATAACGCTCCTGCGCCTCCTCCAGCGACAGATATTGGCGGTAGAGGCCGAATTCGGGATAATTGGCGCGGGTCGGATCGGCGGCGACCTCCGCCAGCATTTCGTCCGCCTCCGGCGGAAGGCCGATGTCGAAAGTCCCGGCGTCGATCTCCAGATTGAATCGGGGTTGCCCGCATACCAGTTCGAACAAGGCGACCGCCGCGTCATCGGCCAGGTTATAGCCGAGACGCCGGCGGCCGCGCACGACGGCGCCTCCCACGCCGCCGAAAATCTCCTGAAACAGGGCGAAGCTCATGGGCGTCGGCGTCGGCAGAAGCTCGCCGATATTGCCGTTGCTGAAGACGGCCTCGCGCCCGACGAGACGTCCCTGCCGGCGCAAATCCTCGACCCGCGCGCGCAGGCGGCCACGCTCGGCCGCGACATAGGCGTCGATTTCTTCCGCCGCGTCCTGCGACGCGACGCCGGTGATGGGCCGGGCCTGGAGGATGTGAATCTCGTCACCGCAAACGGCGAATTCAATGTCCTGCGGACGGCCGAAAATTCGCTCGATTCCCGCCGCCAATTGGCTGAGGCGCGCGAGCTGCGGCGGCGTCAGCGACGGGCGGTCGCGATTCTCGGCGCCAAGGGCCACTTCGCCGCGCGCGGTCAGCATGGCTTCTTTGGTCGATAGCATCGCCGTCTTGATCCGTCCGTCGCGGCCGAGCACGAAACTGTCGCCGGTGACGCGGCCCGCCGCCAGCGGCTCGCCAAGTCCGGGGACGGCGTTGACCACCATTTCGTCCGCCGACCCGGTCACCGGATTGGCGGTGAACAGAATGCCGGCGGCGTCCGCCTCGACCAATTCGTGGACCAGCACCGCCATGCGGGGCGCGCGCCGCTGCTTCGAGGCGATCCGATAACGAACGGCGTCAGAGCTGTGCAGGGCGCGTCGACAAAGCTCGATCGCCGCCAGCAGTCCGTTTTCGTCCCTGACCGGGAGAACGGTCGGAAACACGCCCGCCCAACTCGCGTCTTCATCGTCCTCCTCCGTGGCGGAGCTGCGGACCGCGGCGGCGCGGAAGCCCGAGGAGCGCCAGGCCGCCAAGACCGCCTCGGTCTCGGCGTCGGACAAGCGCGCCCCGTCGCCGGGAGGAACCGCTCGCGCGGTGATGCAAAAGCCGGAGGGAACGCGATAGCCGGCATGGATCAGACGCCCGAGGCGAAAAGCCTTTCGTCCAACCAGCGAGGCCGCGTCGGGGCCGATCTCGTGGAGGGCCAGGACCAGGGCGTCCGCCCCGGCTGCGGCCGCCCGCTCGGCATGACGAAAAGCGACCTGCATGGCTTCATTCCCTGCTGCTACTGGGCGGCGGTGGCGATCCGTCCCTGATCGCGGCGCCCGCGCTCCCGCACCCAGCGGGTGCGGATCTCGTCCCATTCCGGCGCAAGCGAGGAGACGTCGACGCCGCCGGCAAGCACATGATCGAGCGCCCGCCGATAGAAAGCGCAAATGTCGCCGATCAGGCCAGGCGAGCGTTCGCGGCCTGGAATTTTGAAGCGGTCGACGCCGAGGGCGACATAGTCCGGCAATTCCCACAGCAGCAGTTCGGGCGTCGCCTTGAGGTCGGGCGTTTCGGGATAGAGTTGCTGGTCGATCGTCAAATCCCATTTCGCCCGGCAAATGCGATAGCAGCTGCCGCCGCGGCTGGCGCTGCCGACATGATGGTCCTTGCCCTCGTCGTCGTGATTGTGGGTGATCTGGAAATAGCTGCTGGAATAGCAGCGGCCGGGGCAGATGCGCCCGCGCTTGGTCGTCTGGAACATGAAGGCTTCGAGCCGCATGCGCGTCTTGTCGCGAATCTCCGCCAGTTCGGTCACGCCCCAGCGATAGGGTATGACCACGATATTGGCGCCCGTTTCCTCGTAAAAGCCGATGTCGCGGACATTGAAGATTCCGGCGGTGACGCTGACGTGAATGTCGATGTCGGGAAGCAGCCGCCGCACCAGGGCGATGCAGCCGGGATCGCACATCATCACGCCGCCGGCGCCCCATTCGGCGTAGCGTTCGATTTTCGCCAGCATGCTCGGGATTTTTTCGGGCTCGGGCATGACGTTCACCGCCACGCGAATGTCCTTGCCGCGCGGGCGGCCCCAGTCGAGCAGCTCCTTGATTTCCTCGTCGTAAAGTTCGTCGGAGGCCGGCCGGCGGCTCCAGCCCTTGGGCCCGACGAAAACCGACTCGCAACCACGCTCGAGCGCGGTCACCGCCATGTCCAGCGTCCCTCCCGGACCCATCAGAACAGCCATGACGTCCCTTTCAAACTGCGAACGCCGGCGCGAAGACGCCCGGCGGAATGGCGTTGATCCCCAGCGACTCGACGCCGCCGACGGCTTTCAGGCGGTCAAAAAGACGCTCCAGCCGCTCGATGTCGCCGGCGCGCCAATCGACGCAGATGCGGCGGTCCCAGGCGGCCCGCAGGGCGGCGAAAGCCTCTGGCCCCATCGCCAAATCCGGCCAGGCGTCGCCATCGGCGCGCAGGATGGCGACGGCCTCGCGATAAGCGGCGATGAAAGCTGCGACGAGCGCGCCATTTTCGGCGACGAAACTCTGGCGGAAAGCGAAGAAGGTGGTGGGAGGTCCGGGCTGCGGATCGGGAAGAAGATCGAGAACGTCGCACAAGAGACGAAACCGTCCCGAGGCCGTCAGCGCCGGCGTCATATGCCAATAGAGAACCGCAGCGTCCACCTTGCCGGATTCCAGCCAGTCGAGCAACGCGGTCTTCGATCCCGCCTCCTCGACCGTCGCCGTCTCCTGCGGATCGTAGTCGCAGCGGCTCCGGCAGGCGGCGCGGATCACCGTCCAGTTCTTGTCGAGCCGTCCGACCACGCCGACACGGGCGTCGCGCAGATCGGCGAGTTCGCGGATCGGCGCCTCCGAGGCAACGACTACGCCGCCCATGATCCGGCCGTAGGGATGGACGGCGACCAGATCGAGCCCTTGCTGGCGACAGCGGGCGAGCGAAATCCAGTCGGCGTCGATGAAGTCGGCCTCGCCCGCGTCGATAGAGGCGATGGTCGCCTGAAACGCGCGCCGATGCCGGTCGTCGCCGAGCGCCAGATCCAGCCGGAAGCCGTTCCGCCTGTCCAGGCCGCGCGCCTGGATGAGCCGCATGATCCAGCCGGGGCTGCCGGTGGCTTCGAAAGCGCCGCGCAGGACGGGGGTCACGCTATTGCAGTGCATGGCGCATCGCTCTGGAGGCCGTCCGCCCGGGTCATCAAGACATCGACCCGCTTGCTCTTCTCGCTGACCCAGCGCACCCGCAATGTCGCAAGCTCGTCGGCGTAAACAGACATGTCGCGCGCCGCGCCGCTTTCGATCCCGTCGAGAACCTTGCGATAGAAACGCACCAGATCGCGGATCATCGCCGTCGGCCGCTCGCGGCCCGAAAGCTTGAAACATTCGACGCCAAGCTCGATGAAGCGCGGCAATTGCTCAAGCATCAGACGCGCGTCGCGCCGCAGCTTGAGGGACATGGCCGGCTCGTCTTCGGCGGCGAAATCCCATTTGGTCTGGCAGACGCGATAGCATTCCTTGGCGCCCCGGTTGGCGCTGCCGTGGAAATAGTCCTTGCCCTCTTCGTCACGCCATTCGCGGAATTTGAGGTAGCTCGACATGATGCATTTACCCGGGCAGATCTTGCCCGTCTGCACCGTCTCGAACAGGAAGACTTCGAGGCCGATGTCGGAAGCCGCCCGCGTCGCAGCGATCTCCTCCTCGCCCCACCGATAGGGAAGGATGATCACGTCGGCGCCGAGCGCCCGATAGAAGCGCGCGTCCGTAGCGTTGGTCACGCCGCTGCCGATGCTGACATGAAGAACGAGATCGGGAAACATCCGCCGGAAGAGAGATATGGCGCCGGGGTCGGTCACGATAAACCCGGAGGCGCCCCAGGCGGCGAAACGGCGCGCCTTCTCCAGAAACTCGTCCATTTCCAACGGGCTCGGGAAGGTGTTGAGGACGACGCGCGCCTGTTTGCCGCGCGCGGCGGCGTAATCGATGACCGTCCTGATTTCGTCGTCGGTCATCTCGGATTCGTAGGGCCGGCGGCTCCAGCCGAGCGGGCCGACATAAATCACGTCGGCGCCCTCGTCGATGGCGGCGAAAGCCATCTCGGTCGTGCCGCCCGGAGCGAGGAGCGCCGTCATGGATCAGGCCTTCCGAAATAACGCCGGCCGGCGCCTTCGTAATAATAGCCGTTGCACAATCCCATTTTCGCCAGGCCCCGGAGGGCTTCGAGACGGGCTTCGAGATTTTCCAGGGGCTGGCCGGCGAAAGCGCAGGTCAGGGCGTCGCGGTAGATTTCGCCGACGCGCGCCGCATAATCCTCTTCCTCGCCGTGGCTCTGGATATAAAAGGCGTTGAGCTTGGCGGCGGCCAGTTCCTCGACATGCTCCAGCATGCACAGGTCCGAACCGCTCATGGTCATGCGGCCGGTGTCCTTCAGCGCCCATTCGCCCTTGGTCCGCGTCAGCCAGTGATCCTGCGAACAGGAGAATTTGCAATCGCCTTCGACCGCCTTTTCGGAATGCTCGACGATGAAGCAGGTCTCGGAAATGACCAGCGGGATCTTGCCGTGGACCGGCGTCAGCACGTCGATCGGCGTATGGTCGCGGATGTAGATCGCCTCCTTGAGGCTCAGCTCGGGATTGGGATAGACGCGCGTGACGCCATAGTCCTTCACCACCCGCGCGGTGGCGTCGGTGTAAAGATTGCCGAAGACGCCGAGATGGATCGGCTTGTTGCATCCCATGTCGCGGAGCATCAGGAGCAGGCCGAGATTATGGACCTCGAAAGCGTCGAACGGCAGCGACAGCGCCTGCTCGATCACTTTGCGCACCCAGGGCAGGTCTCGGTTGCTCGGCACGGCGTAGAGGCGCAGGTAGCATTTCTTGCCCTGCGACTTCACCACATCGACGCCGCCTTCCAGAAGATCGGGATGGGCGCTGAAATTTTTCGGATAGTCGGCGCAGGAAAAGTCGCCGAGATAGAGCGCGTCGTAAGCGGAATAGTCGCCTCTGCGCAATTGCTGCGGCGTCGCGACATTGGTGGAGAGTTCGAACATCATCGGGTTCCTTATTGGGCGGCGACTGGATTGCTGGAGCGCCGGAAAGCGGCGCGTTCGGCCCGTATCGCCTCGCGTTCGGCTTCGCTGATCAGGCGCCGGTCGCGATGGCCGCGCTCGACCACCCAGCGTTGGCGGAAGGTCTCCAATTCGGGACGGAAGGAAGAAAGATCGGGAGCGTCGCTTTCGGCGATGACGTCGAGGACGCGGCGATAGAAACGGACAATGTCGCGCACCAGCACGTCGGAACGATCGCGGCCGGGAACTTTCAGGCAATCGACGCCGGCGGCGAGATAATCGGGGAGCTCCTCAAGCCAGAGCGCCGGATTGGTCTTGATGGTCATGCCCTGTTTGAAGGCGATCTCATCGATTTCGAATTCCCAATTCGTCTGGCAGACCCGCAGGCAATCGCCGCCGCGGCTGGCGCTGCCAAAGAAATGGTCCTTGCCGTTTTCGTCGAGCCAGCGGCGATAGCTGAAATAGCTGCTCATCATGCATTTGCCGGGGCAGATCTTGCCGCCGGAAGGGGTCTTGAACAGGAAGACCTCGATGCCGACGCCGGTCTTCGCCTTCATCTCGGCAATTTCCTCGACCGTCAGCCGATAGGGCAGCACCACATAGGTCGCCCCGACGTCCGACAGGAATTGCACGTCGCGATGATTGGTGATGCCGCAGCCGACGCTGGTGTGGATGGCGACTTCGGGGAGTTGTTCCTTGACCAGCCGCATGCAGCCGACGTCGCTGATCATGAAGCCCTTGGCGCCCCAGGACGCGTACATGGCGATGCGGTCGAGAAACATCGGCACTTCGATCGAGCTGGGCAGGGTGTTGACCACCACCCGCACTTCCTTGCCGATGCGATCCGCATAGTCGATGACTTCGTGGATTTCGTCGTCCGTCAGCTCATGTTCGGAGCCGCGGCGGCTCCAGCCGACGACGCCGACATAAACGGCGTCGGCGCCCTCGTCGAGAACCATCCGGCACATGTCCTTGGTTCCCCCGGGGGCCATCATCATGACCATACTAAGTCCTCCCAGATATCATTTTGAGGAGGACGCTAGATTCATTCTGCGGAATAGAAAATCTATACAGTCTATTGCGTTTTCAAATAGGCTATTGCGCAGTTTATCATAAGCAAATTATAAGCACAAACGAGCTTATAATTCCCTTACTTCTAAATTGGAATCATTTTAAGTCTATCTAGGCAAGCATCGGAAGGACCTCGGACTGGCCGGACGTCTTTACGGACCGCATGAAGGGCGGCGGCGGGCGGATCGGCGGCGGAATGATCGCGCGGCCGGCCTCTTCCAGAGCCGCCAGAAACGACTTGTAAGGCTCGACCCTGAGATATTGAGCGGGAACCAGGCAGACCGATTGCCGCGGCGGCAGGTCGGTCAGGTAAAGGTCGACGCCGGAACTTGCGCCGGCGCAGTCCAGCGCCGCCAGGGCCGGTAGAATGCAGACGCCGAGCCCGGCCCTCACCATGCCGAGCGCGGTCTCGTAGCTGCGGCAATGGGCGGCGACGCAATGCCTGGGCAGATTGCGCTGATACCATTGCTCGACCCGGCGGCTGCGGTGCGTGCCAAAACTGAAACGGATGCAGCGGTTGAGGACGAATTTGTCGGCGCCGCGCAGGTCCTTCTCGATATCGGCCACACCCGAAAGGTCGATCCCCTGCGGCGCGGCGAAGACGTAAGGATCGCTGGCGACGGGCGCCTCCCTGAAGGAATTGGCGGCTTGAGCCACGGAATCCGCGGAGATCAGTCCAATGCTGACCGTGCGTCCGTGCAGGAGGTCCAGCGTCTCCGCCGGCGAGGTCTCGTGAATGTCGAATTCGACGTGGGAATGGGTTTCCGCCAGCCTGGCGATGGCGGGAAGCCCGATCGCCCGAATGATGGAATTGACGCCGGCGAGCCGGACGACGCCGCGCACCCCCGACGAAAACTCCTGCAGGCCGGTCTGGGCCTGGTCGATTTCGTCGAGCACGAAGCGGGCGTGGCGCAGGAGAAAGCGCCCGGCGTCGGTCAGAACCATCTGAGTCAAGGTGCGGTCGAACAATTTGGCGTCGGCGCAATGCTCCAGCTTCGACAATTGCTGCGAGAGGGTGGGCTGCGCCAGCCCCAATTGCTTGGCCGCGCGCGTCAATGTGGAGGCCTGGGCGACGGCGCAGAAAATCCGCAACTGGCGCAATGTCATATCGCCTGGCGGCATGTCGTCTCCCTCCCTTGGGTTTCCCCCAGGACTTCTTCCAGCGCGCGCACGAATTCTTCGTTGTTCTCGCGTCGTCCCACGCTCACCCGGATGCAATCGGTCAGGCCGAAGGCCTCGAGCGGCTTGACCAGAACGCCCCTCTTCCGCAATCCCTCGAAAACACGCCTGCCGTCGCCAACCCGCAGCAGGACGAAATTGGCCTGGGAGGAAGGAAACGCCAGTCCGAGCGCCCGAAGCCTCTCCTCCAGCCAAAGCCGGTTTTCCGCATTGAGGGCGACGCATCGCGCCAGGTGCTGGTGATCGCCGATGGCCGCAAGCGCCGCGGCCTGGGCGATCCGTCCCGTGTTGAAGCGCTGGCGTTGCGAGTCGATGCGCCGCGCCAGCGGCGCGGGAGCGACGGCGAAGCCAATGCGCATTCCGGCAAGGCCGTAAGCTTTCGACAAGGTCCGCGTTACGACCACCGGACGGCCGTTGCGCATCTCCGCTAGCGCCTCGGCAAAATCGGGCTGCCGCACAAATTCGCGATAGGCTTCGTCGACGATGACTGTGACCTGCGCCGGGAGGCGGTCGAGAAAATCGCCGAACGCCTTCCTGCTCATGGCGAGGCCGGTCGGATTGTTGGGATTGCCGAGGATGACGAGCCGCGTTCGACTGGTGACCCGCTCGGCCATGGCGTCGAGGTCGTAAGCCCAATGCGCCAGGGGCGTCGCAACGGCCGCCCCCCCCGCGCGGGCGATGATGGCGCGATAAGTGGGAAAGGACGGCCAGCCGAAAATGACCTCGTCGCCGACGCCGAGAATGGCGCGCGCCGCCAACTCAAGCACCTCGCAGGATCCGTTGCCGAGCACGATCTGGCCGGCCTCGACGCCCAGCGCGCCGGCTAGCGCCTCTTTCAGCCGCGCGCCTTTTCCGTCCGGATAGCGATGCGCCGCCGACGCCGCGGCGACGATCGCGCGGACAGCAAAATCCGAAGGGCCGAACGGGTTCTCGTTGGCCGACAGATCAATTATCGCCGGAGCGTCAGGACAGTTCATTTCCCCCAAGCTTCGCGCAAGGGATGGCACAGGAAGCGCCCAGTAAAGCTGTCGCCCGGCCGGCATTACTATTCGACATTAGTACAAAAACCAGAGTATTTGATCTAGATCAAACAAATCGTACCTCCGGCAAAGTTCGCGCAGCGCCAGCCTCGGGGCGGACTTGCGCGTTGCGGCGCCTGGACAGGCGCGCAAAAATGTCTGCGTGGGGCGTTCGACGCCAACGGCGTCCGCCTCCATGTCGAAGACACGGCGCCATGTGGGACAACCCACTCAAAGCCAACCGAAAATGGAAAAAGCGCCTCTCGCCGTTCCTCTATCGAAACCAAAACGCCATCGGGCGCAAGTTCCGCCGGCTGAAGGATTTTGTTCGCGTCGCAATGCGTGGGGCGCCCCCCATCGACATCCGCGTCCAGGCGAATCGCCTTAAGCAGGAATACTTTGGCCTGTGAACGAATTCACGATTTTATTATTATTCAGTAGGATTATTGACCAAAACTTGGTTTCACGTTTTCGGAAATCCTGCCTAGGCCAGATAGGCGGCCACTATGCCGGATAGGATGATGCCGTCGAAAGTGCCGGCGCCGCCGATGCTGACCATGCCCGCGCCGATCTTCGAGACGTCCTTCAGATGCAGAAGGTCCGCGCCGACGAGCGGTCCGAGAACGCCGGCGACAAAGGCGACAGGCGGCGCATGAGCCGGCGCGAAGACCAGCGCCGAAATTACCGCGACGAAGGCCGGGACCAGTCCCGGAATGACGATGCCGACGCCGGGCGCAGGGCGAGCAATCTCGTAACAGACGCCGATTGCGATGGCCGCCGCCGCCGCGGCCGCCCAAAGGACGGCTGGAGCGACAATTGCGAGATAAACCAGTTCGTAAAGCGCCAAGGCAGCGGGAATGAAACACCCGCCGATATTGACGGCGACGATGGTCTCGCGCCGGACGCGCCGGATCTGTGGCCGCAATCCGGCAAAGCCGAAAATCGCCATCGGCTCGATCGCGACTTCGTCCTCCCGCTCAAGGCGCGTGATCGGAATATTGATCAGCCCGCCGAGAAAAACCGCAACCGCGATTGCGATCGCGATCCCCGGCGCAAGATGCAGCTTGCCGAGACTGACGATCATCGCCTGCCCGAAGACGAAGGGAAAGAGAACGAGCAGAAGCAGCGAGATGATCAGGGAAAGCCACATGAACAGATTCACGCGCGCATACGCCTT
>CAYRNB010000012.1:0-14489 GCA_964425315.1 uncultured Rhodoblastus sp.
GCCGACGGCGTCACCGCCGATGAGATCAAGGCCAAAACCGAAGCGGACTATTTCGTTGCGCTGTAGTTTTCCTCATCGCCGGCCGTGTCGCGGCCGGCGAAATCTTTTGCGGAGCGCGCTTTGGCTGGAAGATGACTTGTCCGTTGTGCGGCCGGCCCCTGGGCGCGAGGTTCGAGGCGCATCATCTGGTCCCGAAAACCTACGGGGGCCGGGAAACGGTCCTGCTCCATCCGATCTGCCATCGAAAAATCCACGCGGTTTTCACCGAACGGGATTTGCGCAATCGCTTCAATACGATCGAAGCGCTGAAAGGCCACGAAGAAATCAGACGCTTCATCAACTGGATTGCGAAAAAAGATCCCGATTTTCACATCGCGACCTATATTTCCAATGAGCGAAGGAGCCGGCGCCGGCGATGACGGCGCGAATCCGAGGCAAAAAGCTTTCGCAGGGACCGGAGGCCGCGATGTTTCCCCTCTATGTCTTCGACGCCTACGGCACTTTGTTCGACGTCCATTCGGCGGTGGCGCGCCATCGGGAGCGGGTCGGGCCGAAGGCCGAGCAGATTTCCGAAATCTGGCGGATCAAGCAGCTCGAATATACCTGGACGCGCACGCTGATGGGCGCCTATCGCGATTTCGATTCGGTCACGCGCGACGCGTTGGATTACGCCGCGGCGCGTTGCGGCGGAATCGCCCCGGACGTGCGCGAGGATTTGCTAAAAGCCTATGTGACCCTCGCCGCATTTCCCGATGTCGCTCCCGCGCTGAATATGTTGCGTGAAAAAGGCGCGAAAACCGTGATCCTGTCGAACGGGACGCCGAAGACGCTGGCGCGCGCCGTCGCTTCCGCCAATTTGAGCGATCTGCTCGACGAATCGCTATCGGTCGATGTCCTCGGCCGCTTCAAGACGACGCCGGAAGTCTACCGGCTCGCCTGCGACCGCTATGGCCTGCCGCCGGAGCAAATCTCCTTTCAGTCGTCCAATCGCTGGGATGTGGCGGGGGCGACGAAATTCGGCTTTCGCACGGTCTGGGTCAATCGCGCCGGCGCGCCCGACGAATATGGCGATCTAGCCCCGACGCGCGTCGTTTCCAGCCTGGCGGATCTCGCCGCCGAATAAAAAAAGAGGCCGCTGGACGAACCAGCGGCCCAAGTCTAGGGAGGAAACGCCCAAGGAGGGCATGCAGCACAAGCATGGCTTGCGCTACGGTTGGTAAATTATGTTGCGCTGCACAAAATGTCAACCCTTTTTGATGCGGCGCATTATCTCCTTTGGGAGGAGACGACCTTTTCTTTTGCGAATCAAGACGAAGCGCAGGCGGGAACCGTGGCGAAGGATTCGCGTTATTTGCTTAAGCTCGACGCCTTCTGGCGGCGTCTTGAATGAATTTGGGCCCCGAGACGCCCATGTCCGCGTTCACAATCGTCCTGGTCATCCTGATTGTGGCGTTTTTCGCCGTCCTTCCGACTTGGCCGCATTCGTCGAACTGGGGCTATTATCCGAGCCTTTTCATCGCCTTGCTGATTCTCATCGCCGCTTTCATGGCGCGCATGGGCCAGTTCTGACTTTTCCCGGCTCCAGCCGTCATTGGACGCGATAGGGCGCGTCGTGAAAGCCGCGAATCAGCATGATGTATTGGGCATGGCCGGCGCGGTCGCGCCATTTCGCCCGGCAGAGTTTTGGGCCGCACAGAACTTCGGGATAGCGATAAAGCGGCTGGTGATTGTCGTATCGCCGCAAGCCATAGTTCGTCGCGGGTTTCCAACCCTCTCGCAGGAGTTGGCCGCGCAGGTCGTGGTAATTCTGGCCAGAGGAAAAGCTCTGCGCCGCGCCGGCGCCTCCCAGAAGCAGCAGGCCGGCGAATAGGGCGAGCCGAATCTGACGCCTGGTTTCCATTGTGCTTCTCCTTCGTTCTCCAGATTTTTCCGTTCTAGCGCAGCCCGGCGCAAAAAGCCTGGATTTTCCCGCAGGCCGCCGCCAGCGCTTCATTTGAGGTCGCGTAGCTGACGCGGAAATTCGGCCCCATGCCGAAGGCCGAGCCCTGCACCACGGCCACCCCCTGCTCTTCCAGCAGGGCCATGACGAAATCGACGTCGCTTTCGATTTTCCTGCCGCCGGCCGAGGTCCTGCCGATCGTCTCGGCGCAGGAGGGATAGACGTAAAAAGCGCCTTCGGGGCAATGGACGGAGAGATATTTCGCCTGATTGAGCATGGAGACGACGAGGTCGCGCCGCCCCTCGAAAACCTTGCGGCTTTCGGCGATGAAGTCCTGCGGCCCGCTCAAAGCTTCCAGCGCCGCCCATTGCGCGATGGAGCAGGCTCCGGAAGTTTGCTGTCCCTGGATCATATCCATGGCCCTGATCAGTTTCTCCGGTCCGGCGGCGTAGCCGATGCGCCAGCCCGTCATGGCGTAAGCTTTGGACACGCCGTTCATGGTCAAAGTGCGGTCGTAGAGGCGGGGCTCGACCTGCGCCGGCGTTTTGTAAACGAAATCGCCATAGACGAGATGCTCGTACATGTCGTCGGTGAGAATCCAGACGTTTTCATGGCGTAGCAGGACGTTGGTCAGCGCCTTCAATTCGGCCTCGCTATAGGCGGCGCCGGATGGATTGGACGGCGAATTGAGGATCACCCATTTGGTGCGCGGATTTATGGCGCGCTCCAGCGCCTCCGGCTGGAGCTTGTAGGCGTCTTCCGGCCGGGTTTCGACAATCACGGCGGTCCCGCCGCAGAGCGCGATCATTTCCGGATAGGACACCCAATAGGGGGCGGAAATGATGACTTCGTCGTTGGCGTTGAGGCTGGCCATCAGGGCGTTGAACAGGACCTGCTTGCCGCCCGTGCCGACGATGCATTGCGAGGGCGTGTAATCGAGCCCGTTCTCGCGCCTGAATTTGCCGGCTATGGCCTCGCGCAAGGGGGCGATTCCGGCGACAGGGCCATATTTGGTCTCGCCGCGCCTTATCGCCTCGATCGCCGCCGCCTTGATATTGTCGGGCGTGTCGAAATCCGGCTCGCCCACGGACAGGCTGATGATCTCGCGGCCTTGCGCCCGCAATTCGCGCGCCTTCTGCGTCATGGCTATGGTGGCGGAGGGTTTTACGCGAGAAAGAGCGTCTGAAAGAAAAGCCATTCTTTGTCCGTGAATCTGCGTTTTGGCGCGCGACCATAAAGGGACAAGCGAAAAAGGGAAGGCGGATTTTCACGCCTCTTCGCCGGCGCGCTAGAATGGCTGGCGCGATCTGGTTCTTTCCGTTTTTTGGAGCCTTCACATGCCGACTTTCAAAATGCCCCTGTCGGGCGATGTCGCCCAAAACATCAATCCCATGACCTGGTGGATGAGCCCGGTCGGCAGCCAGTTCGGCGTGGTCAACATCAATATGGGGCTTTCTTCCGAGCCGAAGATCGAGGAAGAAATCCTGTCGGATGTGGCGAGCTACGGCAAGCAGATCGGCCGTATCGCCGACGCCCTCGCCGTCTTGATCCGCCGCCTGCCGCCGGACAGCGAATTCAACGCCGAAGAGCAAAAAGCGATCGACGGTTTGAAGGACCTGGTCAATGAAGTCGCCAAAGTGAAGGAAAGGCATGGGCGGCGGGCGATCAGGCTGTGAGCCGCAGCGAAAAGAAATTTCCCGTTTCCGGCAAAGATTTGTGAACTTCTCGCCGGCACAATGCCGCCATGAGCGGACAAACCTCCTTTGGGCGTCGCGGCCTCGCCGAAAGGCCCGCCGCCGCGCCGGCGCCCGGCTCGTCCTCCGCCGATATGGCGTTGACGCCGGAGCAGCGCGCCTATCTGTTCGGCGCCGACAAGGCTGCCGATAAGGAAAACTTCGGGCTTGCGCCGACGGGCGAGGTCCCGCGCTGGTCGCGCCTGGCGGCGTTCATGGCCTGTTGCGTCGCCGCCTGTTTCGTCGTCGTTTTCACCGTCGTCGGGCGCCATCACGGGGCGGCCGCCTCGGCGGACGCTGACGCCGCCGCCAAGACCTTGCTGGGTGGGTCGGCGGGCTGGCTTGAGCCCGCGTCGATGCTGTGGACGATTATTTCGGTCTCCACGCAGCTTGCCACCAATCTGTGGCTGACCAATAAATTCTGCGCCTGGATGCGTTTGGGCGGAATTGGCGCTTTCGCCATGGCCGGCGCCTGGATCGGCGCGGGCCTCGCCTTCCTGACTCAGCTTGTCGGCTTCGGCGCCCCGGATATGAGCTATACCCTGCTGGCCTGCTCCGGCGCCGGCGCGGCGGCGCTCTATCGCCTGCTGGCGGGACGCCGCTGACGGCTTCCCGCCCTTCCCATCGGCGTTGGCGCGGCCCATATTGCCGCCATGGCGAAAAAACCTTCCTCCCGCCGCGGCAAAGCCTCAAAGCCTGAGGTCAAGCCGCTGGGCGACCATCTCGCCGCTCTGCTCAATCCGGCTCTGGTGACCAAAGGCTTTGAAGAGGCGGCCTCGCCCTATTTCGCCGAGCCGTTGAGCGCCGAAGAGGCGGCGCGCTATGGCCTTGGGGTCGAGCCGGAAATCACGCGCGAAAAACCGCAGCGCCGCGCGCCGCCGCGCGAAAATTTCGTCACCGGCGCCGGCGCCAGCGCCGAAAGTCTCGCGGATCTCCTGGAAAAGGGCGACCCCAATTTGCGCGACCAGCAACCCTGGGTTCCGCATCGGCCGTCGCGTCCGGAAAAATCGGAGGGCGGGGTCAAATTCGATCTGGTCTCCGAATATGAGCCGCAGGGCGACCAGCCGCAGGCGATCGACGAATTGGCTGCGGGGCTTGCAGAACAAGAGCGCGACCAGGTGCTGCTCGGCGTCACGGGTTCAGGGAAAACTTTCACCATGGCGCAGGTCATCGCCCGCGCCCAGCGCCCGGCCCTGATCCTCGCGCCTAACAAAACCCTCGCCGCCCAGCTTTACGGCGAGTTCAAAAGCTTTTTCCCCAATAACGCGGTCGAATATTTCGTTTCCTATTACGATTATTACCAGCCGGAAGCCTATGTGCCGCGCACCGACACTTATATCGAGAAGGAATCCTCGATCAACGAGCAGATCGACCGGATGCGCCACTCCGCCACTCGCGCCCTGCTCGAACGCGACGACGTGATCATCGTCGCCTCGGTCTCCTGCATTTACGGCATTGGCTCGGTCGAGACCTATACGGCCATGACCTTCACCCTCACGGTCGGCGACAAGCTCGACCAGCGCCAGCTTCTGCAGGATTTGGTCGAACTGCAATACAAGCGCACGCCTGATTTCGCCCGCGGCAATTTTCGCGTGCGCGGCGATACGGTGGAAATCTTTCCCGCCCACTACGAGGACCGCGCCTGGCGCGTTTCCTTCTTCGGCGACGAAGTGGAATCGCTCGCCGAATTCGATCCCCTCACCGGCAAGAAGACCCAGGACCTCGAAACCGTCAAAATCTACGCCAATTCGCACTATGTCACGCCGCGCCCGACGCTGTTGCAGGCCATCGACGGCATCAAGTCGGAACTGCGCCAGAGGCTCGACGAATTGCACGCTTCCGGCCGGCTGCTCGAAGCGCAAAGGCTGGAGCAGCGGACGATCTTCGATCTCGAAATGCTGCAGGCGACCGGATCCTGCGCCGGCATCGAGAATTATTCGCGCTATCTCACCGGCCGAAGGCCCGGCGAGCCGCCGCCGACCCTGTTCGAATATCTGCCCGACAACGCCATCGTCTTCACCGACGAAAGCCATGTCACCGTTCCCCAGCTTGGCGGCATGTATCGCGGCGATTTTCGCAGAAAAGCGACGCTCGCCGAATATGGCTTTCGCCTGCCGTCCTGCATGGACAATCGGCCGCTGCGCTTCGAGGAATGGGACGCCATGCGGCCGCAGTCGATCCATGTCTCCGCCACGCCCGGCGATTGGGAAATGCGCCAGACCGGCGGCGTCTTCGTCGAGCAGGTCATCCGCCCGACCGGCCTGATCGACCCGCCCGTGGAAGTGCGCCCGGCGCGCAGCCAGGTCGACGATCTTTTGGGCGAGGCGCGCGAGACGGCGCAAAAGGGCTATCGCAGCCTGGTGACCGTTTTGACCAAGCGCATGGCGGAAGACCTCACCGAATATCTGCACGAGCATGGCGTGCGCGTGCGCTACATGCATTCCGACATCGACACGATCGAGCGCATCGAAATCATCCGCGACCTGCGCCTCGGCGCCTTCGACGTTCTGGTCGGCATCAACCTTTTGCGCGAAGGGCTCGACATACCGGAATGCGCCCTGGTCGCCATTCTCGACGCCGACAAGGAAGGTTTTTTGCGCAGCGAGACCTCGCTGGTGCAGACCATCGGCCGCGCCGCGCGCAATGTAGAAGGCAAGGTCATCCTCTATGCCGATGCGATCACCGGCTCGATGGACCGCGCCATGGCGGAGACCCGGCGCCGGCGCGAAAAGCAGACGGCGTGGAACGAGGCGAACGGCATTACGCCGGCCAGCATCAAGCGCGGCATAGCCGACATTCTTGGCTCGGTTTACGAGCAGGACCATGTGACGGTGGATTCCGGCCTTGCCGCCCCGGCCATCGGCCATAATCTGCAGGCGACGCTCGCCGATCTGGAAAAGAAAATGCGCGCCGCCGCGGCCGATCTCGATTTTGAGACGGCGGCGCGGCTGCGCGACGAAATCAGGCGGCTGGAAGCGGTGGAACTGGCGGTGGCCGACGATCCGCTGGCGACGCAGGGCGAGGTCGAGGCGGCGGGCGGGGCGTTTCGCGGCGAGCGCAAATATGGCGCGAAAGCCAATTTGCCGTCGCGGCCGCACAAGCCGACCGACGCCGATATGGGGCCGCATAATTTCGGCGGCGGCGAAGCGCGGCCGCGCGCGAAATCGGCCTGGCGGCCGAAGAGCAAGAAGAGGTAGAGACGACGCCCGCTCTTTCGTTGCACTCGTCGCCTTATAGCGCGCCGAAGACGCTTTCGAGCGGATTTTTCGGCTTCGGCGGAGGAGGCGGCGCGGCGGGTTTCGGCGGCGGCGGCGTCAGATCGGGCGAATAGGCGGTGCGCATCACCGCCAGCATATGGCGATGCTTGGCGGTGTAATAATAGCCGGAGGCGTAAAGCCGCACGGCGCGGTTCATGTCGCCGCCGGAGAGCCGCCAGGCGTTGGCGAGATAGGGCGTGGCGAATTTCAGATTGGTTTCCGCGTCGAGCAATTTCCGCGGCGAACCGCGGAAACCCATGGAGCGCGCGGTCGCCGGCTCCACCTGCATCAGGCCATAGAAATGATGGTTGATCAGCCGCGGGTGGTAACGGCTCTCGCGCATGATGACGCGGTGTAGCAAGGCTAAAGGCACGCCGTTGCGCAGCGCATATTCGCGCGTCAATGCCGCCAGCCCTGCTTTTTTCGCCAGATCGAAACCGGCCGGATCGCTTTTGCCCATCGCTGTGGGCGCCGCCGCCTTCGGCGCAACGGCATCGCGCGCGTCCGCCTTTTGGGTCGCCGCGGCGACGGCCGGCGGCGTCTCGCCCAGAAGAAACGGCCGCTCCGGCGGAAGGGGCGGATGTTTCGGCAGCGCCCAGGCGGGGGCGCGGGCGGCGCCGCTCAAGGCGGCGAAGAACAGGAGACGTGAAAAGCTCTTGGTCATCGTGGCTTGCTTGCCGCGAAAAAAAGGCGCCGGCAAGGCAAAGGCCGCGTCTCGGCGGCTCAGCGCTGCGCCACGAAAAACAGGCGCGGATAGAGCAGCAGCACCTTGCCGTCTGCCTGCGGCGTATAGGCCATTTCCAATTCGCGTCGATATTGCTCGAGAAATTCAGGCCGTTCGTCCTCGTCGAGCTTTTCCAGATAAGGCCGCAGCGCCGAGCCGGAGAACCAGTCGACGATCGCCTGCGCGCCCGCAAGCGGATGGACATAGGTCGTCTGCCACAAATCGACCATGCGCGACAAAGGCGAGAGCCAGGCGTAATAATCGTCGAGCGAGCCGATGACGGCGCGGGTTTTCGCGACAGGCGCCAGCTTTTCCGTCCATGGTCCATCCACCGCCACCATGCGCATCAGGGCGTGGGCGGCGTCCTGCAGGACATTGGGCATTTGCGCCGCCAGCACCCCGCCCGGACCGAGAAAGGACATGAATTTCGCCAGCAGCTTGTCATGGTCCGGGGCGAAATGCAGGGCGGCGTTGGCGAAAATCAGATCGACCGGCTCCTCCGGCGTCCATTCATTCAGGTCCTGCTGCACGAATTGCGCCGAAGGCAGGCGCTGGCGCGCCGCCGCCAGCATGTTGTCCGACGAATCGATTCCGCAAATTTCGGCGCCGAGGTAATAATCCGCCAGAAGCGCGGCGCTATTGCCGGGTCCGCAGCCGAGATCAACGACTTTCCGCGGCGCCAGCGGCGGGATGCGCGCAATGAGGTCGCGCGCCGCCTGGCCGCGCTCGGCCTCGAATTTCAGGTAAAGCTCGCTGTTCCATCCGGACATGATTTCATCCTAAGCAGGATTTCCGAAAAGGGATCGCCGGTATTCGCACACGCGGACCTTCGGTTCGGAGAAAAATCCCGCCAAATGAAAAGAAGCTGAACCCGGCGTTCGTAGGCGCGCCAATGAACGCCGGGTTAGCGACGGATGAAATAGCGGCGCCGGATTCAAGTCAACTTGGGGGCCTTACGCGCCGGCGCCGGGCGCGCCGCGCAAGGACATGAGGCCGCGCGCCGGGTCATAGGCGATGATCGCGCCGAGCATGAAGACGACGGTGCAGCCCACAACCACCGCCAGCGAAAGCCAGTTGACCTGACCATAGAGCGCAAAGCGGATCAGCTCGACCGAATGGGTGAAGGGATTGAACTCGCAGATGTAATAGAGCAAGGGGCTGCCCTCCTTCACCCGCCACAGCGGATAAAGCGCCGAGGAGGCGAAGAACATCGGGAAGATGACGAAATTCATCACCCCGGAAAAATTCTCCAACTGCTTGATCAGCGAAGAAAGCAGCATGCCGAGCGCGCCCAGCATCAGGCCGGAGAGGATGAGCGCCGGCAGGACGGTGACATAGCCGAGCGGCGGCGCCTCTATGCCCCAGAACCAGGCGATGGCGAGATAGGCATAGACCTGCAGGATCGACACGGAAGCGCCCGCGATCAGCTTGCCGAACAGGAGGAAGGCGCGAGGAAACGGGCTCAGCAGGAGCACGCGCATATTCCCCATTTCGCGGTCATAGACCATGGACAGCGAAGATTGCATGCCGTTGAACAGCTGGATCATCGCCACCAGGCCGGGCGTGATCCAGACGTCATAGAGAATATAGGTCTGATAGGGCGGGATGATTGAAATGCCGAGGGTTTGGCGGAAGCCGGCGGCGAAAATCAATAGCCAGACCAGGGGCCGAACCAGGGCGGAGACGAAGCGCTCGCGCTGATGCAGGAAGCGCAGGCCCTCGCGCCAGACAATGCCCTTGAGGCAGATGAGATAGGCGCGCGGCGTCAGGTGTTGCGAGGCGGCTTGGCTCATGCGGCGCTCTCGCTCTCGATCTCGTCGCGTTCATTGGTCAGGGCGACGAAGGCCGCCTTCACGTCGGCGGCGCCGGTCTTTTGCAATAGGTCGACGAAAGGCCCCGCCGACAGCATCTTGCCCTTGTGCAGCACGACCACCTGGTCGCCAGGCTCGACCTCGTCGGTGAGGTGGGTGGCCCAAAGCACGCTCATGCCCTCGCTGGCGATGAGACCGCGCACCAGCCGCAAAATGCCGGCGCGCGCGCCGATGTCGAGGCCGACCGTCGGCTCGTCCAGCACCAGGAGGCGCGGGTGGTGCAAAAGCGCACGGGCGATTTCGACGCGCCGCATCTGGCCTCCGGAAAGCTTGCGCACTTTGTCCTTGGCGCGATCGACGAGGCCGACCGCATCAAGCAACTTTTTGGCGCGGTCGACCGCCTCGGCTTTGCCCATGCCGTGCAGGGCGGCGTGATAGACGAAATTCTGCATCACCGACAGGTCGAGATCGAGCGTGCGCGACTGGAACACCACGCCAAGCTCGGCGAGCGCCGCGCCGGGATGATGCGATATATCGCGGCCAAGCAGGCGTATCGCGCCTTTCTTCAAGGCGAAAAGGCGGGTTATCAGCGAGAACAACGTGCTCTTTCCCGCGCCGTTGAGGCCGAGCAGCACGCTGAAAGCGCCGGGCGGGACGGAAAAAGTCACATCGTCCAGCGCCTTGCGCGGCCCATAGCTGTGAGAGACGTTCCTCACGTCGAGCGCGGGTTCTGCGGCGCTCATTTCACCGGGCCCGGAATGGCGACGCCCCAGGGCGATTCTCCCACCTGAACGGATTTGAGGACTTTCAGCGAGGCGACGTCGATGACGGAAACGTCGTTGGAAAGCCCGTTGGTGGTCAGCAGATATTTTTGATCGGGAGTGAAATCCGCGTGCCAGACGCGCCTTCCAACCAGAAGATATTTGATCACTTTCCGCGTCTTGACGTCGACCACCGCAATGCGGCTCGCCGGACCGAGCGAGATAAAGGCGAGCTTGCCGTTGCGGGTTATATTGATTCCCACCGGCTCGATGTCGTCCGTCTCCAGGCCCGGGATCGAGAATTTGACGCGGCCGATGAGGTTATGCGTCGTGGCGTCGAGGACGACGACGTCGCCGCCAATTTCCGCCGAGACCCAGACTTGCTTGCCGTCGGGCGTATAGGCGGCGAAGCGCGGCCGCCGATCCACCAGAATATTGGCCATCAGGCGGTGCGTCTTCTCGTCGATGAAATGCGCCATGCTGGTGGTCTCGCTGGTGCCGACCACCACTTTGCCGTCCGGGCTGACGGCGATCCCCTCCGGCTCGAGGCCGACGCGCGTTTCGCCGATCAGCTTTTTCGACGCCGTGTCGAAAAAGCTCACGGCGTTGGCGTCCTCATTGGTGACGAAGAGAGTCTTGCCGTCGTGTGAAATGCTCAAGCCCTCCGGGTCCTCGCCGCCAGGAAATATATCGACCACTTTGAGCTTCTTCCGGTCGATCACGCCGATTTGGTCGGAATCGCCCAAGGCGACATAGACGAATTTCCCGTCCGGGCTGGCGATGACTCCGCGCGGCCTCTGCTCAATGTGAATGGTTTTTATCACCTTCATCGAATTCGTGTCGATGACGCTGACGCTGTTGCCCTTCTCATTGGTGACGAAAGCCTCGGCGCCGAACGCGGGCGCGGCGGCGATGAAAGCCGCGGCCAAGGCGCCGCACGCCAGAATCCCCCGCCCGCGCGCGAAAATCATTTGAAATGGCATTTCGTCTCCGGTCGGTCGAATCCGAGCGTGTCCAGGGTGGTGTATTGATGCAGGAAACCCGCCTGCGGCGAAATAGACACGATATTGCGGCCATCGGAAAGGAGAATAGGCTGGCGCAATTGCAGGTTCCAGTCGCGCAAGGTCAGCCTCTGGCCTTTATAAGCGCCGAGGACGAATTTTTTCGACAGGAAGAACGCCTTCATCGTCGCGGCGTTGGAGAAGGCGTTGCTCTCGGCGGCATTGCCGATCATGCGGGCCGCCGTCCAGGCCTGCATGTCGAGCGCGGTCATGCGGCGGGAGAATTCCCGCTCGAAGCGATCCTGCATCTGGGTTGCGCCCCAATTCTCCATTGACGGCGCCCAGGAAGTCGGGACAAGGCCGGCCGAGCCGGCGACGGGGCGCGGCAGCCAGGTGCGATAGGGCAGATATTCGGCGAAGACCGAGCTTTCGTCGGCGGCGACCAGCACGTCGTAATCGGGCGTGCTCTGCGTGAAGACCGGAATCTGCTTCTGCACCAGGGCGATGCCGCTGTCCGATTCCCGCGCGCCGCCGCGATCCTTGAAAACGCGCTGCCCGACGATTGTCGCGCCGAAGCGCTTGGCCGAACGTTTCAGGGCGTCCGCCCATAGCTGGTCGGCCCGATGCGAGCCGACGACCAGGAACCATTTGCTCCATTTCTTCCAGATCAGATATTGGGCCAGCCCGTCGGCGAGCATGGCGCGCGTCGGCGCGACATGGATGACATTGGCGCGGCAATCCTGCTGGCGCAGGGAATCGTCGGTCGCGCCGACATTGAAGATCAGGGTCTTGGCGGCGGCGGGGCTGTCGGCGGCGTCGAGCAGGGCCTTGGCCGGCAGGTCGGCGAGAATGAACTTCACGCCTTTGTCGGTCAGCTGCTTCAGCGCGGTCGCCGCTTCCTCGCCGTGTTTGAGCCGGATGGACACAAGGTTGAATTTCTGCCCCATGAAGGAGCCGGTGACGTTGTCGTCGTCGACGCCCGCCTGCGCGCCGGCCACGCCGTCGTTCTTCGCCTCCTTCTCCAGCCGGGAAATGTAAGGGCGATCCTCCGCCCGCCTCAGATAGCCGATCACGATTTTTTGCACGGGCGTTGCGGCCGGCGCGGGCGGGTTCTGCGCCGGCTGAGCGCGCAAGGGCGCCGATGGCGCGCAAAAAGCCAACAGACCGGCCAGGCCGCAGGCCAGAGCCAAATGCTTCATCCAGAATGTCTCCCCGGCGCCGAGGCCGCGCATATTTCTTTTTATTGTTGTTGTGGAAAGGAAATTGTAGCCGGGCGGAGGCCGGCGAGGCAATCCTCCCGCCACGGCGCCTTATGGCAATTGCGCTTGGGTTCGACGGCTAGCTCGGCTAGCTTGATCGTCGAAACTATCGCCATCTTTTCATATCGACTTGAGCCATGCCGCGCAAAAAGGATCACGGCGCCGAATGGACCCTCCCGATGCTCTGGCCGGCCGCCGCGGCCGAGGCGGGGGCGGCGCTTGCGCGGCAGTTTCTGGACTCCTTCGCGCCGCCGGAAGCGGCGGCGGCGCCGCCCGAGGAAAAAATCTGGGGTAGCGAGAACGAGGTCGTTCTCGATCTCGGCGCGGCGCGCCTGCGGCAATATGCCGCCGGCTCGCCTGCCGCCGGGCGTCGGCCGATCCTGGTCTGCGCGCCTTTCGCCCTGCATGACGCGCGCATCGCCGATCTTTGCGAGGGCCATAGCCTGATGGCGGTCCTGCGCGGCTCGGGCGCGCCGCTTTACCTCGTCGAATGGATTTCGGCCGAGGAAACGCAGGCCTTTCGGCGCATCGACGACTATCTCGCCGATCTCAACGTCATGGTCGACGAGATCGGCGGCAAGGCGGATTTCATCGGAATTTGCCAGGGCGGCTGGCTCGGCCTGCTCTATGCCGCGCGTTTCCCCGCCAAGGCCGGCAAGCTGGTCGTCGCCGCCGCGCCGATCGACATCGACGCCGCCTCTTCGCCTTTGTCGCTGCTGGCGCAATCGACGCCCATGGAGACTTTTCACGAATTGGTCCGGCTGGGCGGCGGTCTCGCGCGCGGCGGCGAGGCGATGGCCTTCTGGCGCGTCCGGCCGGAGGGGCTTGAGGAAATCCACGCCCTGCTCGACAGCGACCTGCCGCTCGATTCGCCGCAATTCGCCGCCAAAGCCGCGCTTTTCCGCGCCTGGTACGACTATGCCCTCGACCTGCCCGGCGCCTATTACCTCGAAGTGGTCGAAGATTTCTATAAGCGCAACGCCCTGGCGCGGGGCGAATTTTTCGCGCTCGGCAAGAGGATCGATCTCGGCGACTTCCGCCTTCCGCTCTTTCTGCTCGCCGCGCGCGACGACGAAATAGCGGCGCCGGAACAGACTCTGGCCTGCGCCCAACTCGTCGGAACGCGGCGCGAGGCGATCAGGCGCAAGACCGTGGCGGGCAGCCATCTCCATCTCTTCATGGGCGCCAAGCCGTTGAAAAAAGTCTGGCCGGAAATCCTCGACTGGCTGGCGGAGCCGCCGCGCGAAGGTTGAATTTTTGCGGCGCCGGGACGGGCGCCGCCCGGTCAGCGCCGCCGCGCCCGCGATTTGCGCCGCGGCCGGCTCAGCAAGGCGTCGAGGCCCCAGGCGAGGTCGAGGCCGAAGGCGTAGGCGAGAAAATTCAAAAAGGAGAAGTCGCGGCCGAGAATCCAGTCTCCGACCGGCGTCAGGCGGAAGATGTCGAGCGTGGTCAGATGGCTGATTTTGGAAATTTCGACGAGGGCGCAGACCAGGGCGGCGATAACCAGGATCTGCTTTTGCGGGCGCGCCGGCATGAGCAGCGACGCCAGGAAATAGAGGGCGGCGGCCCATAAAGCCCAATATCCATAATGGATGAGCAGGGGCGGAAACAGTTCCGCGGGACCATAGAGGCGCAGCGCGACGGCGGCGAGGACGATGACGACGAGAGAGACGAGGCGTTTGACCGGAAGCGAGGCAGACATGCGCCTGTTTGTCCAAAAACTTGAGTTTTCGCAAGGAAAAGCCGTCGGTTTTCCGGCCGGTCGTTTCGTGGTAGTAAGTTGCTTTCCCAATTTGCAGAGGTTCGAGGACGCCGCATGACGCCGGCCGCACAAGCCGCGCCAGAGGGCGCGGCGAAAAAACAGGATTTTTTCGCGCCGCCCGGCGCCAGGCCCTCGCTGCTGGGCCTGACCCGCGTCGGCCTCGCCGAGGCCTTGCGCGCGATCGGAACGCCGGAGCGCGAAATCCGCATGCGCTCGGCCCAACTCTGGCACTGGATCTATTT
>CAYRNB010000012.1:14589-49171 GCA_964425315.1 uncultured Rhodoblastus sp.
CGCCGGAGCGCGAAATCCGCATGCGCTCGGCCCAACTCTGGCACTGGATCTATTTTCGCGGCGCGGAAAATTTCGACGCCATGCTCAATGTCTCCAAGGCGATGCGGCGAAGCTTGAGCGATCATTATTCGCTCGACCGGCCGCAAGTCGTCGAGGAGCAGGTTTCTTCCGACGGCACGCGCAAATGGCTGATCCGCATGAACCCGGTCGATGCGCTGGATAAGGGCGCGGAGGTCGAATGCGTCTATATTCCGGAAAGCGACCGCGGCGCTTTATGCGTGTCGAGCCAGGTCGGCTGCACGCTCAACTGCTCCTTCTGCCATACCGGCACGCAGAAGCTCGTGCGCAATCTCTCCACCGCGGAAATCGTCGCGCAATTGGTCGTCGCGCGCGAAAGACTGGGCGATTTTCCCGGTCTCACGCCGCCGGACGACGGCCTCATCCCCTCTGGCGAGGGCGTGCGCGCCGTGTCGAATATCGTCTTCATGGGCATGGGAGAGCCACTCTATAATTTCGACAATGTCCGCGACGCGCTGGAAATTTTTTCCGACGGCGACGGCCTGTCGCTGTCGAAACGGCGGATCACCGTCTCGACCGCGGGCGTCGTCCCGCAGATTGGGCGGCTAGGGGCGGAATGCGGCGCGGCTCTGGCCATTTCGCTCCACGCCGTGCGCGACGATCTGCGCGACAGGCTCGTGCCGCTCAACAAAAAATATCCGATCGCCGAGCTGATGCAGGCTTGCCGCGACTATCCCGGCGCCTCCAATGCGCGGCGCATCACATTCGAATATGTGATGCTGAAGGGGATCAACGATTCGCCGGCCGAAGCGCGCGAACTGGTGCGGCTGCTCAAGGGGATTCCCGCCAAGATCAATCTCATTCCCTTCAATCCCTGGCCCGGCGCGCCTTATGAGTGCTCCGACTGGGAAAAAATCGAGAAATTCTCCGACATCGTCTTCAATGCCGGTTACGCCAGCCCGGTGCGCACGCCGCGTGGCCGCGACATCCTCGCCGCCTGCGGCCAGTTGAAAAGCGAGACGGAAAAGCTGCGCGCAAGAGCGAGGCTGGCCGCGTCGACTGAATGAATAGAGCGGGGAGCGCGGGCCTCACGCCCCCTCCACATCCAGATGGAAGGCGATATTGTTGCGCGTCGCATGGCTGTATGGGCAGATGTTCTCATGCGCCTCTTCGACGATCTTGCGCAGTTCGGCGCTCGGAACGCTTTGCGAGGTCACTTTCATGTCCACGGCGATGCCGAAGCCGCCGCCCTGGCGCGGGCCGACCGTAACTTTGCAGGTCACTCTGGCGTCGGGCAGCGCGACCTTGTGTTGCGTCGCGACGAAATCCACGGCCCCGCCGAAACAGGCGGCATAGCCGGCGGCGAAGAGATGCTCGGGCGTCGTCGTGTTGGGAAGGCCCGGGCCGCCCATGCCCTTGCGCACCGAAAGATCGACGCTGACCGAGCCGTCCTCGGTCTCGGAATGGCCGTTGCGGCCGCCGGTGTTATGAGCGACGGCGCTTTCGAGCGGCTGGATCGTATAGGCGGTCATGGTTCTGTCTCCCCGAATTCCTGCTGGGATTCTATTATTGCGACGGGATTTTGGTCGGAAAACCGGCCTCTGCTTTTTTAGAAATCCTGCTTGGGCTTTGCCAGACGATTAACCGTCGGCGCTGGCCTTGGTTGCAGGGAGGACGCGACTTTTTTCGCGCCGCCTGTCTCGCTTTCCCGACAAATGTTCTATAAAAGTTCTCATCCGTTTTCGGCGGGAGATTGGTTTTATGGATTGGTCGGCGCAGCAGGAAAAAGCACTGTCGGCCGTGGCGTCGTGGATTGAGGACGCGCGCGGGCCTCAGGTCTTTCGCCTCTTCGGCTATGCCGGGACGGGCAAGACCACGCTCGCGCGCCATATTGCCGAAAATGTCGACGGCGATGTCGAATTCGCCGCCTTCACCGGCAAAGCCGCCCTGGTGTTGCGCGAAAAAGGCTGCGGCGACGCGCGCACCATTCATTCGCTGATCTACCGGCCGCGCGATCTCGACAGCGAGGAGCCGACCTTCGTCCTCAACGAGGACAGTCCCGCGGCCAAAGCCAGCCTGATCGTCATCGACGAATGCTCCATGGTTGACGAGGAGCTTGGCCGCGATCTCCTGTCCTTCGGCAAAAAAGTTCTGGTGCTCGGCGATCCGGCGCAATTGCCGCCGGTCAAGGGCGGCGGCTTTTTTACCGAACAGACGCCCGACGTCATGCTGACCGAAGTGCATCGCCAGGCGGCCGACAACCCGATCGTCCGTCTCTCCATGCAGGTGCGCGGCGGCGAAAGGCTGAAGATCGGCGACCATGGCGCCATGCGGGTCGTGTCGCGCAAGACCATCGACGCCGAACTGGTCAAGAGCGCCGATCAGGTTTTGGTCGGCCTCAACAAGACGCGCCGCGCCTATAACAAAAGGCTGCGCGAACTCCTGGGCTTTTCCGAGCCCTTGCCGGAGGCCGGCGAAAAGCTCGTCTGCCTGCGCAACGACAAGACCAAGGGCCTGCTCAACGGCGCGATTTTCCGCGTCCACAAGGCGTCAGGGCTGCGCCGGGCGCGCTACCGCATGTCGCTCTCGTCGGAAGAGGCGCCGGGCGCGAAACCGATCCGCGTCGGCGTTCTCCCCGCTTTTTTCGAGGGGGCGGAGGAAAGCCTGCCCTATGCGCGCCGGCGCGAATCGGACGAATTCGATTTCGGCTACGCCTTGACCGTGCACAAGGCGCAGGGGTCGCAATGGGATAATGTCGTTCTGTTTGACGAAAGCTGGGCCTTTCGCGAGAATCGCGAGCGCTGGCTTTATACCGGCGTGACCCGGGCGGCGAAAAATTTGACCGTGGTCATTTGATTGGCGCCAAGTTCGGCGAAAGAAATCTCCATGACCGATGTGATACTCACTCTCAACGCCGGCTCCTCCTCGATCAAATTCGCCGCCTTCGCCGTCGCGGGGAAAGAGCTGCGCCGGCTCGCCAACGGCGAAATCGAGGAAATCGGCGGCGAGGCGCGTTTCAGCGTCCACAAGGCCTCGGGCGACAAATCGGAACATGCGCTCGGCCAGGCCGGCGCCGATCACAAGGCCGCGCTCGGCGCCGTCGTCGCCTGGCTGGAAAAGGAGGAGGCGGGCGCGCGCATCATCGGGGTCGGCCATCGCGTCGTTCACGGCGGCCCCGATTATGCGGCGCCCCTTCGCCTCGACGCCGAAATTCTGGAGCATTTGCGCGCCTTGACGCCGCTCGCGCCTCTGCATCAGCCCTATAATCTCGCCGGGATCGAAGCGGCCTTGCACGCCTTTCCGCAAGCCGCCCAGGTCGCCTGTTTCGATACCGCCTTCCACCGCGCCCATCCCTATATCGCCGACACTTTCGCCCTTCCCCGCCGCTTTTATGACGAGGGCGTGCGGCGCTACGGCTTTCACGGAATTTCGTATGAATATATTTCGCGCCGCCTGCGCGTTGTCGCGCCCGACCTGGCGCGCGGCCGCGTCGTCATCGCTCATCTCGGCAACGGCGCCTCGCTCTGCGCGCTGAGGCAAGGGAAATCCGTCGCCTCCACCATGGGCTTCACCGCGCTCGACGGCATGCCCATGGGCACCCGCTGCGGCCAGCTCGATCCCGGCGTCGTGCTCTATCTGATGGCGGAAAAGAACATGAGCGCGGCGGAAATTTCCGACCTGCTTTACAAGGAGTCCGGCCTCAAGGGCATGTCGGGCCTTTCCAGCGACATGCGCGCGCTGGAGGACTCGTCCGAACCTGCCGCCAAGGACGCGATCGCCTATTTCGTCTCGCGCCTCAAGCGCGAGATCGGCGGCCTCGCCGCGGCCCTCGGCGGACTGGACGCCCTGGTCTTCACCGGAGGCATCGGCGAAAACGCCTGGCGCGTCCGCGAAAGCGCCATGAGCGACATGGATTGGCTCGGAATCAGATTCGATCCGGTCGCCAACGCCCGCGGGGAGCGGGTCATCTCCGGCCCGCAGTCGCGCGTAACCGTCATGGTCCTGCCGACCGACGAAGAGCGCATGATCGCCGGACATACGGCCGAAATCCTCGGTCTTGCGCCGGCCCCCGGCGCGGCGGCGCCGGTTTGAGAAGCCGGCGCGCCGTTTGTTCCTTTCATTTTATAGCGATCAGGCCTTACTCCAGATCATGCACCAGCCGTGCGGAGAAACGTGGCCCGCCACCGTCTTGCAGCTTGAAGGCGCAACGAACAGCGAGCAATTGGCGCATTTCTCCGAACCGTGCGGTGAGCCTCGATATTGGACGGACGCCTTGGATACTTTCCCCGCGGCGCTGGGTTCGGCGCCCGCGAGAAGAATCGGCGCGGCCCCGACGGCGGCGGCGCCGCGCAGAAGGGCCCGGCGAGAAATCACATTTCGGAGCTTGTCGGATTCATTGCCCATGTTCCTGTCTCCTTTGACTTGGCCGGGAACGCCGGCGGCGAAGCGCATTGCAGCGCCCTTATCGCTCTGGGGCTATGATCGGAATCAATATTGCCGCACAAAGGTTGAACCTGTGCAGATTAGCGAATATTGCGTCGAGTCGCGCGAAATACATAGATTAACGATCTAACTTTAGTGCTTTTGGCCAATGTTGGCCGCTTCAACTTCCGACGCCTGTCACATTTGTGCAACGCGGGGCGGAATTGTGCCCCTGGCTTGACCTAAATCATGTTGATTTGCCGCCGAAAAAAGGACATCACAAAGCCGTGATCGCTTTTTTCGCGATTCCCTGGCGATGGACGGCACGGAATATCCGAAGTCGGGGAAAAGCAGACGGCGCCGTTCGACGGCGTGAATACCGAACCGTGGCGCCTGGCGCGCCGAAGGGTGGCTTAAAAAAAGGAGGGCTGGTCGAATGGCCAGAATTTGCAAGCCCAGCGACGTGATGCATAAAGAACAACGCGGACACGCTTCGTTGTGGCGAATGGCCGCCGGCGCCGTGCTCGCCCTCGGCTTTGCCGGCGCGGCCTACCAGCCCGCCCAAGCGCTTCCGAGCTTCGCGCGCCAGACGGGCCAGACCTGCGCCACCTGTCATACCGCCTTTCTGCAGCTGACGCCTTTCGGTCGCCGGTTCAAGCTGCTGGGCTACACCACCACGGGCGGCAAATACGAACCGCCGGAATATCCGCCGCTTGCCGGGATGCTGCAATCGGGCTTCATGCATTTCAATAAGGACAATCCGGGCCAGGGCCCCGGCTTCGGTCCGAACAATATTACCGACCTCGCCCTGCAGGCGAGCATCTTCTATGGCGGCAAGATCACCGATCACCTCGGCGCCTTCATGCAGTTCACCGTCGGCAACGGCCCGGACGTGCCCGCGTTCGGCGGCGACAACGTCGACATCCGCTATGCCGATACGGCGAAGATCAGCGGTCACGACGTGATCTGGGGCTTGGACGCCAACAACGCGCCGCAGGTTGAAGACGTCTGGAATACGACCACGGCCTGGGCCTGGCCCTTCATCGACACCGGCGACTTCGGCCCCCTCAACGGTCCGACCGCTTCGAACATTCTTGGACTCGTAGGTCCTTTTAATATCCTCGGCGGCGGCGGCTATGTCTTCGTCGATGACAGCTATTATGCCGAACTGATGCTCTACGGCTCGCCGGGGACCCGGGTCCAGACAATTTTCGGCGACTGCTGTGGCGCTGACATTCTCGGCAACAACTTCGCCTTCTCCGGCCCCGCGCCCTATTGGCGCCTCGCGGTCGAAAAGAACTACGGCCCGCATTCGATCGAATTCGGCACATACGGCATGTTGGCCTCGACCTATCCCGGCAACGACCGCAGCTTCGGCGCGACGGACAACTATTGGGACGAAGGATTCGATTCGCAATATCAGTGGATCGAAGACAAGAACGCCGTCACCTTGCGCGCCAATTATGTCTGGGAGCAGGAGCAATGGGGCTGGTCGCACCCTGCCGCCAACCCGAACGGTGGTCTTACGAGCAACCGCACCGACTATCTGAACACCCTGAGCTTGTCGGGCGAGTATGTCTACGACAACACGTACTCAATCGGCGCCGGTTATTTCAATACGTGGGGCACGTCTGACGCGGGGATCTATATCGGGGCGAATGGTGACGCTACGGCCTCGCCGAATTCGCAGTACTTTGTCTTCGATATCGCCTGGCTGCCGTTCTCGCATGGCGGTCCCTCGATCTGGCCCTGGTTCAACACTCGTATCGGCCTGTCCTATACGATGTACACCGAGATCAATGGCAGGACCAGCAACGTCGACGGCGCCGGAAGCAGCGCAAGCGATAGCAACACGCTGTTCCTCTATGCCTTCACCATGTTCTGATCTTTCCTTCGAAAGTTTGGATCTAAAAAGGGAAAGCCCGGCCGAAACGGCCGGGCTTTTTCATTGCGTGATGACCCGTTCGCTGGCCATGTTCATCGAGTATCGAGTTGAGTCTCTTGTCTCTCGCGACTTTGCTGAAGGCGCGGCGATCTCGTCGCCTTGTTGAATTGGCGTTCTTTCTGGTTGATCGGGCCGTAGCCGCCACTCGTCCATATCAAGCGAGCACCGTCACGAGAAAAGAATCGCGTGACGCGCGACGCAGACAAGGAACAAGGAACAGGCCGCGATCGGCAAAGGGTCTGGTTTCGAATTTCGAACGCCGTTCATACAAAGTGGAAACCGGCCAAGAACCGAGAGCGCGGGGGCAGGGCGGCATTTCATTTCGTTGGCCCCGGCCTTCCCTGCCCTGGGGCCTGCATCACACCAAAGTAGATTGACGGGCAGTATAAGTTATCGATAAACGAATGAACTGTAGAAAGTGCGTTCCACTTTGGCTTTGCTGAGCGGGGTCAGGGTGCGTCTTGCCAGATTCGACCACGCGGGAAAATGGCGGCGCCGCGCGCCATCGCGCCCAAAGCATAATGCTGAACTGTAGATCGACTGACGCTATAAGTTTAAACGTAAACAACATAAGATAAAACGAGCGCGTTAAACTTCGATTCTCCGCGTCGGCCCGTCATCGGCGCGGGAGCGTGGGGCCGTGGGTCAAGACCGAGAAAGCGCGCCAACGCCGAGCGGAAGACGGCGCTCGATTTTTTCGAGAAAAACGATGGGGGGCGGCAAAAAAAGACCCTTTTGCGATTCGGGCGAATCGAAAAAGGGTCTGAAACCGGGATCAATTCCGGTGGGAAATCGCTTTATCTCAGCGTGCTGACATAGGCGGCGACTTCGCGTTTTTCCTGGGTGGTCAGCTCATGCGTGATGGGCTTCATGATCTCCTCGGCGCCGGGATTCGCCTTGTTCAGGCCGCGTTCCTTGTCCCAGTTCGTCAGCTTGTGCACGACATATTCGGGGACCTGGCCGGCAAGGCGCGGAAATTCGCCATTACCATGGGCGTCGGCGCCGTGACAGGATTCACACGGCGGCACGTTCCGGCTGGGAACGCCATTGTGGAATATCTGCTTTCCGGCCGCCACCAGACTCGCCGCGGGGGGATGGCTGGCCGACACCGGCGGCGGATTCAATTTGATGAATTGCTGCGCCAGAAAGTTCACCTGGGTCGGCGTCAAGACTCGCGCAACATTGCTCATGATGGGATTGGTCCGGTCCTTGCTGATGAAATTGTGCAGCTGGTTTTTGATATATTGCGGCTGTTGCCCGGCAAGTCGCGGAATCGGAACGCTGGCGTAGGGCAAGCCCCGCGCATTGAGTCCATGGCAGGTCTGGCAATAGGCCAATTTCGCCCGCAAGGCCCGTGTCGCGGGGACCGGCGCCTCCGCCGCGGGTTTCGCCGCGGGGGCGGCCTCGGTTTTGCTCTCCTGCGCGCCGGCGCTGGCGCAAAAAAGAACGGCGATGACGGCAGTCGGCGCAAGAGTTTTGATAAGCTTCATGATGTTCCTCCGCAAATCTCCGCGCCATCAACGGAAGGAGCGCCCGCCCAGTCCGCGAAGGCCGAAGATTGTCCCAGATCGGCGGCGCCCGCCAGGGGGTTATGATTCGGCTTCGCCTTTCGCATCGCCGGAATCACCCGCCTCATAATGTTGCGCGCGCTCGAGCTTTTTCGTCTCCGCCGCAGGATGGCCGAACGCCAGTTCCCAAGGGCGGCCGAATCCGGCCCCAGCAATCTATACTTACTCGACATTTCCGCGCGCCGCTATCCAAAAAATCGAAGAATTTCACAACCTTCGTCGGGGTCTCCGCGCGCCGCCACGTGCGACATTTTGGCGACAGGTCACAGATTTTTGCGCGGTTCGGCAGATTTCAACTTTCATTGCAAATAATGCAGTGTAAACAATAGAATCACGCCATGGGCAATTGGCTACGCAGCGCCGGTTATCTACCGTCGCGCGAGAGCGCATATGCGCTTGGGAAAGAGAGAATTTCGCCGCGTTAACCGCGTCGGAAGGGAATGAGGGGAATCTGAACCGGCATGGACGCTTTTCAAGCGCAGAAAGGTTGAAATTCCTAGGAAAATCCTGCTTCGGGAGTTGTTCGCGGCGCAGGGAGAGTATATTGTTTGAGCAAGTCTTCGTAGGCGCTTCGGCGCCGATTCGCCGCGGCGCTCGCCAAGGCGAAGGGGGCGACAGCGGTTCAGACTCGGAGCGAAATTCACCGCGGCGAATCTTCGGCTACGCGGCGCGGTAGAGCATAGGTTGGGAGGCGGCGAATATGAAAGCGGTCCATTTGCGCGTTGCGCTGAAATCGGCTTTGGCGGCGTTTATGTTCGCCTCGGCCGGCCAGGCGATGGCGGGAATGCGTCATCACCCCGAATACAGGGGCGGCGTCAATGCGAAATTCGAATATTGCCGGACCTGCCATGGCATGGACGGGCAAGGATTCCGCGGCTATTACGTCATGCCGAGGCTGGCGGGACAGCACGTGCAATACATTGAAAATCAGCTTGCCGCCTTTCAGCAGCGTCGAAGGGTCAACCCGGTTATGTCCAACGTGGCGCACGGCATTCCGCCGGGAATGGCGCCGGCCCTCGCCAAGCGTTTCCATGCTTTGAATCCTCCGCCCTACGGTGGCGGCCCGACGGGGAACGTCGCGTTGGGACGGCGGATCTTCGCCACCGGAATTCCGCAACAGAACGTTCCGGCCTGTTCCGCCTGCCATGGCAAGACCGCCATGGGTAATGGGCCAATTCCGCGTCTCGCCGGCCAGCTCTACTGGTACGTCGTTCAAACTTTGGAAATCTGGGGCACCGAGCGCGGACGGGGTCTGCACAAGGACATATCGGCGATCATGTTGCCGACCACGCATAACCTGACGCACGCGCAGATTCGGGCGATCGCCGAATATGTCAGCCGGCTCAGGTAATTCGGGGCGTTTTTCGAAGCGTCAAATTGGATGAACTTGTCACGCGCGAGAATATAAATCATGAAGCACATCCATACGAAAATCGCAGTTCTTGCGATTTCCCTCTTCGCCGCGAGTCCGCTTTTGGCGGATAACGCCCTGCCGGTTCACAATTGCACTTGGTGTCACGGAACTTCCGCACAAGGCTTTTCGGTCGCTCCCCGACTGGCTGGCCAGAGACCCGCCTATGTGTTGAAACAGTTGCGTTCCTTCAGGGAACATCAGCGGCACGACTATTTGGCCGAGAAATATATGTGGTTGGCTGTCGCCAATGTCGGTCCGTGGGAAGCGCGCGGTCTGGCCCATTATCTTTCCTCCCTTCCGCCAAAGGCCGCGAAAGACGGCAACGAGAACCTCGTCGCCGAAGGCAGGGAGATCTTCGAAAATGGCATTCCGGACGAGGACATCGTCGCCTGCCAGGCTTGCCATGGCCCCGCAGCGCAGGGCGTTCGCCAGATTCCGCGCTTGGGAGGCCTATCCTACTTTTATTTGAGAGACCGCCTCACGCAGCTGAAAGAGGGCTATGACCCCTCCGCCGTGCCGATGCCGCGCGTCGCCAGCTATCTGTCGCCGCAGCAAATCGACGCGCTCGCTTCCTTCCTGAGCTACGTCGAGTACCATACGGCGTCGGAATAATCCCACCCGACTTCATCTCGAGGAAAAGCCCGGCTCCGCCGGGCTTTTTCTGTCTGAAACAGGCTGCGCGCAGAAACGGCGCGCTGACGGATATGCAGGGAGGATTTCAGGCTCTCCTTGCTGTAAGGGGCAAGACAAGCTGAAGCGATTCCGCTATGTCCTCGGGACAGGCGGAATGCGAGGATTCGCCGGTGACAGAGGCCCAGTCGACCGAGAAGGCGAAAGACGCCGGCGCGCCCGATCCGGACGAAGAGGCGCGAAAAAAGCGCGCCGGCGTCGTGAGGCTGGTCGGCCTCGCCATCCTTGCCGCCATGGCGCTCGCCGGCGTCTATTACTGGCTTTCCACGCGCAATATCGAATGGACTGACGATGCATTTACCGATGGGCCGGCGGCGACCATCGCGCCGCAGGTCGCGGGCCAGGTCACATCGCTCGATGTCCGCGATAATGAGTTCGTCAAAAAAGGTCAGCCGCTTATCCACATTGATCCGCGGCAATATCGGATCACCCAGGAACTGGCCGAAGGGGCGCTGGCCACAGCGAAGGCGCAATTGGCGGCGCAGCAATATAGCTTCGAAGTGGCGAAGAAGAATTTTCCGGCGTTGCTCGAAGAGGCTCAGGCGCGATTAGCGGCGGCCAAGGCGGTTTTCGCCAAAGCGCAAGCCGATTACGACCGGCAACGCTCCCTGAGTCGCCAAGCCACTTCGCAACAGGACATTGACGCGGCGAAAGCGGCGCTGAAACAGGCGAAGGCGCAGGAGGCGCTCGCTGAAGCGCAGGTCGTGCAGGCCTCCCCGGTGCCGCAGCGAATCGGCGAGATCGAAAAGCAGGTGAGTCGGCTAAAAGGGCAGGTGGAGCAGGCGCAGGCGCGGCTGGATCAGGCCAATCTCGACCTATCCTGGACCGTGGTGCGAGCGCCGCTGGACGGCTGGATCACCAAGCGAAATGTCGAGGTCGGCAATTATGTCCAGCCCGGACAGCAAATCTTCTCTGTTGTCGGAACCAAGCGCTGGATCATCGCCAATTTCAAGGAAGGCCAACTCGACCGGATGCGGCCGGGCCAGAAGGTGAAGATCGAGGTGGACGCCTATCCGTCCCTCGATCTGCGCGGTCATGTGGACAGCATTCAACAGGGGTCGGGAACGAAATTCACCGCCTTCCCGCCAGAAAACGCCACCGGAAATTACGTCAAAGTGGTGCAGCGGGTGCCCGTAAAAATCGTCATCGATAGCGGCCTCAATCCCCATTTGCCGCTGCCGCTTGGCATTTCGGTGGTTCCGACGGTGACGCTGAAATGACCGACGCGCCCATGGAGCTCGTGCCGGAAGAGCGGCATGCCCCGTGGAAGCCGATCGCCAATCCGTGGGTGGTCGCCATAGCGGTGACGCTGGCGACGTTCATGGAAGTGCTGGACACGACGATCGTCAATGTCGCCCTGCCGCATATCGCCGGCAGCATGTCGTCGAGCCCGGACGAAGCAACCTGGGCGCTGACCAGCTATCTCGTCGCCAATGGAATCGTTCTCACCATTTCCGGCTGGCTTGGCGATCTTTTGGGACGCAGACGCTATTTTCTCATCTGCATCTCGATGTTCACCTTCTTCTCCTTCATGTGCGGGGCGGCGCATTCTCTTTCCGAGCTGATTCTCTTCCGTCTGGCGCAGGGTTTTTTCGGCGGCGGCCTGCAGCCCAATCAGCAATCGATCATTCTCGATTACTTCCCGCCCGCGAGACGCAGCGCGGCTTTTGGCGTCGCCGCCATGGCGATCATTGTCGCGCCGGTTCTGGGCCCGACGCTCGGCGGTTTCATCACCGATTCGTTTTCGTGGCGCTGGATTTTCTTCCTCAATATTCCGGTCGGCGTTATCGCCGTCTTCCTGGTCATGGCCCTGGTCGAGGACCCGCCCTGGGTGAAGGCGCGCCGCAGCCACGGCGTCGATTACATCGGCCTCGGACTGATCGCCGTCGGCCTCGGCTGCCTCGAAGTCATGATGGATCGCGGCGAGGACGCCGACTGGTTCGCATCGCCCTTCATCCGCGTGATGGCGGTTTTGGCTATTATCGGCGTCATTGGCGCGATTCTCTGGCTGCTCGTGGCGAAAAGGCCGATCGTCCATCTCGAAGTCTTCGAGGATCGCAATTTCGCTTCCGCCTGCATGATGATTTCCGCGACCGGCGGCATCCTGTACGCCAGCGCGGTGATGATTCCGGAATTGGCGCAGGAGCATCTCGCTTACACCGCCACCTGGTCGGGCCTGATCCTGTCGCCCGGCGGCGTCATGGTGATTGTGCTCATCCCGATCGTCGGCCGGCTGATGAAGCATATTCAGACGCGTTTCATCATCGGCGCCGGATTCGCCATCATGGGCTTCGCCATGCTCTATTCGAGCCATTTGACGCCCAATATCACTTTCGTCGATCTGGTCGGCATGCGTCTGTTCCAGACGGCGGCGCTCGCTTTCCTTTTCGTGCCGATTTCGACCATCGCCTATTCGACCCTGCCGCGCGATCTCAATCCCGACGCCGTTGCGCTATTCTCCATGTTCCGCAATGTCTTCGGGTCGGTCGGCATATCGCTCTCCACCTCGATCATCGCTCGGCACTCGCAGATGCATCAGAGTTTCCTGGCGGAGCTGGCCAATCCCTACCGACCGCCCTATGCGCGCCTCATCCAGACCTACGAACAGGCCTTGCGCGCCATGGGCCACACCGCCGCGGCGGCCCATGACATGGCGATCGGAAAAGTCTATCAGATGCTGCGCATGCAGGCGGCCATCATGTCCTACAACGATACTTTCTTTTATTGCGCCATCGTCGCTTTCGCCGTGGTTCCGCTGTGCCTGCTGATGTCGGCGAAAACGGTGGCCGGCGGGCCAGGGGCGGCCCATTGATCGGCTGGCGGATATTCGCCGCCTGCGGCGTCCTGGCGCTCCTCGCCGGCTGCACAGTCGGACCGAATTTCTCGCCGCCGGAAAGCGGCCTACCGCAAAAACCCTATGCCGCGCCGCAAGCGCGCCTAACCGCGCCGCCCGATCCCAACTGGTGGTCGGTCTTCCACGACAAGACCCTGACAGAACTCGAAGATCAAGTGGCGAGCGCCAATCTCGACGTGCTCACGGCGACGGTCCGCTTGGCCGAAAGCCGCTCGACGCTCGACGTGACGGCGTCGGCGCAATTGCCGACGATCGGCGGAGACGCCAGACTCAATCACGAACGCTATAGCCAGAACGGCATACTCAGCCTGATGAAGGCGCTTCTGCCGCCGGGACAGAAGATGAATGTGCCGGCGATCACCGATTATTACACCGGCTTCGACGCCTCCTGGGAGCTCGATTTCTGGGGCAAGGTCCGCCGCGAAGTCGAAGCCGCCGGCGCCAATGTCCAGTTCGCCGAGGATCAGCGCCGCGCCGCCCTGATTTCGGCGCTGGCCGAGACAGCGCGCGACTATATTCTCCTGCGCGACGCCCAGGTTCAGCGCGGCGTCGCGGTCGACAATCTCAAAATCGCGGTAGACGTTTTGCGCCTCGCCAACGAGCGGCGGCGCAAAGGTCTGCAAAGCGCCCTCGACAGCGAGAACGCCGCTGCGCAGGTCGAGGCTTTGCGCGCGCAATTGCCGATCTGGGAGCAGAAAGAATCGCAATATATCAACGCCTTGAGCTTTCTTCTGGGCGAGCCGCCCGGCGCGCTCAGGGCGAAGCTCGTCGCGCCGCGAAAAATCCCCTGGTCGCCGCCCACGGTTCCGGTCGGCCTGCCGTCGGATCTGGCGCGCCGGCGTCCCGACATTCGCGCGGCGGAGGCGCAATTGCACGCCGCCACCGCGCAGATCGGCGTCGCGGTCGCGGCCTTCTATCCGAGCGTGCAGCTCAATGGCGTGGTCGGCCTCGATTCGCTCGACCTGCCGACTTTGTGGCGGGCGAGTTCGCTGCAATATAATTTCGGGCCGAGCATATCCCTGCCGATCTTCAACGGCGGCCGGCTGCAAGGAACAGTGGAATTGCGCAAGGCGCAGCAGCGGGAAGCGGCGATCAACTATCGCCGCACGGTGCTGCAGGCCTGGCATGACGTGGTCAATGCGCTGGTTGCGCATCGCACCCAGCAGGAGCGGCGCGCCCGCCTTGCGGCGGAGCTTGCCCACGCCCGCAACGCGCTCGGCATCGCCCGCGCGCGCTACCGAGACGGCGTCGTCGATTTTCTCTCGGTGCTCTACGCGCAAAGGACGACGCTCTCGGCCGAGCAGCAATTGGCGCAGAGCAAGACCAAAGTGGCGCTCGATCTGGTGCAATTGTTCAAGGCGCTTGGCGGCGGCTGGGAGGAGACTTTTCCGGCCGATGCGACGGCGATCGCAAGAGTCGCCAAATAGAGCCAAGATTCCCGCCCGCAAGGCTACGCCTATTTGGCGTAGATCCGGCGCAATTCGGTCTTCAGCACCTTTCCCGTCGCGCCATGCGGCAATTCCTCGGCGACGATGACGCGATCGGGAATCGACCAGTTCGGAACCTTACCGGCGAAAAAATTGCGCACGTGCTCCGGATCGGGCGCATGGCCGACGCGCGGAACCACGATGAGCAGCGGCCGCTCGCCCCATTTCTCGTCCGGCGCGGCGATGGCCGCCGCTTCGGCGACGTCGGGATGGCCGACGGCGATATTTTCCAGGGCGATGGAGCTGATCCATTCGCCGCCCGATTTGATCAGGTCCTTGGTGCGGTCGGTGAGCTGAACAAAACCCTGTTCGTCGACGGTTCCAACGTCGCCGGTGGGAAACCAGCCCTCCGGCCCCACCGCCGTTTCCGGTTGGCGGTAATAGGCGCTGGCCACCCAATGGCCGCGAAAGACTAGATTGCCCTGGGTCGCGCCGTCCCTGGGAACCTCCTCGCCGGAATCGTTTTCCGCGCGCACGTCCACGCCATAAACGACGCGGCCCTGTTTCGCCCGGCGGTCGAGCGAGGCTTCCGGTTCGAGCCGGAGGCAGGACGGCTTTGGGCAATTGGCGGTGACCACCGGGCTGCTTTCGGTCATGCCCCAGCCATGGGTGACGGTGACGCCCATTTCGGCATATTCGGCGATAAGCGGGCGCGGCATGGCCGCGCCGCCGCCGAGAATCCGCTTCAGCGTGTCGAAACGCGCGCCGGTCTGGCGCAGATGATTGATCAGGCCGAGCCAGACGGTCGGCACGCCAATGGAAAAATTGACTTTCTCGCGATTGAAGAGATCGAGCAGCGAGGCCGGATCAAGCTGGCGGCCGGGCATGATCAGGGCCGCGCCGACCATAGGCGCCATATAGGGCAGGCCCCAGGCGTTGACATGGAACATGGGCGTGACCACGGCGACGCGATCGGTGGCGCGCAGGCCCGCGACGTCGGCCCCATTGACCGCCATGGCGTAAAGCACATTGGAGCGGTGCGAATAGAGCACGCCTTTCGGCTTGCCGGTCGTGCCGGACGTGTAGCAAAGGCCAGAAGCCGTGTTTTCGTCGAAGGCGGGCCATTCCTTCTCCTCGGCGGCGGCGGCGAGAAGCGACTCATAGCAATGGAGGGCCATGCCGGGCGGCAGGGCGCAAGGCTTCATTTCTTCCGGCGCGGCGAGCACGACGACGGCGCGCAAAATATCCGCGACTTTCGGCGCCACGGCTTCGATGAACGGCAGGAAACAGGGGTCGACGAAGACGATCCCATCCTCCGCATGGCGAATGATATAGGCGATATCGTCATGGGAAAGGCGCGGATTGATCGTATTGCAGACCGCCCCCATGCCTGAGACGGCGTAATAAAGTTCGAGATGGCGGTCGCTGTTCATGGCGAGGGTCGCGACGCGGTCGCCGAATTTCACCCCCAGGCCGCGCAGGGCGCCGACGAGCTTGCGGCTGCGACGTTCGATCTCGGCATAGGTCGTGCGCTCGATCCGCCCGTCCTCGCGGCGCGAAACGACTTCCGCCTCGCCATGATGGCGCGCCGCATGAACGATGATGGAAGAAATCAGTAGTTCGCGCCGCTGCATCAGGCCCTGCATCGCTTCCTCCCGCATATCATTGTTTGATCTGGCCGTTTCGCGCCAGGCAGGACGATAGCGTGAGGCGGTGGGCATGGCTACGTCCGTTGGGGCCGCAGGATGGCGAGGCGCCCGCCGCCGGCGCCGTCTTGTCTCGTCGGCGCGCCGCCTGTAACTAGAGGAGACGACGAGGCGAAACCATGGCTGAAGGCAAGGACGATGACGCCCCCGCGGCGGAAAACCTGCGGCTCATGGCGCTCGACGCCGAGGATCTCGCCGTCATCGCCTCCCATGCGCAGGATGCCGTCGTGCGCGTCGGCGACATGATCTTTCTGCCCAAGGAGCGGCGCTTCGTCCTGGCGCTCAACCGTTTCGACTGGCTGACGACGGAAGGGGGCGTCCCGCAAAGGGCCCGCGCTGGCCTGCATTTCGAGAATGTGTTGAAAGCGTCGCTGCAGGGTTTTCGTCAGAATCGGCCCGACGATATTCTGAACCTGCTCGATATTGAATTTTTTCCCGGCGAAGCGCCGTCGGGCGCGGTGGTCCTGATTTTTTCCGGCGGCTGCGCCCTGCGGCTGGACGTCGAATGTCTGGAAGCGCGCATGGCCGATCTCGGTCCCCGCTGGCGCGCGCGCCATGCGCCCGGGCATCAGACAGGCGCTTGAGACGCTTGACAAAAGTCGCCGCCGCCGCCAGACCCCTCGCTTAAACGATGGGAGAATTTCCATGCCCTTCAGGCTCAACTCCGCCGCCGCCGACTTCAGCCGGAGCTTTGAGCAGCTCCTGCATATGAAGCGCGAGACGACTGAGGAAGTGGATCACGTCGTGCGCGACATTATCGCCGATGTGGTCGCGCGCGGCGACGAGGCGCTGATCGACTATTCGCGCCGCTTCGACCGCATCGAGCTGACGCCCCAGAACCTGCGCGTTGCGCCGGCCGAAATCGACGCGGCCGTCGCCTCGTGCACCAACGAGCAGATCGACGCGCTGCAATTGGCGCGCGAGCGCATTGTCGCCTATCACGAAAAGCAGAAGCCGGACGATCTGCGTTTCCGCGATTCCGCCGGCGTCGAACTCGGCTGGCGCTGGAGCGCAGTGGACTCCGCCGGCCTTTACGTGCCGGGCGGCACGGCCTCCTATCCGTCCTCGGTGCTGATGAACGCCATTCCCGCCAAGGTCGCGGGGGTCGAACGCCTGGCCATGGTCGCGCCCGCGCCCGACAACCAATTGTCTCCGCTGGTTCTGGCGGCGGCGAAAATCGCCGGAGTCGATGAAATTTTTCGCGTCGGCGGCGCGCAGGCGGTGGCGGCTTTGGCCTATGGCACGGCGACCATCAAGCCGGTGGCGAAAATCGTCGGCCCCGGCAACGCCTATGTCGCGGCGGCCAAGCGCCGGGTCTTCGGCCAGACCGGCATCGACATGATCGCCGGCCCGTCGGAAGTGCTGATCCTGGCGGATAAGACCGCCAACCCCGAATGGATCGCCATCGACCTGCTGGCACAGGCCGAACACGATACGGCGGCGCAATCCATCCTCATCACCGACGACGCCGCTCTCGCCGACGCGGTCGCGGCGGCGGTGTCCGCCCGGCTCGAAACCCTGCCCAGAAAGGCGATAGCCGGGAAGAGCTGGGAGGAGCTCGGCGCGATCATTCTGGTGGAAAGACTGGACGAGGCCCTGCCGCTCGCCGACCGCATCGCCGCCGAGCACTTGGAAATCATTGCGGAAGACGCTGAAAGTCTCGCGGCGCGGGTGCGCAACGCCGGGGCGATTTTCATCGGCGCCTATACGCCGGAAGCGATCGGCGATTACGTCGGCGGCTCCAATCACGTCCTGCCGACGGCGCGTTCGGCGCGCTTCTCCTCCGGTCTTAGCGTGCTGGATTTCATGAAGCGTACGTCGATCCTGAAATGTTCGCCCGAGAGCCTGCGCGCCATCGGCCCGGCGGCGGTGGTTCTGGGCCAGGCGGAAAAACTCGACGCCCATGCGCTTTCGGTCGCCTTGCGCCTCGATCAGGCGTAGGGCGATGAAACATCTCGACGCCTCGCGCCGCAAGCGCCTGATCAATGTCACGCTCGACGAGGAATCGATCGGGCGCGGCAATCCCGATCAGGAGCATGAGCGCGCCATCGCCATCTATGATCTGATCGAGGAGAACAAATTCGGCCTGCCCGGCCATGACGGCGGCCCCTACCAATTGAATATCGGCCTGCACGACTCGAAACTGGCGCTGAACGTTCTCGACGAGGCCGGCGATCCCATCATCATGCACATCTTGTCGCTGACGCCCTTCCGCCGCATCCTCAAAGATTACTTCCTCATTTGCGAAAGCTATTACGCCGCGATCCGCACCGCGAGCCCGTCGCAGATCGAGGCGATCGACATGGGCCGGCGCGGCCTGCACAATGAGGGCGCGCAGCTCCTGAACGAAAGGTTGCGCGGAAAGATCGACTGCGATTTCGATACGGCCCGGCGGATTTTCACTCTGGTCACCGCGTTGCACTGGAAGGGCTGAGCCTTGTCCGGCGATCCTCTCCCTCGCGCATTGCTTTTCGCCTGCACGCAGAATTGCGTGCGCTCGCCCATGGCCGAGGCGATGACCCGCTTTCTGTTCGGCTCGCGGATGCGGGTCGTTTCGGCCGGGCTGCGTCCGGGCGAGCCCGACGGCTTCGCCTATGCGGTCATGGACGAGATCGGCCTCGACATCAGCCGCCACAAGCCGAAGACTTTGGACGAATTGGACAATCTCGACTTCGATCTGGTCATCACCCTGTCGCCCGAGGCGCATCACAAGGCCCTGGAATTTTCCCGCGATCGTCCGATGGCGGTGGAATATTGGCCGACCATGGATCCGAGCATTGTCGAAGGCGCGCGCGATCAAAAACTCGAAGCCTATCGCGCTGTGCGCGACGGGCTGATGCAGCGAATTAAAAAGAGATTCAACTGGCGCCCGTTCGGGACATTCTGATGCGCCCTCATGTCTGGCTCGGCGAGTTTTTTGGCGGCGTCGCAGGGCGCCGCGCTTCTCTCCTCGATTTTTGCGCGCGTCAGCTTGGGGTCGAGAGGGAGCGTCTGGCGCTCACCCATGATGATCTCGGCGCGCCGCTCCTGCAAATCGACGGGGCGCAAAGCCAGTGGCGGATTTCGTCTTCGTCGCGCGAAAATATCTGCCTGTTCGGCCTGGCGCGCGAAAGAATCGGCGTCGATGTGGAGATTCTGAACCCGATCGAGCCAGCCTGGAACGTCCTGCACGAAGAGGAGCGCAGGGCGCTCGCCGCCCTGCCGCGCGAAAACCAGGCGGATGAATTTTTGCGCCTATGGACCGTCAAAGAGGCTTATGTGAAAGCGCTTGGCGCGGGTTTGCGGCGGGAGCCGGCGGAAATCCGAGTCGAGTCCACGGCGCAATCGTTTCGGATTTTCGACCGCGACGAGGAGGTCGTTCTCCACGACGCGCGGCAGTGGCGCGAAAATATCGGCGCCAGAACAGCGCTTTGCGCTTGCGTCAGTTTTCGGCGAGCCGAGCCAGAGCCTCGCGATTCGCGTCGAAAACGCCTTTATCGGTGATGATCCCGCTGACCAGCCGCGCCGGCGTCACGTCGAAGGCGGGATTGCGCGCCGGCGTCCCTTCCGGCGCGATGCGCACCGAGACCAAATCGCCGGCCGGCCCGACGCCGGTCATATGCGTGACCTCCTCGGCCGCGCGCTCCTCGATCGGGATGAGGCCGCCTTCGGCGAGCCGGGAGTCGAATGTCGAGACGGGGGCGGCGACATAGAAGGGAATATCGCAGTCCCTGGCCGCCAGCGCCTTCAGATAGGTGCCGATCTTGTTGCAGACGTCGCCGTTCGCGGCGATACGGTCGGCGCCGACGATGACGAGATCGATCTCGCCATGCTGCATCAAATGGCCGCCGGCGTTATCGACGATGAGCGTGTGCGGAATTTTCTGCTGGGCCAGTTCGAAGGCGGTGAGCGACGCCCCCTGGTTGCGCGGCCGCGTCTCGTCGACAAAGACATGCAGCTTCATGCCCGAGGCTTGCGCCTTATAGATCGGCGCCGTCGCCGTGCCCCAATCGACAGTGGCGAGCCAGCCGGCGTTGCAATGGGTCAGAATGCGCAAGGGGCCGTCGCCTTTTTTCTCGCAAGCGGCGCGCAAGAGTCTCAGTCCGTGCTCGCCGATCGCCTCGTTGCAGGCGATGTCCTTGTCCGCGAGATGGCGGGCGAAAGCCAAGGAGGCGTCGCGGCGCAGCTCGTCCGGCATGGGGCCGAGAAAGCCGGTCATGCGCTCAAGCGCCCAGGCGAGATTGACGGCGGTCGGCCTGGTGGCGCGTAAGGTTTCCGCCGCGCGGCTTAAGTTTTCGTCGGAAGCGTCCTGGCGCATGGCGAGCGCTATCGCATAGGCGGCGGTCACGCCGATCAGCGGCGCGCCGCGCACCAGCATATCCTTGATCGCCCGCGCCGCATCGGGGAGGTCGCGCAGCAGGACTTTCGCCACTTCGTGCGGCAGGCGCGTCTGATCGAGGATGAAGACGCCCTCGCCGTCCGGGTCCGGCCAGATGGTCGTGTGGGGCTTGCCGTCGATCAGCATGTCGCGACTTTCCTTGCGGCGGAGGGAGCGCGACGGCGGCGCGGCGGCTCGACGAAAATCGAGGCCGCAACTTCGCCCTCGCGCAGGGCGAGAAGCGTGCCGGGTTTGATTGCGGTCCAGATCTCGTCGCTGGTCAGCGGTCCGGTGGCGAGCACCGTGACGCAATCGTTGGGGCCGGTCTCCTCGGCGAAATTCACCTTGCGGTCGGCGTCGATCAGGGTCGCCTGGCCGAAAGGCGCGCGGCGGGTCAGACAGGCGAGTTTCTTGCCGCAAAAGGCGTAAAGCGTGCGGCTGTCGCACAAAAGCATGTTGAACACGCCGAGCCGCGCCAGCCGGGCGCTCAGCAGCGCCACTTCGCGGTCGAGCTTTTGCGCCGGCGGCAGGCAGCCGAAGCGGGAGCGCAACTGGTCGAGCATCCAGCAGAAAGCGTATTCGCTGTCTGTCGAGCCGATCGGCGCGTAAAAGTCGACCGGCAGGGCTTTGACGCCGCGCAACTGGCCGTTATGGGCGAAAGTCCACGTTCGGCCCCAGAGTTCGCGGGTGAATGGATGGGTATTCGCCAACGCCACCCGGCCGCGATTGGCCTGGCGGATATGGGCGATGACGGCGCAGCTCTTGATCGGTTGCGCCCCGATGAAACGCGCCATTTCCGAATGGGCGGCCGGTTGCGGATCGTGAAAGGCGCGGGCGGCGCGGCCTTCATAAAAGGCGATGCCCCAGCCGTCGCGATGCGGCCCGGCGCCGCCGCCCCGCCGGGCCAGCCCGGCGAAAGAAAACCGAATGTCGGTCGGGACATTCGCGCTCATGCCGAGAAGTTCACACATGTGCTTACGCCGGCGTACGGGGGACTGACCCCCGGCATAAAAAGGAAGCCTTGCCCGCGCAAGTCGAATTTTGCGCGGCGGCGTGGAAATCATGGACTGACTCGATGAGGAAGAACGCCGCCAGCGGGCTGAATCCGCGATTCTTTCCGCCTTTGCAGGCCCCGCATTAATACGTACGCAGGGAACGAGCGCAAAAGGACAGAGTTGGCCGCGATAATGGCGTTAGAAGAGAAAAGGAGACGCGTCATGCTTCGCAATGCTCCTGGAATGGCGCCTTTCTGCTGCAGCCTTGATCGTCGCAGCGTGGTGGCTGGCGGCGCACTGACGGCGCTGCTGGCCGTTCTCGGCGGCGGGAGTCGGCCAGCGCAGGCGAAGGCGCTCGCAGGCGGGCCGCCGGAAGTCGACAGGCTCGCGGTCCGCATCGTCGTCGATTTCTATCAATTCGCCGTCGCGCCCGGCCACAAGGTCGTTGGCCCGGTCGAAGTCAACAATTTCGGCTGGGGAATTGAGCCGGACAAGACGCCGGACCGGACGCTCATCAGCGAATTTGGCCTGGCCATGCTGGCGCAATCGACGCGCGGCGGCGAAAAGCGGACGATTCTGCAGGATTTCGCCTTCACGCCGACGGCGCTGATGAACAACATGGACTTGCTGGGCGTCGATCCCGCGGAGGTCGACGCCTTGGTGCTCAGCCACGGACATTACGATCATTTCGGCGGCATGGCCGGCTTTCTCAAAACTCACGGCGACAAATTGAAATCCGGCCTGCCGCTCTATGTCGGCGGCGAGGAAGCCTTCTGTTCGCGGTTCTGGACCGCTCCGCCTTACAAGGGCGATTTCGGCGCCATCGACCGCGCCGCGCTGCAGGCGGCGAAAATCCGGGTCACTTATTCCCCCGAACCGTCGCTTGTCGCCGACCACGGCTTCTGCACCGGGCAAATCGGCCAGAGGTCGTTCGAAAAAATGAAGCCGCCGAGCGTGATGAAGATCGGCGTCGCCAACGGTTTCGGCTGCTTTGCCGATAAATTACCGGAGGATGAAAGGTCGTTGACATCGACGCCCGACCATTTCCGCCACGAGATCGCCACCGCCTATAACGTCAAGGGCCGCGGCCTGGTTGTGCTCACCTCCTGCAGCCATCGCGGCGTGGTCAATGCGGTCGAGCAGGCGCAGGCGGTTTCTGGCGTGAAGAAAGTTCACGCCGTCATCGGCGGCTATCATCTCGCGCCCTACAAAGAGGATTACGTCCGCGAGACCATCGCCGCGCTGAAGAAACTCGACGTCGATTATATCGTCCCCACCCACTGCACCGGCGAAATGTTCTATGATCTGGCGCGGGAGGAAATGCCGAGCAAGGTCGTGAAAGCCTTCACCGGCACGCAACTGGTGTTCGGCGGCTGATCCGAGCAGGACGAAGTGATGAGAAACGCCTGGAGCAATGGTACCGCCACCCCGGCTCGAACGGGGGACCTCTAGATCCACAATCTAGCGCTCTAACCAGCTGAGCTATGGCGGCCGATTTGACGGCGGAACCTAAAACTGCGAGCGCGCGAATGCAAGAGCATCGCGCGCCCAAAATCGCCAACCACAAAATTTCCGCGCCCCGTTTTCGGGGCGCAGTCGGGGGTCGGAATTATTTGCCCTTGAAGGCCTTTTCCAGCTGGTCCTTGAGCGGGCCGGCCGCCTCGGCCGCGACCTGCTGCGCCAGGGCTGTCAGTTCCTTCGCCTGAGAAGTGAGCGCTTCATATTGCTTGCGCATATGTTCGCTCTGCAGGGCGATGGCCTCGCTGACGCTGCGGACGCTGGACAGGGCCTGGACATATTCCATCGAAGCGGCGGCGTTGGCCTGATAGGCCTCCATCGCCTTGGCGGAAAAAGCCTGAAGGCTCTTGCTCGCGCCCACGAAGGAGCTTTCCAGCGCGCCGGCAGCTCCGGCAGCCTGCTTCTTGGCGGCATTCTGGACCTTTTCGACCTCGGCGGCGACGGACATTGTCGCCTTGTCGGCGGCTTTAGGCGCCGCCTTGGGCGCCTCGGGCGCCGGGGCTGCGGCGCTCAGGGGCGCAGACGCCTCGGCGCTTTTCGGCGCCTCGGCGGCCGGCTTAGCGGTCTTGCGGGGTCCGGCGGCCATTATTTCGATTCCGTCGGAGTGACGGCCTTCTTAACCGCTTCGCCCAGCGCCTTGGCCTGCTCCTGCGCCGCGGCGACCTGGCTCTTCAGATATTCCGACTGGAGGGTCAGAATTTCCCTGGGGTCCTTGGCCCGCACCATTTTCTCGGCGAGGTCGAAGGCGGCCTTGACGTTGCTTTCGGCATAGCCGATCGCCCTGGAGCTCACTTCCTTGGCGTTGGAAGTCAGGGTCTCGGCGGCGGCTTCCGACTGGGCGGCCGCTTTCTGCGCAGCTTCGATATAGCTGTCGAAAGCCTTGCGCGCCTGATCAACTGCCTTTTCGGCGAAGTCGCGGATCTCGGCGGGAATTTCCAGATTAAGATTGTTGCTCATGGAGGCTCCGGTGCGTTGCGCTCGGGCGCCTTCGTGCGATCCCGAGCGGGGTGGAATTACGCTCACTTCTATAACCCGAATTTTGTTGCATTGCAACACGAATTGTGCGGCGCAGCAAAATTCTTCGACGCCTGGAAAGGCGACGCGATTCATCATAAATCCATGTGGCGTGAATTGTCCTGTATCAAAGGTGGATTCCGGCGCCCGGACATGATTAAGTTTTTATTCATCGTGTGGGGCGCGACTTTTTAAGGCGAATGGCCTCGGCAAGGTCGTCCGCAACGAGCGCAGGGACCATGGCTGACGAGACATCGAACAGGCGCGACCGGCCGGATGTGGCGGCGGCGCTGATGGAGCCCGCTTTCGCATCGCTCTCCCGCGCCGGCGCGCCGATCGTCGTCGCCGAAGGAGAGCCGCCGCTGGTCGTCCACGCCAATGCGGCGGCGCTCTCTCTTTTTGACGTCGCCGACGGCGAGGATCTGACGCAGCGCCTTTTCGTCTCCGAGGAGCCCGGCGCGCGGCGTCTTACCCATTTGGCGCAGACCATTCTGCCCGGCGCGGCGGCGCGCCTCGAACGGCTGCATCTGCGCTTCGCCCGTTTTCCGGAAAACGTCACTTTCCTTTGCCGCCGGACTTCGGGGGACAATCCGCTTTTCGTTTTCGCCGGGTTGGGACTGCGCGCCCGCGTGGGTCGCGCGCATCCCGCCGCGGAGCCGGCGCCGCAAGCGCCCGTAGCCGAGACGACGCCTCAGGTCAGGGAGGACCTCGCCGCTTTGTCGGCCGAGTTGAAGCAACGCTTTCCGGGCTTAGCCGCCGCACGCTTCCTGTGGCGCGCCGACGCCAAGAATGTCGTTACCCAGGTCACGCCGCCGCTCGCCGATATTGTCGGACCCGGTTGCGCCAATTTCGTCGGTCGCGATTTTGTCGCGGCGGCGCAGGCGCTTGGCCTCGACCCCGAGCGCAAGCTGGAGCGGGCCCTGCGCGACCGCCTCACTTTCAGTCGGCTCGACGTGGACTGGCCGATCGAAAACGCCGCCGCCGCCGTTCCGGTCACGCTCGGAGCGCTTCCCGCCTTCGACCACCACCAGCAGTTCGACGGCTGGCGCGGTTTCGGCGTCATCCATCTCGATTCGTTGCGCGAAGCAGCGCGCATAGCGCCGCCTTTCGCCGGCGCGGCGCCGCCACCGAACGGCGCGGTCGAAGCGCTCCATTATTCCGGCGTCGTCGTGCCGCTGCGTCCGCACGCGCCGCAGCGGCCGGCTGCGGCTCCAGAGCCCGAAGCGGAATCGCGCGCCAGCGACCTGACCAGGGGGGCGTTGAAAATGCACGAGGAGGAGGAAGGAGTTCTCGTCGCCCTGGCGCCGCACGAACGCAGCGCCTTCCGCGAAATCGCCCGCACCTTGGGCGCGCGCGCGGAATCGGGTGGCGCGGCCGCCGCGCCGAGCGAGCAGGCGAGCGAAGCGACAAGCCTGGCGCTCCAGGCGGAGGAAGCCGCGCCCGCCGACGCGCCCGAACACAATCCTGAGCCCGCGCCCGTCGCCGGTGATTGCTTCGACTTCCTGCCCGTCGGATTGCTGGTCGCGCGCGAGAAAAACGCGATTTTCGCCAATCGCGCTCTGCTCGACTGGCTCGGTTTCGGCGACCTCGCCGAATTGGAGCAGGCAGGAGGCTTGCGGGCCGCCTGCCAGAGCGGGACGCTCGACCTCGCGCCGTCGGAGCGTCGCCTCATCCTGCTGCGTTCCGTCGCGGGCGAAACATTCGCCGTGGAGGCGCAGCGCGCCGAGGCGGCCTGGCAAGGCGCGCCGGCCGAAATCTTCACCTTCGTCCGTCCCCCGGCCCCGGCCCTGGAGCAGCGGGTCGCCGCGCTTGAAGCCGCCTTGCGTCGGCGCGAAACAGAGGCCGAAGAGGCTTTGGACATTCTCGGCGCGGCCTGCGACGCTTTCGCCCTGCTCAACGCCGAAGGCGCCCTGCTCGGCCTCAATCCGTCCGCCGAGGCTTTGTTCGGCTATGGCCGCGACGAGGTCGCCGGCAAGGATTTCACCTTCCTCCTCGCCAAGGAATCGCATTCTGCGGCGCTGGAATTTTTCGCGCGCGTGAAGGCGGAGGGGCGGAATGGCGGGGGCGACCTGATCGGGCGGACGCGCCAGGGAGAGGCCATTGCGCTGCGCGTTACCTTCGGCCGGGTCGGTCCGGCCGCAGAGGGCAAATATTGCGCCATTCTGCGCGACATTGGCGAGTGGAAGAAAGCGGAAGGCGCCATGGAGGAGGCCCGCGTCCTTGCGGAGCGCGACAGCGAGGCCAAATCGGAATTTCTCGCCAGGGTCAGCCATGAGATCCGCACCCCCCTCAACGCCATTATCGGCTTTGCCGAAGTCATAATGGAGGAGCGCTTCGGTCCCGTCGGCAATGAGCGCTACAAGGAATATCTGAAAGACATTCACGCCTCCGGCAGCCATGTCATGAGCCTGGTCAACGATCTTCTCGACCTGTCGAAGATCGAGGCCGGCAAGATGGAGCTTGCTTTCGCAGCGGTCGACGCCAACCGCATCGTCTCCGAATGCGTGGCGCTGATACAGCCTCAGGCCAATCGCGAAAGAGTGATCACCCGACTGTCGCTGGCGCCGGGCCTGCCGGCGGTCTATGCCGACGAACGGTCCTTGCGCCAGATCGTGCTCAATCTGCTCGCCAATGCGGTGCGTTATAACGAGCCCGGCGGGCAGGTGATCGTCTCGACGGCGCTGAGCGACGACGGCCACGCGGTTCTACGCGTCAGGGACACGGGCGTCGGCATGAGCGACAGCGAATTGCTGCGCGCGATGGAGCCGTTCCATCAGGTTGGGCCGGCCTCCTCCCGTCCCGGCGGCACCGGCCTTGGCCTGCCGCTGACGAAGGCTTTGGCGGAAGCCAATCACGCCAGTTTCACGATCCGCAGCCGCAAGGGCGAGGGCGCTCTGGTGGAAATCGCCTTTCCGCTCGCCCCGGAAGGCGCCAAGATTGTCGCCAAGAGCGCCGGCGCGGGCGACGCGACTTGAGCAGTATGGAGTTCCGGCGATGGACGCGGCTTTGATCGAGCGGCTGAAAAGGGCCGGGTTGTCGGCGGAAGATCTCGCCTGGTTCGAATCCTTCGGTTGCGACGACAAGAACGTGCCGCCGCCCCGCCCGGAAGACATCGCCGATTACCGCCGGCGCGAAGCGACCCTGAACGCCGGCATAGCAGGCCTCGACTTTGTCGAGCGCGGCGCCTCGCTGGAAGGCAGGCTCGCCGCCGCGATCGGCGCCCGCCTCGCCGACGCCCGCGACGCGGCCGAAGGCGAAGATGATGAGGACGAGTGAATTAGAGGTCGGGCGTCCAGCGCAGGCCGGCGCGCACTTCCTGGCTGTCGATGGTGCGGTGCACAGTTCCTCCGGAAGAGGTCGAGGCGGCAAGCGTGCCCATATTGAGATAGCGGTAGCCGACGTCGAGCTTGAGGCCCGGGGCTATGTCGTAGGCGACGCCGGCCATCAGCGCCCAGGAGAAATTGTTCCGCACTTGGGTCGGTCCGACATTTCCCGGATAGCCATAGTGAATCAGCACGTTCGCGGCGTTGGAAAAATACGCGTTGTTGACGCCGTTGGCGGTATAGGCCCCACCATAAGTCCAGTACCAGTTTTCGTTTGCGACGGCCTTGATATGGGTGACGCCGAGGCCGGCGCCGACATAGGGCGTGAAGCCGTACCAGGTGCCCAGATCGCCATAGGCGTTCAGCAGCGCGGTCCAGGATTGTTCGGAGAGCGTGTCGGTCTTGTAGCAGGAGCCCTGATTGGTGAGCGTCGCTGTGCCCGTGGTCGGATCGGTCACGTCCAAAGCGCAGCTCAGGCCGTAGGTGCTGTTGCTGATCGTATGATCCTGACGCCAGTCGAAGGTCGCGTCCATGCGGAACCAGGGATTGAATTGGTAGCCCATGCCCAAGGTCGCGCCGGCCACGGCGAAGCTGGAGTTCGCATCGCCGAAAATGTCTGAGGAGGGGGGAGGCGGAACGTTGCCGCTGACTGTCATGGGCGCTTGCGGCATCGGCTCGCTGATGTTCACGTAACCGACATCGCCGCGCAGATACCAGCCGCTGCCGAACTCCACCATCTGCGACGGTTGGGGCTGATAGAGCGGCGGAAGCATGTCCGCGGCTTTCGCGGCAAGGATTCCGCCAGCCTGCGAGGCCAGAACTGCGACGGCGGCCGCTTGTATCTTCTTGCGCATATCAAACCTCTTCGCCCACCCGCGCGTCATCGCGCCAATCTTGAAACGAGTGTGAAGGAAGAGGGTTAATCTCGGCTTAAGCTTAATGAGTGTGGTAAAAAAATTATAGCTCTTCTTGCAATGGAAATAAGCGATTGCGCCGTCAGCTTGGCTTCCTCAAAGAAAACGGCGGAAGCGCGCCGCTTCCGCCGTTAATCTTCTTTCCAAATCCGCCGCGAGACTCGCGGCGAAGCGCCGTCAGTATTTCGCCACGACCGGCTCGGCGTAAACCGGGGCGGCCATCATCCAGCGCAAGCCGACGCGGACATCGTTGGCTTCCATGTTGAAATGTTGTGTTTCGTGGTTGCAGGTGCTGCTGCAGCTGATCGCGCCGGTTGAGATGTCGCCCATATTGACATAGCGATATCCGACGTCGAGCAGGAGGTTGGGCGTGATGTGATAGGCGACGCCCGCCATCAGCGCCCAGGCGAAATTCGCCGACGTATGGTCGGGCGCGGTTCCGAAGCCGCCCAGGGGATAGAGAGAGACGTCCTTGAAGCTGGAGACCTGATAGACGGCGACGCCGACGCCGCCGCCGATATAGGGCGTGAAGCCGTACCAGGTTCCCATGTCCAGATAGCCGTTGGCGAGGAACAACCCGGTCTTGACCTCGCCGGAATAGGCGTCGCCGCAATAGGTCGCCCCGCCCGCGGCGCAGTTTGCTCCGCTTTGATACCAGACCGTCGAATCATAGTTGACGCCGCTGCGATATTCGCCGGTCAGGTCGGCGCGGAACCAGTTGTTGAATTTGTAGCCGAAGCCGAGACCGAGAATGCCGTCGTCGCCGAGTTCGCCGGTTTCCTGAGTGACCCCCAACGCGGCGCCTGTCGTTCCCGCGAAACTCGAACGCAGACCGTACATGTTGACATTGGCCAGCCCGGCGTCGGCGCGGATGTAGAAGCCGGAATCGTCGACCGGGCCGCGCAGAGGCGCCTCGATCGGCGGTGGCGGCGGCAAGAGGTCGGCGGCTTGAGCCGCCTGGACGCCAAATAAGGCGACAGCGCCCGCGAAAGACAGGGCTTTGAAACGGCCCATGGCAAAATCCCTTCATTGCTGGGGCGCGGAACGCCCGGAATTCGGATCACGAAAGGCAGTTTTGCCAGCAAAGACTTAAATAGGTCTTAACCCTAACCCTTAACCGAAGTTGTTAAACGCTTCCGCGTGAAAAACGTCTGTTTGCCGCGTCTGGCGCGGAAAAGCTTTACTAAAAGGTCCCGATCCGCTAGGCCATTTTGGCGATTGCCCTGGCCTTGAGCGGCGCGCGAAAAGGCGGAATCCGCTTTTTCGTAAAAGGCGCCGCGACAACAAGGACAATAGGGCGGTCTGCGATTCGACCTGGTCGCGGACCGCTCTGGCGCTGGGGTTTTTCGCACGGCGTGGGCGCAGCGCGAATTTCCGGCCGGCGCGATGAGCGTCAAGAGTTGCAATTATGGCGAATGTGGTGGTCGTAGGCGCCCAATGGGGCGACGAGGGAAAAGGCAAGATCGTCGATTGGCTGTCGGTCGAGGCCGATGTGGTGGTGCGATATCAGGGCGGCCACAATGCCGGCCATACTCTGGTCATCGACGGCGTCACCTATAAATTATCGCTCCTTCCCTCCGGAATCGTGCGGCCCGGAAAATTGTCGGTGATCGGCAATGGCGTGGTTCTCGATCCCCGTCACCTGGTCAAGGAGATCGCCGATCTGCGCGCCAAGGGCGTCGCCGTGTCGCGCGACAATCTGCGCATAGCCGAGAATGCGCCGCTGATTCTGTCGCTGCATGGCGAACTCGACGCCTTGCGGGAAAATTCCGCTCCGGCGGGAATGAAGATCGGCACGACCAAACGCGGCATCGGCCCGGCTTACGAAGACAAGGTCGGCCGCCGCGCCATTCGCCTCATGGATCTCGCCGACTTCTCCACTCTCGACGGCAAGATCGACAAGCTTCTCGCCCATCACAACGCGCTGCGCCGCGGCTTCGGGCTCGACGAGATCAAGGCGGAAACGATTCGCGCCGAGCTGGAGGAGGTCGCGACCGCGATCCTGCCTTTCATGGATCGGACCTGGTCGCTGCTCGAGGATTTGCGCCGGGCGGGAAAGAGAATCCTGTTCGAGGGCGCGCAGGGCGCGCTGCTCGACATCGATCACGGCACCTACCCTTACGTCACCTCCTCCAACACGGTGGCGGCCAACGCCGCGACCGGCGCCGGCCTCGGCCCGAAAGCGATCGGCTATGTTCTGGGCATCGCCAAGGCCTATACGACTCGCGTCGGCGAAGGTCCGTTCCCCACCGAGCTGCACGACGACGTCGGCAGGAGGATCGGCGAAAGGGGACATGAATTCGGCACGGTGACGGGCCGGGCGCGGCGCTGCGGCTGGTTCGACGCGGTTCTGGTGCGCCAGACGGTGAAAACCTCCGGCATAGACGGCATCGCCCTGACCAAGCTCGACATTCTCGACGGATTCGACGAAATCAAGGTTTGCGTTGGCTATCGTCTCGACGGCGAAACCATCGACTATCTGCCGGCAAGCCAAGCCGCGCAGGCGCGCGTCGAGCCGATCTACGAAACAATCGAGGGCTGGCGCGAGCCGACTGGCGGCGCCCGATCCTGGGCGCAATTGCCGGCTCAGGCGATCAAATACGTCCGTCGCGCCGAGGAATTGATCGGCGCGCCGGTCGCGCTGCTCTCGACAAGCCCCGAGCGGGACGACACAATTCTGGTGCACGATCCCTTCCGCGATTGACGAAACATGGCGCAAGGCGCCAAAAAACTTGGGGGGAAGATTAAAGGCGCGAAATGGCTGACTATTATCCGCTCTTGGCCAAGGCCGTCTCAGGCCTGAATTCGCAGACGCCGGAGGCGCGGCGCGCCATCTACGAACGCGCGAGGAACGCGCTGCTGGGCCAGCTTCGCGCCATGCAGCCGCCCGCGCCGGAAAAAGCCATAGACCAGGAGGCCAAGGCGCTCGACGCCGCGATCGCGCGGCTCGAACGCGAATACGGGTTGTTTCCGCCGGTCGATCGTCCTGCGGCCGCTCCCGGCTCCCCCGACGAAAACAAGGACCGGGACAGGGACCAGAAGAAGGACGGGGAGGAAAAGCGCGCGGCCGAAGGCGAGGAAAAGCCTGCCGCCGAAGGCGAAGAAGAGCCGTCGTCCGAGATGCTGGCGCGCGAAAGCCAGCGTCCCGCTGCGCCCAAGCCGGAAGTCAAGGAAGGCGGCGGCCTGCGCCGTCTGGGCGTCATTCTTGGAGCGCTGGCGGTGATCTTGGGGCTTGTTGGCTTCGCCGCCTGGAAATTGCGCGACCGGCCGGAAGATCTGGCGCGGCTGTTGCCGAAGTCGGCGAGCGAGCACAAAACGGTCGGGAAGCTTGGCGAACGGGTCGGCGAGGCAAACGGCGCCGCCGCCCCCGCTCCGGCCTCGCCCGCGCCGGCCGCCCCCGCTCCGGCCGCCCCCGCCTCGCCCGCGCCGGCCAAGCCCGCTTCGCCAACGCCCGTCATTCCCGTCGCCTATCGCGCCGCCGTTCTGGTCCAGTCGCCTTCAGAACCTGGAGGCGTCAAGACCTATATCGGCGTGGTGGTTTGGAGCCGCGGTTCGTCCAATCGCGGACCCAATCAGCAATTGACCAGTTCGATCAAGGCGAATGTCGACATTCCGGACGCGAAGTTCAAAATGTCGATGGTGATCGAGAAAAATTACGATTCGACGCTTGCCGCCAGCCACACATTCACCGTGCATTTCGAGCCGGCCAAAGGCTCGCCGATCGGCGAGGTCAAAGCCGTCAACATGCCGGAAATGCGGGCCGACAGCGCACCCAAGGGTTCTCCCCTGATCGGTCTGCCGGTCGATATAGCGCCGAACGTTTTTCTGATCGGGCTGAGTTCGGGCTCCGAGGACAAAAATGTCGAACTGATCAAGAGCGAAAATTGGTTTGACATTCCAGTGCGTCTGGCCGACGGCCGCATCGCCAAAGTGACCTTCGAAAAGGGCGTCGGCGGCGCCAAGATCATCTCCGATGTGCTGGCGGAATGGAAATCCGCACAAAAATAACCGCCGCGCTCTTGGCGCGGCGGCCATAGGTGGAGAATGGCTGGCAAAGAAAGCTACATGCGGGGCGGCGCCGGCAGAACCTGAGCCTGCTGCGGCGTGGCTTCGACCTGCGCGATGCGTTCGCGCACCGCCTTTTGGACCTTTTCGAAGGCGCGCACCTCGATCTGGCGCACGCGTTCGCGCGAAATGCCGAATTCGGTGGAAAGCTGCTCCAGCGTGATCGGATCGTCGGCAAGGCGGCGGGCCTCGAAAATCCGCTTCTCCCGCTCATTGAGCACGCCGAGCGCCTGGGCCAAGGCGGCGCGACGGTGATCGGTTTGCTCCGCTTCGGCCAGAAGGCTCTCCTGGTCCGAGGATTCATCCACCAGCCAGTCCTGCCATTCCCCGTCGCCTTCCTCGCGGAGGGGCGCGTTGAGCGAGGCGTCGCCGCTGAGGCGGCGGTTCATTTCCACCACTTCCTGGCTGCTCACGCCGAGCTTCCTGGCGATGGCCGACACGTGTTCGGGCTTGAGATCGCCGTCTTCGAGCGCGGAAATCTGGCTTTTCGCCTTGCGCAGATTGAAGAACAGCTTCTTCTGATTGGCCGTGGTGCCCATTTTGACCAGGCTCCACGAACGCAAGATATATTCCTGGATCGAAGCGCGGATCCACCACATGGCGTAAGTGGCGAGACGGAAGCCCTTTTCGGGTTCGAATCTCTTTACCGCCTGCATGAGGCCGATATTGCCTTCGGAAATCACTTCGCCGATCGGCAGGCCATAGCCGCGATAACCCATGGCGATTTTCGCCACCAGCCGCAGATGCGAGGTGACGAGCCGATGGGCGGCGTCGCTGTCGGAATGTTCGCGCCAACTCTTGGCCAGCACATATTCCTCCTGCGGCTCCAGCATCGGGAAACGCCGGATTTCATCGAGATAGCGCGACAGGCCATTTTCGCCGGCAAGAACGGGAAGCGCAGCAGCCATTAGATCCTCCTGACCCCAGGCGCCCCTTCTGGGCGCGCCCGGCGCGGCCGCATCAGCCGACCGCAATGGGAACATATAGGGTCCATATATCATGGCCGAAAGAGGGCGAAGCTCTTACCGCCCGGTTACAAATTGGTAACACCGGGCGGCCCTGCTTGTTCCGGTGGCGGCGAGGGCCTTTTTCCAACTGGCTTTTCGCCTGCGAAATGAGGTAACAAGCGCCATCCCCACCAATCGCGAGCGCATTCATGCAAAACCTTCTTTTCGCCAATGTCGAGGAACAGCCCCGCGATCCCATTCTCGGCCTGACCGAAGCTTTTCTCGCCGACAAGAATCCCCTTCGGGTCAATCTCGGCGTCGGCGTCTATCAGGACGAGAACGGGAAGGTCCCGCTGCTCGCTTGCGTGAAGCAGGCGGAAGAACTGCTTCTCGCCAAGGCCGCGCCCCATTCCTATGTGCCGATCGACGGCCTTCCGGGCTTCAATGCATCGGTGGCGCAACTGGTTTTCGGCGATTCGGCCGATCCGGCCAATATTGTCACGGCCCAGGCGCTTGGCGGCACCGGCGCGCTGAAGCTCGGCGCCGAATTGGCCAAAGTGGCCTCGCCCAAGGCGAAACTCTGGATCAGCAACCCGAGTTGGGAGAATCACCGCGCGCTCTTTTCCGCGGCCGGCTTTCCAATCGAGACCTATCCTTATTATGGCGCGGATGGCGAACTCGATTTCGAGGGGATGAAAGCGACGCTCTCCGCCATTCCGGCCGGCGATTTCGTGCTGCTGCACGCCTGCTGTCATAACCCGACGGGCCTCGACCTTTCCGCCGATCAATGGCGCGAGGCGGCCAAAATCATCCGCGAGCGGGGGCTTATTCCCTTCATCGACACGGCCTATATGGGTTTTGCCGAGGGGCTGGAGAAAGACGCTTTCGCCGTGCGGCTGTTTGCTTCCGACGGCGGGCCGCTCTTTGTTTCGTTTTCCTTTTCCAAATCCCTGTCGCTTTACGGCGAGCGCGTCGGCGCGCTTCTGGTCCTCACCGCCAACCCGGCCGAGCGGGTTCGCGTGCTGAGCCAGGTCAAGCGCATCGCCCGCGTCATCTATTCCTCGCCGGCGAATCACGGCGCGGCGGCGGCGGCGGCCGTTCTCGCCGATCCGGCCCTGCGCCGGCAATGGGATGAGGAACTCGGCGCCATGCGCGCGCGAATCAAGGAGATGCGCAAGCTTTTGGCGGACAAACTGACGCAGAGAATCCAGGACCGCGATTTCTCCTATATCGTGCGCCAGAACGGCATGTTTTCCTATTCGCGCCTGACCAAGCCGCAGGCCATCGCGCTGCGGGAAAAATATTCGGTCTATGCGCTCGATTCCGGCCGCATCTGCGTCGCGGCTCTGCGCGCCAGGAATATCGATTATGTCGCCGAATGCGTCGCCAAGGTGATGACGGAGGC
>CAYRNB010000013.1:0-31229 GCA_964425315.1 uncultured Rhodoblastus sp.
ATGGCCTCGAACGAGGAACTGCAGAGCACCAATGAGGAGCTGCATTCCGTCAACGAGGAGCTTTATTCCGTCACCGCCGAGCATCAACGCAAGATCGACGAACTGATCCAGGTGACGCTCGACATGGAGCACCTGCTCAAGGCGACCGAAATCGGCACGATCTTCCTCGACGAGAAATTGAATGTGCGCCGCTTCACGCCGGCGGCGGCCCAAGCTTTCAACCTCATTCCGCACGATGTCGGACGGCCCATTTCCCACATCACCTTGCGCTTCGAGGGCGTCGATTTTCTCGCTCTGCTCAGCGAGGTCGGCCAGACGCGCGCCATGCGCGAAAAGGAGGTGACGGTCGCGGGCCGCGCCTATCTCTTGCGTGTCCTTCCCTATCGGGTGGAGGGCGCGGACCAGTCGGGTTTCGTCGTCACCCTGATCGACATCGACGAGTTGAAGGAGGCGCAGGCGCGACTGCGCGAACTCGATCGGCGCCAGCAGGCCGTGCTGGAATCCATGCGCGACTCGATCGTGAGCTGGGACGCGCGCACCGACAGCATCCTTTTCTGCAACGACGTGTTTGCTTCGACCTTCGGCGGGACCAGCGCCGACATGATCGGTCGCGATATTTTTGAAACGCTTGGTTCGGGCGTCGCCCATTACGCCAAGCGGGCGGTCCAGGCGCTCAAGACGAAGAAGGCCTGGGACCAGCTCGTGCAGATTCCGCGACCGGACGGCGCCGATGTCTGGCGCAATGTGCTCTATACGCGGGTCGACGACGACGCCGGTCGCCCCATCGCCTATGTCGGCTGTGGCCGCGACGTGTCGGAACAGGTGCGTTACGTCGCGGCTTTGGAAGAACTCTCCGCGCTCGAAACCGCCTTCGACCAGCCGCTTGAAGCCGCGATCCGGCCGGCGATCGAGATCGGCGCGCGCTTCCTCGGTCTCGAATATGGAATTTTGTCGGAAATCGAGGGCGATCGTCATCGCGTCGTCGCCAAGGCCGGTCCCGAGATCCCATCGCTGAAAATCGGCATGGAGATCAAGTTGCCGCATGATTTGTGCGAGCAAACCTGCACGACCTCGAAGGGCGGGCTTTGCATGTTCAGGGCGAATTCGGACTTGAGCTGGCCGGAGATCAAGCCGGGCGCCCAAGCGGCATTTGTCAACGCGCTTGACGGGTCGTTGTGCGAATTTGTTCTCGCCAGTTCGTTCCTGACGGCGCATCGCCGCGGCGATGAGCCGATCCTGGCGCGGGATCGCGGATCGAACCTGCGCAATTACATCGGGATGCGGGTGCGCGCGCTCGGCAAGGTTTACGGGTCGGTCAGTTTCTTTTCCAGCCGGCAGCCGTTTTACGGTCTTCTCACCGATGTCCAGCGCGGGTTCGTCCGGCAGATCGCGCAGTGGATTGGATTGAAGATCGAAACGCATCGTCAGCGCAAGGCCCTGCTGGAGAGCAGAAGCGAGCTGAGCCTGATCTTCGACAACGTTCCCCAGACCATCTGGCTTGTGGATTCCTCACATCGCGTCCTGCGCGCCAACGCCGCCGCGGCGCGCGTGATCGGGCGAGGAGCGGACGATGTGGCGGGCGCCGATATCAAGGCGATCATGCCCGAACTCGACGCGCATTGGCGCGAACACGACGACAGCGTTCTGACCTCGCTTCGGCCGCTCTACGGCGTCGTCACGCAAAAGTCAGGCGCCGATGGAGCCGCGCGTTGGACCTCGACCGATCGTATTCCCTATGTCGACAAGGCGACCGGCGCCAATTCCATGCTGGTCGTCTCGACCGACATCACGCCGCTGAAAGAGCGGGAGCGGGAGCTTGAATCGCTCAACGACGCGCTCGACTTGAGCCGTGAACGCTTCGAGCGGCTTTATCGCCAGACGCCGGTGATGATGTGCTCCTTTTTCGCCGACCGCCATCTCGTCGAGGCGAGCGACGCCTGGCTCCATAAGACGGGATTTTCGCGCGAAGAAGTTTTGGGCCGCGACATTTGCGATTTCCTCGATCCGCCCTCCAAGAAAAGGGCGAAGGAGGAATTGTTGCCGCAGGTATGGCGCGGCGGCCAGTGTGAGGCGACGCCGTTGCGCGTGGTCGCGAAGGACGGCGCGATCATCGATGTCGAGCTTTCCGCTTTCGTCAATTCCAACGGGAGCGCGGAGCCTTCATGCCTCGCGGTTTTCGTCGACGTGACGGCGCGAAATCGCGCCGAAAGCGCGCTGGAGCGCGCCAATCAGGATCTTGCGGCCGCCAATGAGGGACTGGAGAAATTCGCGCATGTCGCCTCGCACGACCTGCAGGAGCCCATGCGCAAGATCAGCCAGTTCGCCGACATTCTCCTCGCCGGACACAGCCAGTCGCTCAATGAGGAAGGCAAATATTTCGTCAAGGTGATGAGCGATTCCGCGGTGCGGATGCGCCGGCTCGTTCACGATATTCTGGCTTTTTCGCGCGCGATCAACGCGCCTGTCCACTCCCAGGACGTAGAGCTGGAAGAGATCGTCAACGAGCTCATCGGCGAGCTTGAAGTCTCCATCCGCGACAATGGCGCGACGATCGAATTCGCCGGTCTGCCCGTGGTGCGCGGCGACTCGGCGGCGATCCAGCAATTGTTCCGCAATCTCCTGACCAACGGGATCAAATACCGCCGCCCTGACATCGAACCGAAAATCGTCATCAAGGCCGAGCGTTTTGCCGCGGACGGTTGCGCGATCCGCGTCAGCGACAATGGCGTGGGTATCCATCCGTCGCAGAAGGCGAAAATTTTCGAGCCCTTCACGCGCTTGCACCAGAACGGCAAGATCGACGGCACCGGCCTCGGACTCGCCATTTGCAGATCGGTCTGCGACCGTCATGGCTGGGCCATCTCGGTTGAAAGCGCCCCCGGCGCGGGAACAGAATTTTCCATCGTGCTTCCCGCGCACGACCTGGTCACCGTCACGCCTTGACCCAAAGGCGGGGCTCGAAGCATACGCCGTAGTTTAAGGGCCGGCGGCGTGAAAAGTGGCCTTGGCGGCAATCTTGTCTTAAGACGAAGGAAAAAGGGCGCATTGCGCCCGCAACCGACTTGGGCGGGACGGCAGGATTTATGTTGCAACCGGCGAACCGGCAGGAAAACGCGGGAAATTTCAGCCCCTGGCGCTTCTGCGTCGCGCCGATGATGGAATGGACCGACCGCCATTATCGCGCCCTGGCGCGGCTTCATACGCGCCGCGCCCGGCTCTACACCGAAATGGTCACCTCCGCTGCGGTCATCCATGGCGACCGCGAACGGCTGCTCGGTTTCGAGGCGAGCGAGCATCCGCTCGCGGTCCAGCTTGGCGGCTCAGACCCGACGGAACTCGGGCGGGCCGCGCGCATTTGCGCCGATTTCGGCTATGACGAGATCAATCTCAATGTCGGCTGCCCGTCGGATCGCGTCCAGAACGGCGCTTTCGGCGCCTGCCTCATGCGCGAGCCGCTTCTGGTTGGTTCCTGCGTCGCGGCGATGAAAGAGACTTCAGCCCTGCCGGTGACGGTGAAATGCCGCATCGGCGTGGACGATCAGGAGCCGCGCGAGGCCTTGTTCGCCATGGCCGAAGCCTGCGCCGCGGCCGGCGCCGACGCTTTGCTGGTCCATGCGCGCAAGGCCTGGCTCAACGGCCTTTCGCCCAAGGAAAACCGCGACATTCCGCCGCTCGATTATCCGCTGGCGCATGCGTTGAAGCGTCAGTTCCCCAATTGGCCCGTCATCCTCAATGGCGGGCTGGACACGCTTTCCGCCGCGCGGGCGCAACTCGATTTCGTCGATGGCGTCATGATCGGCCGCGCCGCCTATCACAACCTCTCCATGCTGCTCGACGTCGATCCGCAGATTTTCGCCGCGCCGGCGCCTTTCGCCGACCCCCGCGCCGCGGCAGAGAGTTATTTGCCCTATATCGAGCGCAAATTGCAGGAGGGCGTGCGCCTGGCCGACATGACCCGCCATATGCTCGGTCTTTTCGCCGGCCGCCCTGGGGCGCGCGCCTTCCGCCGCCATCTCGCGACCTTCGCTGTCCGCCCCGGCGCCGACGCGCGCACGGTCGCTGCGGCCCTGGATCTGATCGAAAGCGCGGCGCCGCGCGAACGGGCGCCGGCGCTCGGCCTTTTAGCCTGAGGCTTAACCTCGGATTCGCCAAACGGTCGATTCGCGGGGCTTTAGGGCCAATCCCGTCCATTACGGCCGCAATTCGTTAACGCGAGGCCGTTAGATTGACCTTCGATTGGCGCTCCGTCGGAGGAAACAGAGGGCGTCGGCCGGGTTCATCGTCCGGTGTCGTTTTATGCGAAAGCGCAAGGCGCAGCCTGGGGGTATTCATGCACCTTTGCCTCGACTTCTGGAATTGCCGCCGCGGCACGACCATGATCGAGTATGCCTTGATCGCGGGCATCATTTCCGCTGGCCTGCTCTTGATTTGGGGTTTCATGGGCGAAAAGGTCGCCGACATGATCAACTCGGCGAACGCCGGACTTACCTGAGGGCTTTCACCCCGCCACAGCGGCGAAGACGAGCAGAACCGCAATTTCCGCCAATTGTTGCGCCGCGCCGGCGACGTCGCCGGTCTGCCCGCCGATTTGCGCCCGCGCCAGGGCGCTGACGCCATAGCCGGCGAGGGCGGCCGTGAGCGCCGCCGTCACGCAAGCACCCAGGGAAAAGCCGCCGAGCCAGGGCAGCGCGGCCAAAGCCAAGGCCTGGTAAAAAACCGGTTTCGTCACAGCCGCGCTCATGCCGGAGGCCGTCTGGCCGGCGCCGTCGGCGCGGGCCGGGGGCAGCAGCAGCACGGGCGCGAGGCAGGCGGCGCGGGAAAGAGCGCCCGCCGCCGCCAGCACGAGCAGGGCGCGGCCCGGCGCGCCGGCCAGGGCGGCGACCGCGGCGGCGCGCAAGGCGAGGCTCAGGACCAGCGCGACGACGCCGAAGGCGCCGATGCGGCTGTCGCGCATGATTTCAAGCTTTCTGTCGCGGGAAAAGCCGCCACCGAAACCATCGGCGACGTCGGCGAGGCCGTCCTCGTGCAGCGCGCCGGTCAAGAGCGCGGCCGCCGCCACGTAGAGCAGGGCAGCGACCGGGGCCGGCTCATGCAGAAAGAGCGCGAAATAGAAGGGCAGGCCGGCGGCGAGGCCGATGAGGGCGCCAGCCGTTGGCGCCAGGCGCAGGGCGCGCGCCATATCGGCTTCGCCCGCTTCCGCGCCCATAAACGGGGCGCCCGCCAGCGGCAGGCGCGTGAAAAAGCGCAAGGCGGCGACGAGATCGCCCTTCCAGTCCATGCGCCGCCTCAGCGTTGCAGATTTTTCGCCGCCAGTTCGTCGAGGTAGCGCTGCCAGAGCTCGTCCTGTTTGGCGCCCATTTCGAAAAAAGTTTCCCAGGAATAGAGGCCGGTGTCATGGCCGTCGTCGAAAACGAGGCGCACGGCGTAATTGCCGACCGGCTCCATGCGCAGGATGGTCACGTTCTTCTTGCCGGGAACCGTGGTTCTTTCCTCGGGGGAGTGGCCCTGCACCTCGGCGCTGGGGCTGTTGACGCGAAGGAATTCGGCGGAAAACGCATAGGATTCGCCGCTTTCGAACTCGACGTGCAATGTGCGGCCCTCATCGGCGAGCCGGAACGTTTTCGGCCAACAGGTCAATGTGCTCACGCCTTCCTCCTACTTTTCGCTTAGTTGCGCGTTTCTCCATTCGCGCGCTGCGGAAAAGGCTTATATAGTGTTCATGCGCCCGAACAAACCAGAGGACCAGCCCGCCGCCGCGACCTTTGCCGCCAGGCCGCTTGTCGATTCCTTCGCCCGACGGATCAGCTATGTCCGCATTTCGGTGACGGATCGTTGCGATTTCCGCTGCGTCTATTGCATGTCGGAAAATATGAATTTTCTGCCCAAGGCGGACCTGCTGACGCTCGAAGAGCTCGAGCGTCTCGGCGCCGCCTTCGTCTCGCGCGGGGTGAGCAAGATTCGCCTCACCGGCGGCGAGCCTCTTGTGCGCCGCAATATCATGAACCTCTTCCGTGGCCTGTCGCGCCATATCGGCCAGGGCCTCGACGAACTGACGCTGACCACCAACGGCTCGCAGCTTGGGCGTTACGCGGCCGAACTCGCCGATTGTGGGGTAAAAAGGGTCAATATCTCGCTCGATACGCTCGATCCGGAAAAATTCCGCGCCCTGACCCGGTGGGGCGACCATGCCCAGGTCCTCGCCGGGATCGACGCCGCGCAAAAGGCGGGCTTGAAGGTGAAGATCAATTGCGTCGCGCTCAAGGGCGGCAATGACGACGAATTGCTGGCCATGACCGAATGGGCGCATGGGCGCGGCATGGACATTTCCTTCATCGAGGTCATGCCGCTCGGCGAGGATTCCGCCCACAATATCGATTCCTACCTGTCGCTCGACGACGTCGCCGCCGCCCTGGCGCAAAAGCTGACGCTAAAACACTCGGGCTTCGCCAGCGGCGGGCCGGCGCGCTATTTCGACGTCGCCGAGACCGGCGGGCGCGTCGGTTTCATCACGCCGCTCAGCCATAATTTCTGCGAAACCTGCAATCGCGTCCGGGTGACCTGCACGGGAACGCTCTATATGTGCCTCGGCCAGGAGGACCGGATGGACCTCCGCGCCCCCTTGCGCGCCTCGCCAGGCGACGAATTGCTCCATGCCGCCCTCGACGAGGCCATGCGGAAAAAACCGCGCGGCCATAATTTCGTCGAGCAATGGGCCGGCGCGCTCGAGCCCAATCACCGCCCGATGAGCATGACGGGCGGGTAAAAAAATTTTCTCCGCTCTGTAACCTTCGTTCGCGCTGGTCCGTACTCCCCTTTGCAGGCCGAACCTGGCCTGTCCAACGCTCTTGCCTCAAGAGCGAGAATCCAGGGAGTTCGACGATGCAGATGAAAATCGTTTCCGGCGCCAGCCTCGCCGCCGCCGCCATCGCCCTCGCGGTTTCCGGCGTCGCGATGACGAGTTCCGCGCAAGCAGGCATGAAGAAAGGCGCCGTCCATTGCTTCGGCATCAATTCCTGCAAGGGCAAGGGCGCCTGCAAATCCGCCAAGAACGCCTGCAAGGGCCATAATGGCTGCAAGGGCATGGGCTGGCTGCCGGAGAAATCGGCGACGGCCTGCCATAAGGCCGGCGGCAAGGTCGGCTGATTTTTCGCTTTCCTCGTCCCCTCCCTTTGCGCCCTCCGCGGGGGAGGGGACGAAATTTCCAGCCGGGAGCTTTGGCATGACCGGAAACAAGGCTGATGGTTTCGGGCTGGGCCTGCGGCCCGTCTATTATCCCGACATTCTCGACTCGCCGCCGCCGGTCGACTGGTTCGAGATCATTTCGGAAAATTACATGGTTCCGGGCGGAAGACCGCTGGCCATGCTCGATCGGTTGCGCGCCGATTATCCGATGCGCATGCATGGCGTTTCGCTGTCGCTCGCTTCGACCGATCCGCTCGACTTCGATTATCTGCGCGCGCTGAAAAATCTGATCGCGCGCGTCGAGCCGGAGCTTGTCTCCGACCATCTCGCCTGGACCGGCGTCCACGGCCTCAATCTCCACGACCTGCTGCCGGCGCCCCTGACCGAAGAATCGCTCGATCATTGCGTCGAACGCGCCGCCCGCGTGCAGGATTTCCTCGGCCGCCGCATCGCTTTGGAAAATCCCTCGACCTATGTGTCCTTCGCTGCGGACGAAATGGACGAAGCGGACTTTTTGGCCGAACTTTCGCGGCGCGCCGATTGCCTGCTGCTGCTCGACGTCAACAACGTTTTCGTGTCGAGCTTCAACCATGGTTTCGACGGAAAGGCTTATCTTGAGCGAATTCCAAAGGACCGCGTGGCGCAGATCCATATCGCCGGCCATACCGATCTTCCCACCCATAAGATCGACACCCACGACCAGCCGGTCTGCGACGAGGTCTGGGAGCTTTTCTCCCATGTGCGCCGCCGCTTCGGGCCGATTCCGGCGATGATCGAGCGCGACGACAATTTTCCGCCCTTCGCCGAACTTCTGGCCGAGCTTGCCCATTTGCGGGCTTTGGCCGAGCAAGAGGAGGCGGCGCCGGCATGAAGCTCGCAAAGATTCAGGCCGCTTTCCAGGCGAGCGTCCTGGCCGAAGCTCCGTCGCCGGATTTCCTCCGGCTTCTGCGCCCGCCGACGCGGGCGGCCAGGGTCGAGGATGTTTTCGCCGTCTATCACCAGGGCTACCGCTTGCGCCTCGCCGAATTTCTCGCCCACGATTATCCCCTCCTGCGCGAGGTTTTGGGCGATGAGGTTTTTGGCGCGATCGTCGAAGCCTATATCGCGGCGCAGCCTTCGCCCTATCGCAGCGCCCGCTGGTATGGCGCCGGCCTCGCCGATTTCTTGCGCGCGACGCCGCCTTTTTCGCAAGATTCGCTCGCCTGCGGCGTGGCGGCGCTGGAGGCGGCGATGACGCGCAGCTTCGACGCGGCCGACGCAACGCCGTTGCCGGTGGAAATCCTCGGCGTGACGCCGCCGGACGATTGGCCGCGCCTGCGTTTCGGCTTCCACGAAAGCATCGAACTGGTCGATCTTTCCGCCGAAGCTCTCGCCGCCTATGAGGCCGTGCAGACGGAAGAGGAAGCGGCGCCGGGCGAGGGCGATGTCGCGGTTCTGGTCTGGCGTCAGGAGCTGGAGGTGAATTATCGCGCGCTCGACGAATTGGAGGCGCTCGCCTTGCGCGAGCTGATCCGCGGCGCGACTTTCGGCGAGACCTGCGCTCTGCTCGCCTTCGCTCGACCGAACGAAAACGCGGAAGAGCTGACCATGGAAGCGGCGAATTTTCTCGCCCGCTGGTTTGCCGACGGCTTGATCGTCGCGGCCGCGCCAGCCGAAGAAAATCTCTTTGAAGCCACAGCCTGAGCAGGCGGTCAAAATCGTGATTCGCCATTCATTCCCTGCGACGGATCGGGCCGGAACATTTGATTGCTGGAGCCTCTTGCGCTAAGCAGCCTCGCCTCATCCCTCATTCCGACAAAAGATGCAAAAACCCGATCCCGTCGCCCGGCGGCGCACATTCGCCATCATCTCGCATCCCGACGCCGGCAAGACCACGCTCACCGAAAAGCTGCTCTTGTTCGGCGGCGCGATCCAGCTCGCCGGCGAGGTGCGCGCCAAGGCCAATCGCCGCCAGACCCGCTCCGACTGGATGGGCATCGAGCGCGAGCGCGGCATTTCCGTGGTCACTTCGGTGATGACCTTCGAATATGGCGATTGCGTCTATAATCTCCTCGATACCCCCGGGCACGAGGACTTTTCCGAGGACACCTACCGGACCCTCACCGCGGTGGACAGCGCCGTCATGGTGATCGACGCCGCCAAAGGCATCGAGGCGCGCACGCGAAAACTCTTCGAAGTGTGCCGTCTGCGCGACATTCCCATCGTCACTTTCGTCAACAAGATGGACCGCGAGAGCCGCGATCCCTTCGATCTCATCGACGAGATCGAAAAGACGCTGGCGCTCGACGCGACGGCGCTCACCTGGCCGATCGGCAGCGGGCGCGAATTCGCCGGCACTTACGACCTGCGCCACGACACGGTGACGCGGCTTGAAGAGGGTTCCGAGCCGCTGAAGGTTTCGGGGCCGGACGACCCACAGATCGCGCAAATTTCTTCCGATCAGGTCGCCTCGGTCGCGGCGGAGGAAATCGCCCTGGCGCGCGAGGCCCAAAAGCCCTTCGATCTCGACTCCTTTCGCGAGGGCCATCTGACCCCGGTCCTGTTCGGCTCGGCGCTGAAGAAATTCGGCGTGCGCGACTTGATCGAGGCTTTGGCCGAATTCGCGCCGCCGCCGCGTCCGGTGGAGGCCGCGACCCGCACGGTCGATCCGCGCGAGACGAAAATGAGCGGCTTCGTCTTCAAGATCCAGGCCAATATGGACCCCAACCACCGCGACCGCATCGCCTTTCTGCGGGTGAGCTCGGGAAAGCTGTCGCGCGGCATGAAGGCGCGGCTGTCGCGCACGGGCAAGAATATCGCGCTCAACGCGCCGCAATTCTTCTTCGCCCAGGACCGGCAATTGGCGGAAGAGGCCTACGCGGGCGATGTCGTCGGCATTCCCAATCACGGCGCCTTGCGTATCGGCGACACGCTCACCGAGGGCGAGAACCTGGTCTTTCGCGGCGTGCCGAGCTTTGCGCCCGAAATTTTGCGGCGCGTAAAACTCGGCGACGCCATGAAGGCGAAAAAATTGCGCGAGGCCTTGCAACAGATGGCGGAAGAGGGAGTGGTGCAGGTTTTCACGCCCCATGACGGCGCGCCGGCCATGGTCGGCGTGGTCGGCGCCCTGCAACTCGACGTTCTCGCCGAGCGCCTGCAGGCGGAATACGGCCTGCCGATCAGCTTCGAGACCAGCCGTTTCGAGATTTGCCGCTGGGTCTCCGCCGACGATCCGACCGAACTCGACAAATTCGTCCGCGCCTATCCTACGGCGGTTGCCGACGATCTTGACGGCGCCCCTGTTTTTCTTGCGCCTTCCGCCTTTTCGCTGCGCTATGATGAGGAGCGCTGGCCCGCTATCCGCTTCGCCGACATCAAGGATTATCAGGTGGGACGGGGCTGACGGTTAACAAAATCGCCTTGACGCATGGCGCCGACTTCGCGCATCGTCCGGCCGAACGGAGGAGCCCATGCTCGTTTCGCGTAAAGCCGCCCTGGCGGCGACCCTGTTTCTGATTGGCGTCGGCGCCGTCGCCGCGCGCCCGCTCATGCCTTACGAATACCGCTTCTGGCCTTCCAACGGCCAAAACCTCGCGCCTTGCAACGAGGCATGGGTGCAGGACGCCATCCGCTCCGCCTTCAATACGCATGAAGAGTCCTATTGGCATTCTCCGCTTCTGATGCAGGATTTCCTGAGAATCCGCCAGATCGGGTTCCGGACCAACGGCCCCGATTTCGACCCGCGCCGCTATTGCGTCGCCCGCGTCATGTTCAACGACGGGCGCGCGCGGGTGGTGAAATATAATCTGGTCGACGGCGGCGGCTTCGCCGGCATCGGCGATGGGGTCAAGTGGTGCGTCGTCGGCCTCGACCGCAACCATGTCTATTCGCCCGATTGCGTCGCGGCGGGGCCGTAAGGGCGCCTTTCCCAGCTTAAATTGCTCGAATGAAGAAATTTTTCGCCGCGGTCCTGCTTTGGCTGTTCGCCGCGCCGACGCTCGCGGCCGGCCCTTGCATCCTCGACAATTGCGCCGACCAGCGACCCCTGCCGCCGCCGCCCGGCCAGACCTATGCGCCCGACCAGCCGGAAGCCCAGCCCTCGCGCGGCTATGACCGCTATCAGCGGCGCGGCGGCGGGCCGGCGGGCAATTTCGATTTCTACGTCCTTTCCCTGTCCTGGTCGCCGAGCTTCTGCCTCGAAGGCGGGGCGCGGCGTTCGCCGCGCCAGTGCGCGCCCGGCGCCAATCCCGGCTTTGTGCTGCATGGGCTGTGGCCGCAGGACGACAACGGCTATCCGTCGCAATGCGGCCGCGGTTCCCTGCCGTATTCGGTCGTCGCCCGTCTTGGCGATCTCTATCCCGACCCGGGTCTGGCGCGGCACGAATGGCGCAAGCACGGGACCTGTTCGGGAAAAAGCCCGTCCGGCTATTTCGCCGACGTGCGGGCGGCGCGCGAAAAAATCGTCATTCCCGAGCCGCTTCGCGCGCCGGACCGGAATCTGCGCCTGTCGCCGCTCGACGTGCAGCGCGCCTTCATCGCCGCCAATCCCCGCCTGCGGCCGGGCATGATGACGGTGACCTGCCGCCGCGGCCTGTTGCAGGAGGCGCGCTTCTGCCTGTCCAAGGATCTGCGCAATTTCGTCGCCTGTCCGGACGTTGTGCGCGAGGGCTGCCGCAGCCGGAGCATAACGGCGCCGGCCGGACGTTGAGACGCCGCGCTTACCCGAGGCGCGCATCGCGCCGCCCGCGCCTCCACAGACCGTCCCTCGGCGCCGGCGCTCGACCAAATCCTGCTCAAAGAAACAAATCATGCAGGAATTCATTGGCTCGCCGACGAATTCCTGCATAGTTCCAGACGATGAACTATCGCCACGAATTCCACGCGGGCAATTTCGCCGACGTCCTCAAGCATGCTTTTCTCGTTCGCATCCTGCTTTACCTCGCGCGCAAGGACAAACCCTTCCGCTTCATCGACACGCACGCCGGGGCCGGGCTTTACGACCTGGAGGGCGAGGCGGCGTCGCGCTCCGGCGAGGCGCGCGACGGAATCCTGCGGCTGCTCGAAGCGGAAGATCTCGGCGCGGCCCGCGAACTGATCGCGCCCTATCTCGCCGCGGTCCGCGCCGCCGGCGCGGCAAAGCTCTATCCCGGCTCGCCGCTGGTCGCGCAAAAATTCCTGCGCCCCGACGACCGGGCGCTTTTTTGTGAAACGCTGCCGGAGGCGGCGGAGGCTCTGCGCCGGGCGCTCGGCCGGGATTCCCGCGCGAAAATTTTGGAGATCGACGGCTATCAGGGCCTGCGCGCCTTCACGCCGCCGCCCGAGCGGCGCGGCCTCGTGCTGATCGATCCGCCCTACGAGCGCCGGGACGAATACGAACGCGTCCATGACGCGCTTGCCGCCGCACTGAAGAAATGGGCGGGCGGCGTCTTTCTCGTCTGGCTGCCGGTGAAGGAAAGGGAAATCGTCGACGCCTTCGGCCGCGCCGTCACGGCTCTGGCGCCGCGAAGCCTTTTCGTCGAATGGCAGGTCGAGACGCCGGCGCCGGGCCGACCGCTGGCGCGAACCGGCCTCATCGTCCTCAATCCGCCCTTCGTGCTGGAAAAGGAGGCGCGACTCATCCTGCCCGAGCTGACGCGGCTGCTCGCGCGCGGGCCGGGGGCGGAATACAGCGTGCGCGCATTCGAATATCCGAACAGAACATCAAAATAAAAGAGATACTTAAGGCCACAACGATGGGGCTTGCCATCTGCGACAACTTGCCGCACTTTGGTCTTAATTGGGGGATCGCGCCTTGGCGGCGCCGTGGGCTGCGCCCGTGGCTTCGTCGTGCCGACAATAAGCCTGAAACGGCGAAGCGTTCCGCCAATCGGCCGGGATCTGGGCCGGGTGGACTGCATTTGGCGGAACTGCCCCGCTTGCGCGACCGCTCGCGCCCCGCTCATCGGTCATGAACGGAGGAAAGCGTCATGCAACAGGGCACAATTAAGTTCTTCAACGCCGACAAGGGATATGGCTTTATCAGGCCGAGCGACGGCGGGAAGGACATTTTTGTTCACATTACCGCCGTGGAGCAGGCGGGTCTGACCTCGCTCAACGAGGGGCAGAAAATTACCTTCGAAGTCGAACCGGACAAGAAGGGCAAGGGCCCGAAGGCGGTTAATCTCCATCTGGACTGATCGCCGCCCGGCGATTTGACCTGAGCGGACGCTCATGAGACTTGCACGAGCGCGGGGAATGGGTTTGGTTCATTCCCACGCAACCCGCGCTCGAAAATCATCACGATGAAGCTCTTTTATTCTCCGACTTCGCCTTTCGCCCGCAAGGCGCGCATAGCCACGGCGCTCCTCGGCCTCGATTCGCAAATCGAACTTGTCGCCATCGACACCGGCAATCCCGGCGACTCCTTGCTGGAGAAAAATCCGCTCGGCAAGATCCCCGTACTCGAACTCGACGACGGGACCTGCATTTACGACAGCCCCGTGATCCTCGCCTTTCTCGACGACAAGGCGGGAGGCGGCCGGCTCATTCCACGCGAAGCGTCGGCGCGTTTCGCCGCCCTGACGCTGGAGGCTCTGGCCGACGGCATGGCCGACGCCAGCGTTCTGCTGATCTATGAAGTCCGCCTGCGGGCGGAAAATGAACGCAGCCCCAGTTGGGTCGCGCGCCAGAACGGCAAGGTTTCGCGGGCGTTGGCGCGGCTCGAAGCGGCGCCGCCGGCGCCGGCGCAAGCGGGCTCCGCCCATGTGGGACAGATCGCGCTCGCCTGCGCCCTTTCCTATCTCGATTTGCGTTTCGAGGGCGCCTGGCGCGCAGATCATCCAAAACTGGTCGCCTGGCTCGACGCCTTCGCCGCCGTCGTTCCGGCTTTCGCCGCGACGAAGGCGCCCTGACCGGGACTCAAAAAAAAGGACCCGGCCGAAGCCGGGCGGAGCTTGTTCGCTGGAGCTTATTGCTTGTGCGCCCCCTCCCGCCGGTCCCTCGGAATACGGAGGACGGCGGAGCCTTTCGATGCGGCGCGGACCGCTCAGAATTTATAATTCACGCCGCCGCGCAGCAGGTTGAGGTCGGCGCTGGTTTTGGTGGCGTAGGGGGCGCCGAAATAGCCGGCGCTGCCGAAGGAAGCATAAAGATATTCCGCCTTGGCGGTGATATGTGGCGTGATCGCATATTCGATGCCGGCGCCGAGCGTGAAGCCGTTGACGTAGCGGATCTGGTCGAAGCCGGCGGGGGGCGCGGAGGCGTTCAGGGCGCCGCGGACGTCAGCGCCGGCGTAGCCGCCCGTCCCATAGAAAACGGCGCGATTGTAGACATAGCCGACGCGGGCGCGAATGGTGTCGATATTGTTGATGACGCCGGTGCCGGCGAATCCGGCGGCGACGCTGTTGTTTTCGTCGGCGATATGAGACCAGGCGTAATCGCCTTCGGCGCCGACCAGCAGGTTGCCCGACTGATAATTATAGCCAAGGGTCAGGCCGAAGGCGCCGCCGAACGGGCTTGAGCCGAAATATGTCGCGCCAGGCCGGCTGAAACCGCCGAAGCCTAGGGCGGCGTTGCCGCCGACATAGAAGCCGGTCCAGGTGAAGGCCGGCGGATTATCGTAATAGGACGGCCCACCTTTGTAAGAGGGCAGATCGGCGGCCTGCGCCAGCGAGGCGAACGCCGCCGCCGCTCCGCCGATCACGGCGATCAGAACCTTTTTCATGGGGCAAACTCCAGTTCATGCGGTATTGAGAAACCGGCTGGCGATCCGGTGACCGTCTGAAATGATTTAGAGCCGTAAAGGTAATCGAGCGGTAAAAATAAATGGTTTATTTAGGTTAGCGATTTTGTCGCGCGCAAGGCAAACATAACTCTAAAGCAATGCGCTAACGTTTAATAAAACTATTCGAAGTCAAAAGCGTTAACTGCCAGCTATCAGATGCGACCGTGACGGAAATCGGCTATGAATGAATCCGAATGTTGCGGTTAATAAAACGTTATATTTACAGAAGAGAGTGTTAATTTAGAAGCCGATCGCGCGCGCGACGGCGCCGGCCGAGCTGTCAAATTCGGGTCAATCGGCGCTGGGCAGCCGGCGCATGGTGAATTCGATGCGGCCGTCGGAAAGCTCCCGCCAGGATTCGATCTCGGTCATATAGGCGGCCTTGGGGAACAGGCTGAACCACTCCCGCGCCTTCTCCCGCGCCTTTTCCCGCGACAGGGTGAAGGTCTCGCGCCGAAAACCATCGGCCGTCCGGCGCCGTTGCGATGTCCGCGCCAGATTTTGCGCCATGCGCGCGGCGAGATCGCCTGGGTTTTTACGCTCGACCGTCATTGTTCCTCGCGACGGTTACAAACGGCCCGAAAATTAAACCACTATTGGCGCGGCCGCGTCCAGCGTGATTCGTCCGGCCCCGCCGCGGCGGCGTCGATCAGTTCCGCGATTTTTTGCGGGTCCTGCGGGAAGCCGGCGCGAATCCACAAGGCCTGCAGGCGCTTCAGCGCCGCGCCGAGTTTCGGGCCGCGCGCCACGCCTTTTGCGGAGAGGTCGCTGGCCGCGAAGGGCATGGAGGGCGCCGGCGTATCGCGCAGGAAGCGATCGGCGGAGAAAAAGTCCGCGTCGTCCGGCGCGGCGCCGCTTTCCGCCTGGACGAGCGCGAGGCCGTCGCGCGCCGCCCCGCTTCCATGCAGAAACAGAGCCTCGCGCAATTGCGCCGGTGGCGGCGGCTTTTGCGCGCCATGCCAGGCGGCGGCGACCCGAGCCATGGCTTCGAGGCGGCGTTTCTGCGCCTTCGACAGGCGGAGGGCTTCGGCAAGGATGTCCGCGTCGCTCTCACCGTGCAGGGCGAGGGCGGCGAGCGCCAGCACGGGATCGCCGATCCCGCGCGCGGCGAGAATGGCCGCCATTTTGGCGTGGCGCGCCGGCCAGGGCGCGACGCCGAGAAACGCCAGCAGCCCGGCTTGCGCCATGATTTCAACGACGCCGTTTTTCCGCGGCGCCGCCAGGATTTTGAGCATTTCCGCGCCGATCCTTTCGCGCGACAAGCCGCCGAGTCCCGCGCGCAGAGCGATGCAGGCGGCGAGACCGGAGGCGTCGAGCGGGCCGGCGCCGTAATAGGCGGAAAAGCGGAAAAAGCGCAGGATGCGCAGGTAATCCTCGGCGATGCGCTGCTCCGGCGCGCCGATGAAGCGCACGCGCCGCGCCGAGAGATCGTCGAGGCCGCCGACGTAATCGTAAATATGGCCGCGCGCGTCCACCGACAAAGCATTGATGGTGAAGTCGCGGCGCAATGCGTCGGCGCGAAAGTCGCGGCCGAATCGCACTTTCGCCCGTCGCCCATCGGTTTCGACGTCTTCGCGCAGGGAGGTCACTTCGAAATGCGCGCCGTCGCCGACAAGCGTCAGCGAACCGTGTTCGACTCCGGTGGGGACGACCCGAAATCCCGCTTTTTTCGCGCGCGCGGCGACCGCTTCGGGCAGCGCGGTGGCGGCGATGTCCATGTCGGCGACCTCTTCGCCGAGGAGCGCGTTGCGCACGGCGCCGCCGACGATACGGATCTCATCGCCGTCGCCGTCGAGCGCGGCGAAAATCTTCCGCGCCTCCGGGCGAGCGAGCAATCTGTCGATGGCGGCGCGCATTGCGTCGGTCACTTGAAATATCCTGGCGTCAGTCGGCCGTCTTCCATATGGGCGGGGACATAGGCGCCGCCGATGCGTTCTTCATGCAGGCCGGCCGCGATGAAGCCTCCGATAGCGAGCAGGAGGCCGCCGAGCGTCAGCCAGAACAGGGCGCCGCGCGACCACGAGCCGAGGACCAGTGGATGGCGGGCGCGAAAGGTCAGGAAAAGGGCGTAAATCAAGAAAGGCGCGACGAAAAGCGCGATGGTTTCTGCGAGCGAACGCCCCATTTCCTATCCTATTCCGATCCGCTCTCGCTGGCGCCAAAGCTCAGGCGAGACGTTTGCGCGCGACGCATCTTGCGCGAAATTCCTGGCGCGCGCACGATCTTTTCCCGAAGCCCCCGGCGTCCTTATGCGCCGCCCCTATTTGCATTGCAGGTGGTAGCCGCTGCCCGGCTTAAGCGAAGCGGCGATATGCGCGACGAGGGGATCGTATTTCGCCTTCTCCGTGGCCGGATAGACGACCTCGACGTCGTTCCACACCTTATTATCGCAGGAAATCAGCGACTTGCGATAAAAAATCGCGCCGCCGCGCGTTCCGGACACAACGATCCAGTCGCCCTTGTGCGCCCGATAGGTCACCTTTTCGCCGGCGAGCGGCTGGGCTTTTTCGGTGATTTCCTCTTCGCGGGGATTGATCGCGAAAATGCCGGAAATCGTCACGCGCGCCTTGCCGTCGGGCGAGGTGAAAACGCGTCCGTCGTCGTTGACCGGGGCCGGCTCCATCTTCCATCCGGCCGGATAATCCGCGGTCGCGCCGAAACGGTCGTTGTGATAGACGCGCCATTCCGCGGCCGTCGCGCGCGACGTCGCGAGCGCGGCCGCAATCCCCGCCAGCGCCAAAACCAGTTTGCGAGCCAAGCTTTCCTCCCCAAATTGCCGGAAGCGGCGGGGCGCCGCCTCAGCGATAAAGCCTTTCATAGAGATTGCGGATCATTCCCGCCGTCGCGCCCCAGATATAGTGATTTTCGTAGGGCATGGCGTAAAAATGCCGCTCGCGCCCCTGCCACAGGCGCTTTTCGCTGCGGTGGTTGGCGGCGTTCATCAGGAAGGAAAGCGGCGCCTCGAAAATCTCCTCGACCTCGCGCAGATTGGCGGCGAGATCGAGCGGCGGGCGCACGAGGCCGACCAGCGGAAAAATGCGAAAGCCGGTGCTGGTCTGATAGGGGTCGAGACAGCCGAGAATTTCGATTTTTTCGCCCTGTAGGCCGATCTCCTCCTCCGCCTCGCGCAAGGCGGCGTCGAGCGGCGATTCCCCCGGCTCGATCTTGCCGCCGGGAAAGGCGATCTGGCCGGAATGTTCGCGCAAATGAGCGGCCCTGTGGGTGAGGAGCAGGGTCGCCTCGCTCTCGTGGACGACGACCGGCGCGAGAACGGCGGCCGGGCGCGCCGGCTCCGGCAGCAAAAAAGCGTCCCCCGGCAGAGGCTGGTTGAGGGCGTGATCGCCATGATGCGGGCGGGTGGAAGGATCGAAGGCCTCTTCCGGCCAGCTTCGGCCCAGCTTTTTTCGCGCGCGGTCGAAAAAATCCGCCGCCTCGAAAACCGTATCCGCCGCTGTCATGTGAGATCCGCAAGGTCGCGCATGGGCGCCATGGGGAAAAAGGCGCCGCCGGAAGTGACGCCGTAAAATTCCTCGCCGTCGACGAGGCGCTTCTCGCCCCAGGCGACGAGATCGAAGAAGAGCGCGCGCTTGACCAGGGCCCAGAGATCGCCCCGCACCAGGACATAGGGTTTCAGTCCGCCGCTTTCTCCCGCTTCGAATTTAAGCGGATTCTTTGGGGATATGTCCACCCAGTCGTCGACATTCGTGCGCAGATGCAAAATCTGGTTTTCACCTTCGCCCTCGCGCGTCAATTCGACGCCAAGAAAAGGCGCGTCCTCGACAATTATTCCCACTCTTTCGACCGGCGTGACCAGGACGAACCGTTCCGGGTCCTTGCGCAGGATGGAGGAGAAGAGCCGCACCAGGGCCGGCCGGCCGATCGGCGAATTCTGGTAGAACCAGGTTCCGTCGCGGGCGATGCGCATGTCGATCTCGCCGCAATAGGGCGGGTTCCACAAATGCACCGGGGCCGGCCCGCGCGTTTTTTCCGCCGCTTCCATGCCGCGCAGAAACTGGACCGGCGCTGCGCCCTTCTCCACCGCTATTCTCCCGCTCGCCCGGCCTTGATTTGGCGGCAATTTGCGTCGTTGATGTAACGCGTCGCCTTTTGTCGGGTTCTGTGTGGCGACAAGCGAACCTATATACTGGCTTGCGGCCCGACAACCGCGCGATTCGCTTCATCCGGCCGGACGGGCCGCAAAAGGAGTTTTGTCCCGCATGAATGCCGACCCCGCCCTCCGGTCCGAACAAAAATCCTTGTCCGCCGCGGAGATCGAGGCCAAGGCCGAGACCGCGCTCAAAACCATGGCCGCGGCGCGCGCCGCCATCGGCGGGGCGATATTCGGCCAGGACCTGGTGGTCGAGGAGGCGCTGGTCACGCTTCTTTCCGGCGGCCATGCGCTTTTCGTCGGCGCGCCGGGGCTCGCCAAGACCCTGCTGGTCGATACGCTCGGCCGGGTGCTGGGGCTCGACGCCAATCGTGTGCAATTCACCCCCGACCTCATGCCGAGCGACATTCTCGGCTCCGAGGTTCTGGAGGAAAGCGCCGATCATCGTCGCGCCTTCCGGTTCATCAAGGGGCCGATCTTTGCGCAATTGCTGATGGCGGACGAAATCAACCGCGCCAGCCCCCGCACCCAGTCTGCCCTGCTGCAGGCGATGCAGGAATATCACGTGACCATCGCCGGAGAGCGCTACGATCTGCCAAAGCCATTTCACGTGCTGGCGACGCAAAATCCGCTGGAGCAGGAGGGGACCTATCCGTTGCCGGAGGCGCAACTCGACCGCTTTCTCATGCAGATCGACGTGCCTTATCCCGAGCGCGGGGCGGAACGGCGCATTCTGATCGAAACCACGGGGCAGGAGAGGGCCAAGCCCGGCCGCGTGCTCGACGCCGCCGGCCTCATCGATATTCAGGCGCTGGTGCGGCTGATGCCGGTCGGCGATTCAATCGTGGAAAGCATCCTCGATCTGGTGCGCGCCCTGCGGCCGGGCGAGGGCGACCCGGAACTGACCCGCCATATTTCCTGGGGGCCGGGACCGCGCGCCGCCCAGGCCTTGATGCTCGCCTGCCGCGCCCGCGCTTTGACGCAAGGGCGGCTCGCGCCGAGCAAGGCCGACGTGCTGGCGCTCGCGCCGCCCATTCTCAAGCACCGCATGGCGCTGACCTACAGCGCCCGCGCCGACGGCGAAACAATTTCCGGCGTCATCGACAGGCTGACGCAAAGATTCGCCTGATGGCCGAAAACTTCGCCTTTCTTTCGCCTGAAGCCGCCCGGCCCGGGCCCGAAAAAAGGCGCGCCGCGGTCGATCTGGCGCGGCGCCTGCCGCCGCTCGCCTTGGCGGCGCGCCAAGCGGCGGCCTCGCTCCAGGTCGGCGTCCACGGAAGGCGGCGGGCCGGCATGGGCGAGAATTTCTGGCAGTTTCGTCCGTTCATCGCCGGCGAGGCGGCGCAGAATGTCGATTGGCGCCGCTCGGCGCGCGAGGACCGGCTTTTCGTGCGCGAGCGGGAATGGGAGGCGGCGCAGGTTCTCTGGGTCTGGGCCGATTTGTCCGGCTCGATGAATTACAGTTCGACGCTCGCCTTTCAGTCCAAGCTCGACCGAGCCCTGACGCTCGCCCTGGCGCTGGCCGATTCCGCCGTTCGCGCCGGCGAGCGCGCCGGCTGGCTCGGCCTGTCGCCGCTGATCGCCTCGCGCGAGATTGTCGATCGTCTGGCGGTGGCTCTGATCGCGGAGGCGCGCCGCAATGACGGCGCCTTCGAGGAACTGCCGCCGGGGATTCCGCTGCGTCCGCGCGAAAAAGCCGTGCTGATCGGCGATTTTCTGGTCGACGCGCGCGAATTCGCTTCCGTTTTGAAAAAGCTGGCGGGGCAGGGCGCCCGCGGCCACGCGCTGATGATTTACGATCCAGCGGAAGAGGCCTTTCCCTTCTCCGGGCAGACCGAGTTTTACGACGAGGCCGGCGACATGCTGCGCGCCGGACGCGCCGAAGATTACGCCACGCTTTATCGCGCCCGGCTCGCCGACCATCGCGACGCTTTGGCCGAGGCGGCGCGCGGCCAGGGCTGGACCTTCGCCCTGCATGGGACCAACCGGCCGGCGGCCGAAGCCCTGCTCGCCCTGCGGCTGGCGCTGACGGCGGATGGCGCGCGATGAGCGTCTTCGGGCTCGCCTTTTCCGCGCCCTGGGTCCTGCTTGCGCTCGCCGGCGCGCCTTTGCTTTATCTCCTGTTGCGGGTGACGCCGCCGCCGCCGGCGCGCATTCCCTTTCCGCCCCTGCGCCTGATCCTCGACGTCAAAAAGGCGGACGCGACGCCGGCCCGCACGCCGCTCTGGCTGCTCGTTCTGCGCATGGCGCTCGCCGGTCTGGTGGTTCTCGCCATGGCGGGGCCGGTCTATTCGCCGGAAGGCGCGCCGGCGGCGGGCGGCAAGGGCCCGCTGCTGCTGTTGATCGACGATTTCTGGCCCGCCGCGCCCGACTGGGATTTGCGCATGAAGGCGGCGCAGTCGCTGCTCGCCGAATCGGAGCGCGAAGGCGAGCCGGTCGCGCTCCTCCCCATGTCGGAAGCCGCGCGGGCGCCGGCTTTGGAAGATTCCGCCGCCGCCGCGACGCGCTTGCGCGCGCTTGCGCCCAAGGCCTTCATCGGCCCGCGCGCGCCGGCGCTCAAAACTACCGCGCAATTCCTGCAGGCCCACGCCGCGACGCGCGTCGTCTGGCTGACCGACGGGCTGCGGGAATCCGGCGGCGCGGAATTCGCGCAAAAGCTCGCCGCATTGGCGCCGAAGGCGGAAATCCTGCGCGATCCGCGTCCGATTCGCGCCGTGACCGGCGCGGATAACCAGTCGGAGACGATGGTCGTCAGCCTGCTGCGCTCGGCGCCCGGCGGCGCCTCGAAGGGGAAGGTTCGGGCCTTTGACGCCAAGGGCGCGCCGCTCGGCGACGCCGCCTTTGATTTCGGCGTTAAACGGACCGCGACGGCGCGTTTCGATCTGCCGCTGCAATTGCGCAACGATATGGCGCGGCTGGAAATCGTCGGGGAACATTCCGCCGGCGGCGTCTTCCTGCTCGATTCCGGCGCGCGCCGGCGGCGCGTCGGCCTGATTTCCGGCGACACGACCCCGCAGCCCTATCTTTCGCCGCTGCATTACCTGCGCGACGCGCTCTCGCCTTTCGCCGATCTGCGCGAGCCGCGGCCCGGCGATCCCGATCCCGTCGGCCATCTGCTCGAAGACGGCGTCGATGTGCTGATCCTCGCCGATTCCAAGGTCGCCGGCCGGGCCATGCGGGTAAAGCTGGATAAATTTCTCGATTCGGGCGGGACGATCATCCGTTTCGCCGGTCCGCGTCTCGCCGCCGGCGGCGACAAATTCGTTCCCGTGCGCCTGCGCCGCGGCGGCCGCACGCTCGGCGGGGCTTTGTCGTGGGAAAGGCCGAAGCCGCTCGCGCCTTTCGATAAAAAAAGTCCGTTTTTCGGCCTGAAGACGCCGGCCGAAGTCACCGTGTCGCGCCAGGTCCTGGCCGAGCCGGAAGAAGGCCTGCCGGAAAAGACCTGGGCGCGGCTCGCCGACGGCACGCCGCTGGTGACGGCGGAAAAGCGTGGCCACGGCCTGTTGATCCTGTTCCATGTCACGGCCGATCCGAGCTGGTCGAACCTGCCAATGTCCGGCCTTTTTGTCGATATGCTGCGCCGGATCGTCGATCGCGCCGCCATCGTCGGCAAAAGGGCGGCGGCGGGCGAGACGGCGAAGGCGCTGGCGCCCTTGCGCACCCTCGACGGCTTCGGCAGGCTCGGCGAGCCCTCGCCGCTGACCAAGCCGCTGCCGGCCAAGCCGCCCGTCGCGCCCGATGCGGCTCATCCGGCGGGTTTTTACGGCGAGGCGGGTTCGCCGCGCGCCTTCAACGCCTATTCGGCCGTTTTGCGCCTCGCGCCGCTCGATTTTTCGCGCGTGCCGCTGAAGCAGAAGGAAGTGACGGCGCCGCCCCCGGTCGATTTGCGTCCGCCGCTGCTGATCGGCGCCTTTCTCCTGGCGCTCGCCGACGCTCTTGCTCTGCTCGTCCTGGGCGGACGCTGGCGGCGACGCGCCGGTCCGGCCCTGGCCCTGCTCGCTCTGGCCGTCGTGCTGGCGCCGCCGCCGGCCAAGGCGCAACACGTTTCGCAGCGCGACATGAATGCGGCGCTGAAGACCGAACTCGCCTATGTCGTCACCGGCGACACGCGCGTCGACCGGATCAGCCGCGAGGGCCTGACCACTTTGTCGCAGGTCCTGGCGCAGCGCACCGCGCTCGTGCCGGGCCCGCCGCAGGCGATCGATCCGGCGCATGACGAACTGGCCTTCTATCCCCTGATCTATTGGCCGATCGCGCCGGATACGCCGCAACCGGGGGCGAAGGTCGCGCGCCGTATCCAGGCCTATATGAAACAGGGCGGGCTGGTCCTGTTCGACACGCGCGACGGGCAAATGCAAGTCGAGGGCGGGCCGATGACGCCGGCGCAGAGATGGCTGCGGACCTTTCTCGCCGACATCGACGTGCCGCCGCTGCAGAAAGTCCCGCCCAACCACGTCGTCTATCGCACCTTCTACATTCTGGAGAATTTCGTCGGCCGCACCATGGACGGGCCGACCTATATCGAGGCCCTGCCGCCGCCCAAGCCGGGAGAGAATCGTCCCGCCCGCGCCGGCGACAATGTCTCGCCGATCATCATCGCCTCCAACGATCTGGCGGCGGCCTGGGCCGAGGATTCCTATGGCGACGGGCTCTATACGCTTATCCCCGGCGGTCGCCGCCAGCGCGAAATGGCGCTGCGCGGCGGCGTTAACATCGTCATGTACTCGCTGACCGGCAATTACAAAGCCGATCAGGTGCATGTGCGCGAATTGCTGGAAAGGCTGAGCCGGTGACCGAGTTCGGCCTTGTCTTCGCGCCGCTGGCGCCGGTCTGGCTGCTGGCTTTGTTCGCCGTCCTGGCCGCTGTCCTCGTTGCCGCCGCCCTTTTTCTGCGCCGCCGCGGCGCGCTGCTGCGCGGCCTTGTTTTCCTGCTGCTGCTCGGCGCCCTCGCCGGGCCGTCGCTGGTGCAGGAGCAGCGCAAGCCGCTCAAGGACGTGGTGGCGGTGGTGCTCGACCGCAGCGCCTCGCAGAATTTCGGCGTCAGGCGCGCGCAGACCGACGCCGCCCGCGGCGCCTTGAAGGCGGCGTTGAATAAACTCGGCAATGTGGAGGTCCGCTTCATCGAGGCGGGCGATGCGCGCGATGGCGACGAAGATCAGGGCACGCGCCTCTTCTCCGCCTTGAACCAGGGCCTCGCCGACGTTCCTTCGGAACGGCTCGGCGGCGTCATCATGGTGACCGACGGCATTGTCCACGATATTCCGCCAACCCTTGCCGCCGCCAACCTCAAGGCGCCTTTGCAGGTGCTGGTCACCGGCGAGAAGGGCGAGCGCGACCGCCGCGTCGAACTGGTCGAGGCGCCGCGCTACGGCCTGATCGGCAAGACGGTGACCTTCAAGATCAGGGTCGACGAGGCCAACGGGCCGGGCGAGCCGGTCCCGGTGACGGTGAGCCGCGACGGCTCCGTCGTCTCGCGCGTCCTGGCGATTCCGGGCGATGTGGTGAAAGTGCCGGTCAAGGTCGATCACGGCGGCAGGAATGTGGTCGAATTCGACGCCGAGCCCATGCCGAACGAGCTGACGCTCGTCAATAACAAGGCGTCGGCGACAGTCGATGGCGTGCGCGACCATCTGAAGGTTCTGCTGGTTTCGGGCGAGCCCAATCCGGGCGAACGCGCCTGGCGCAATCTGCTCAAGTCCGACGCCAATGTCGAACTGGTGCATTTCACCATTCTGCGGCCGCCGGAGAAGCAGGATCTGACGCCGATTCGCGAACTGGCCTTGATCGCCTTTCCCACCGCCGAACTTTTCGGCCGCAAGATTCGCGATTTCGACCTGATTGTCTTTGACCGCTACTCCAATATGGGGCTGCTGCCGCCGCAATATTTCGACAATATCGTCGATTACGTGCGCCGCGGCGGCGCGCTCGCCATTGTCGCGGGGCCGAATTTCGCCGGGGCCGACGGGCTTTATTATACGCCGATAGGCAGGGTCATTCCGGTGCGGCCGACCGGCAAGGTGATCGAGCAGCCCTTCCGCGCCGCCCTGACCACAATCGGCGCGCGCGATCCGGTGACGCGCGGCCTGCCCGGCGCCGGCCAGTCCCCGGCGGGTTGGAGCCAATGGTTCCGCCAGGTCCAGGCGGTGAGCGAGCGCGGCGTCACGGTCCTTTCCGGCGTTGGCGGCGCGCCCATCCTGACTTTGGCGCACGAGGGCAAGGGGCGGGTGGCGCTGCTTCTCACCGACCAGATGTGGCTTTGGGCGCGCGGTTTCGAGGGCGGCGGCCCTTATGAAGATCTGATGCGTCGCACGGCGCACTGGCTGATGAAACAGCCGGAACTGGCCGAAGAGGCCCTGCGCGGCGAGGCGCATGGCAGGGAGCTGGTCATCGAGCGCCAGACTTTGGGCGATCATGTCCCCCCCGTCCATATCGTCTCCCCCTCCGGCAAGACGCGGGACGTGGTTCTGACCAAGGCCGAGCCGGGCCTGTTCCGCGGAAAAATCGCGGCGAAGGAACTGGGGCTTTATCGCCTGAGCCAGGGCGATCTGAAGGCGCTGGTCAATGTCGGGCCGGCCAATCCGCTCGAATATCGCGAAGTGGTCTCGACAACGAAGAAATTGCGCCCTCTGGCGGAAGCGACCGGCGGCTCGGCGCGGCGCATCGGCGTTCCGGGAACGAGCGCGATTCATATGCCGCGCATCGTCGCCATGCGCGACAGCCCGATCTATGCCGGCGCCGATTTCATCGCCATCAGGCGAACCGGCGCGAGCGTGGCCAAGGGGGTGAAACTCGAGCCGCTGGCCGTGGGCTTCATCGGCCTGCTGCTGTTGCTCGGCGCCCTCGTCGCCGCCTGGGCCTATGAGGGTTTTGGCCGCAAGGCAGGGTCAGGCTGAGGTCACCGAGCCCCTGTGGCTCTCGAAGGCGCCGGGCTGAAGCGCGCAATACAGGAGCCGCGCCGGATCGACCGGGCCGGGAAAGAGAAAATGCCCGAAAGGAGCGCGGGAAAAGCCGAGGCGCTCGTAAAAAGGCGGATCGCCGACCAGCAGCACCAGTTCGTGCCCCGCGGCTTTCGCCGCTTCCAGCGACCTCTGCGCCAAAGCCTCGCCCAGACCCCTGGCGCGGAAAGGCTCTTCGACCGTCAGGGGCCCGAGCAGCAGAGCCGGCGCGCCGCCGATCCCGATGCGGGTGATGGTGCAGGCGCCGACCAGCATGCCGCCGATGCGGGCGAGATAGGAGAGATTCCAATCGGGCTCGACGCCCTCGCGCAGTCGATAGGCGGTCTTGGCGAAACGACCGGGCCCGAAAGCGCGCTCCTCCAATTTGCGGATGGCGGGCAGGTCGGCAGGCGTCTGCAAGGCGTAATCGAGCGACAGATCGGTCATGCGCCGCTGTTTAATCTTTCCTGCGGCCGAAAGAAAGCTGGCGCGCGAAAAAGCGGGGCAGGCCCTTCGCAAAAAAACGCCGGCCGCGAGGAATTCGCGGCCGGCGCAAAAGGCGGAAGACGCGTCGGGCTTATTTTTTCTTGGAGCCGTCGGCGTTGAACTGGGAAATATAAGCCCAGAGATTCGCGCGCTCGGTCGCATTGGGCAGGCCGGGGAAGGGCATTTTGTTGCCCGGAACCTTGGCCTTCGGATTGGTGATATAGGCCTCGAAATTCGCCTGGTCCCAGGTGAAGCCGGCCTTTTTCATGCCGTCGGAATAATTGTATCCGGCTTCCGTGCCCGCCTTGCGGCCGTCGAGACCGTTGAGATCGGGGCCGACGCTGTTCTTCGCGCCGGGTCCGATGCGGTGGCAGGCCATGCACTTGTGGAACACCATGGCGCCCTTCGCCGCATCGCCGGCGGCGAAGGCGGACGTAGAGACAAAAGCGAGGGCGGCGGCCGCCGACAGAGCGTAGATGAGTTTCATGCGTCGTTTCCTTCCTGACGATCGGGACAACCAACCCGAATCGATGCACATAACAGCGCGCTGCGACCCCGGCATCGCCTGGCGCCGGGACAATTTAGGCTGTGGATAACCGCATGACAATGGCCAAGGCGATGCAAACGCCCGCAACTTTGGCGCCTCTTTCGGCTGAGGGCGGCGACCTATTGTCGCGCCCCCCGGCGAATGGACGCTCTGGTGGACTTCGCCGCCATGGCTGACCCTGGCCCGTCGCGGAAGATCCTGCGCGAACGATTCGGCTTTGCCGATTTCCTGCCCGGCCAGGCCGAGGCGATCGGGGCGCTTCTGGACGGCGAGGATGTTTTCGCGCTTTGGCCGACGGGCGGCGGCAAATCCTTGCTCTATCAGTTCGCCGCCTTGGCGCGTCCGGGCCTGACCGTCGTGGTTTCGCCGCTCATCGCCCTGATGCGCGATCAGACCGAAAAGCTGGCGGCCGGCGGCGTCGCCGCGGCGGCCTGGCATGCCGGCATGGCGGCGGAAGACTATTTCAAAATGCGCTCCCGTCTCGAAAGGAGCGCGCTCAAGCTTCTCTATCTTTCGCCCGAGCGTCTGGCCGATCCGGCGACGCTCGCCCTTCTGCGCGACGCGGGCGCCAATCTCCTCGCCGTGGACGAGGCCCATTGCGTCTCGCATTGGGGCCATGACTTTCGCCCCGAATACCGCCAAATCGGCGCGGCGGCGGAAGTTTTGGGTTTTCCGCAAATCGTCGCCGTGACCGCGACCGCCGGCGCGCAAGCCCGCGCCGATATTGTCGCCAATCTCTTTTCTCGCCCGCCGCGACTCTTCATCCGTTCCTTCCGCCGCCCGGCGATCGCGCTTTCGGCGCTCGCGCGCCGACGCGACGCGACCCGCCAGATTCTGGAGCTGGCAGGGGCGCGGCGCGGCTCAAGCGGCATTCTCTATTGCGGATCGCGGCAAAAGGCTGATTTTCTGGCGCGGGCGCTGACGGAGGCCGGTCATAGGGCGGCGGCCTATCACGCCGGCTTGCCGGCGCGCCTGCGCGACGAGCGCCAGGATGAATTTCTGGCGCGCTCGGACATGGTCATGGCGGCGACCATCGCCTTCGGCCTCGGCGTGGACAAGCCCGACGTGCGCTATGTCATTCATTGCGACCTGCCGGATCATCTCGAGACGCTTTACCAGGAGACCGGCCGCGCCGGCCGCGACGGAAAGCCGGCCGAGGCCATCGCGCTTTATGCGCCGGCGGAAATCCCGCGGCTGCGCGTTGCGCGGTTCGAGATCGCCGAGATCGATGAGGCGGCGGCGCGACGCGCCAAAATCATCGCCGATTATTTTTCCGCCGAGGATTGCCGCGAAAGGGTCCTGCTCGCCGCCCTTGGCGAAAAATGCATGCCCTGCGGCCGCTGCGACAATTGCCGAAAACGCTTTCCCGCGTTGCGGAAAATGGCGCGTTTGGTCCGGCGCGCGCCCGGCGAGGCGCGGGTTTTCGCGTGGCGCGTCGCGGCTGCGGGATTCGCCAAACGCGCGCCGCCTCCCTCATCCGAACCGCCGCCGGAGGCGGAGGCCGCGGCGGATCCCGTTGAGGGCGCAGGGCGGCGAATGCCGGCCCTGACCGTCGAAGAGGCGCGACGGCTGCGGCGGCTGCGCGCGGCGCGCCAGGCCGTCGCCCGCCGCGCGGGCGTCGCGCCCTCGCGGCTAATCGGCGACGCGGCTCTGGCGCGGCTCGCCCTCGCGCCGCCCCGCGACCTTGCCGATCTGATCGCGCGCTGCGGCGATGAGACCGGCCTGCTGGAGCGATTTGGCGCCGCCCTCGCGGAAGCCGCGCGTCCGGACGCCTTATGATCCGCCGGCGAGCGAGATTTCGCCTAATCCGTTGATTTGATGTCACTTATGGGCCGACGAAAAATTTCGCAATTTTTACGCGCAAGTTTCCCACGTAACATTTGCGGCGTTCATTTTTTGTTAAGGTTTGACGAAGCGGCGAGAAAGTCGCTTAGCGATAGGGGCCGCCGGAACTAAAAAATGATCCCGTCCGTGGGTTTTTCGTCCTTGTCCGATTCCAAACCGGTCGCCAATCCATTGGCGACTCGTTCACTTGCGGGAGAGCAGGCCGACAGGGCGCTGCCCCCGAGCCTCCAGTTTCTGGCCCGGCCGCGCCGCACCCTGGACGTGCGTTTCGATCCTGTCAGCAAGACCGTGTGGTGCGCGATGCGCCACGAAAATTCAGTGAGCTGGACCCTGCCGCTGCTGCGCGACCTCAATGCGCTCAACGCCGACATACGCGCGCTCTTCGAAGGCGGCGCAAGCGACGATCCGCCGATCAAGTTTTTCGTCGGCGGCTCGCTACGGCCGGGCGTATTCAATATGGGCGGGGATCTGGCCTTTTTCCTCGATCGCGTGCGCGCCCGCGATTCCGAAGGGTTGCGCCGATACGCCTATGCCTGCGTCGAGGCGATCTACAACAATTATCACGGCTTCGATTCGCCGGTCGTCACCCTGGCGCTGCTGGAAGGCGACGCTTTGGGTGGCGGTTTGGAGGCGGCGCTCTCCTGCCAGTTCGTCATCGCCGAACGCGGGGTCAATCTCGGCTTTCCCGAGGCCTTGTTTCACACCTTCCCCGGCATGGGCGCTTACAGCCTGATTTCGCGCCGGCTCGACGCCGCGCGGGCGGAAAAGCTGATTTTGGGCGGGCGCATGTACAAGGCCGAGGATTTTTTCGACATGGGCCTGGTCGACATATTGGTCGAGAAGGGCGAAGGGCAGGCGCGGGCGCGCGCCTTCATCGAGGAAAACGGCAAGCGCCACCGTCTGCTCGGCGCCGTCGGCAAGGTGCGGCGTCGGATCGCGCCGCTGACCATGGACGAATTGCGCGACGTCACCGACATCTGGGTGGAGTCGGTGATGACTCTGGCGCCCATCAATCTACGCAAGATGGAAATGCTGGCGCTGTCGCAGGACAGATTGTTCAGCCAATCCGCGAGCCAGAGATTCAAACAGCCTGGCTGACGCTCGCGTTTTTTCGTGATCGGAAAGAAGAGCGCACCCGGTGATGTCCGGATGCGCTCGGGTGCGTCGTCTTCGGCGGAGGAGCGGGGAGGGGACGCGCTTCGCTGTTCGGACGCCGGGATATTACGCGTGACGGGCGGACGCCGCCGGCTATGCCTCCGTCACCAGACCACGGCCAGGACCGCGGCGGCAAAAGCAAAAGCGGCGCAGATCGAGAGAAGTTCGACTTTGATCGCGGCCGACATGTTTTGCTCCTTCGACGGGCTCGATTCGGGACGAGTCGGTTGGGGAAGCAATTTTCACCTTTCGCTCAGCTCATAGACAAAAGTTGAGTAAAGAATAAACGATGATCGCCGGATGAGCAATTCCAAAAATTGCGCGTATCGGCTGCAATTGCGAGCAAAAAGGTCTCGCCCGCCTAATTTTTAGGCAACCGCGAAATTACGCGCAAGCCCAGTCTGGCGCGCCTCCGGCGGAGGGGCGCCCGCCGCGATCGATTGCGGCGGAAAGAACGGCCGTTCCCCGAAAGAAAGGTTCATCGGCAAGTTCAAGTATTAACAGTTTGTTGCGGGCAATGCTGAGGTGGCGGCGCCAAGGCGGAACGGGCAGTGACATATTTGTAACAAGGCTCGATCATGTGTCCTACGCAAAGAGAAATGTTTTGCCTCGAACTTTGCTCTCAAGCATGATTGGCGGAGGACAAATAGACGCGTTTGGCGATTCAACGCTCACCCCCTCGGGACGGAAAAATGAAAAGAATTCTTCTCGCGACGGTCGCTGTCGCTGCATTTGCCGCGCAGGCCTTGGCCTCCGATCTTCCTTCGACCAAGGAGGCGCCGGCTTTCGTGCCGCCGCCGATTTTCACCTGGACCGGCGTCTATACCGGCGAGCACGTTGGCGCGATGTGGGCCAATGCCGAATTCAGCAGTCCTGGGCTGCCGTCCGTGTCGGTCGATCCGGTCATGGGCTTTTTCGGTGGCCATTATGGTTATCAATACCAGTATGGCCAATGGGTGCTCGGCGTGCAGGGCGAATATGACGTCATCAATGAGAACAGCTCGAGCAATCCCAACTTCCGGCTGCATGAGCGGTGGCTGGCTTCGGTCGATGGCAAAGTCGGCTACGCCATGGACCGCTGGCTGCCCTATGTCATCGGCGGCGTCGCGTTCAGCGAAATGAACCATTATGTCGGTGGGGTGCATTTCAACAAGGACGTCACGGGTTTCGACGTCGGCGCCGGCCTCGAATATGGCATTTCGGAAAACTGGAGCGCTTTCGCCGAATATCG
>CAYRNB010000013.1:31329-43762 GCA_964425315.1 uncultured Rhodoblastus sp.
GCGCCGGCCTCGAATATGGCATTTCGGAAAACTGGAGCGCTTTCGCCGAATATCGCTACTATGATTTCGGCAAGGCGAACTGGTCGTCGACGGTTTGCGGCGTGGCGTGTTTTAACACAACGCACGGCCTATCGAAGTCCGAAAACAGCGCGCGGATCGGCCTTACCTACCATATCGGCCCCCATCCTTTCGCGCTTCTGATGAACATTTTCTGATCCCTTCGCCGGCGCCTCCCAGCCGACGACGAGCCCGGCCCCACCGGCCGGGCTTTTATTTTGCCGCCGTGCGGCGCAAACTGAACATAAACGGGAAGAACGGACTTTTCGGCGGATGGGTTTGGCATGGGCGCCACCGGGCGGCATTGCGGCGGAGAAGGCGCAAAGGAGCGCGGCTACCATCACGGCCGGCTGCGCCAGGCCTTGCTGGCGGCGGCGCGGACCCTGATCTCGGAGCGCGGCCCCGCCGGCTTCACCCTGTCGGAAGCGGCCAAGCGCGTCGGCGTCACCGGCGCCGCGCCCTATCGTCACTTCGCCGACCGGAAAGCGCTGGTGGCGGCGCTGGCGCATGAGGGTTTCGAACATTTCAACGGGGAGCTCAGGCGCGCCTGGGACGGCGGCAAGCCCGATCCGGTCTCGGCCCTGCGCCGGCGCGGCGCCGCCTATCTCGCCTTCGCCCGCACCGAGCCCGGGCTCTATAAGGCCATGTTCGGCGACGGCGGCTTTTCGACCAGGCCCGAGGCCGACAGCGCCGCACAAAAGGCTTTCGACGAGCTGATCCGCACCACCATCGCGGTGCTGCGCCACTTTTACGCGCCGGAGCGCGACGCCCGCGCGCTCGCCATGCAGATTTGGGCGACGACTCATGGCGTCGCCGAACTCATGCTCGCCGGCCATATTTCCGATCCTCAGCAGGCCTCGGCCCTGCTGGAGGATTCCGTTTCCGCGCTGGTCGAGGCGGCGGTGCGGCAGTCGCTCGGGGTGAAGCGGCTCATCCCCGGCAATAGCGAATGATCACGAAAATTTTTGCGCCATCCCCCTGGGCAGTGGGGTAATGTAAAAGTATATTACATTCACATCGGCGGCCCTAAGGCGGCGATGAAGGGAGTTTCGACATGGGCTGTTCAACTCACGCGCGAGTCCATTCAGGTCGTTGCGGACGCATGCGCTGGACCGCGATCGAACTGCTGGCGATGATCCTCGGTTTCATCATGTTCTGGCCGATCGGCCTCGCCATTCTGGGATGGAAGTTTTTTCAGGCCAAGAGCGGCTATCACGGCGATTTCGGCCAATTCGCCCAGGAAAAATGGGGCGGGTTCGAGAGGCGTTGCGGCTCCTTCGGCATGCCGCGCTCTTTTTCCGGCGCCTGGAGGTCGAGCGGCAATTCCGCCTTTGACGAATGGCGTAAGGCGGAGTTGGAGCGCCTGGAAGAGGAAAGGCGCAAGATTTTCGAAGCCGAGAAGGCTTTCGACGAATATCTCGAAGGTCTGCGCCGCGCCAAGGACCGCGAGGAATTCGAAAGCTTCATGGCCAGCCGCAGCGGGCAGGGGCCGTCGGCGCCGCAGGGCTGATCCTCCTCCTGAGGCGGAAGAACACAGAAAGATTGCAATCAAGACAGCGGCCTATGGGCCGCTGTTCGCATGTCACATTCGATAAATATTTACGCATTAACCATTTTGCTTTAGCGCGGATTAAGGGCGCGGGCGCAGAAATGGCGCCATGGCGCGCCCTTGCAAAATATCCTTTATTTTCCTTCTCGGCCTCGGCGCGCTCGCCGGGTGCTCGCCCTTCGTTGGCGCGGAGCGGCCGGCCTGGCGCACAAGGGCGGAGGAAGCCTGTTTCGCCAAAAAGCGCGTCGCCTTCTCCCCCTATATCCGCCCCGCGCGCCATGAGATCGACGGCCCCTCGATCTGCGGCATGACCCGGCCCCTCAAGGTCACGGCCCTGCAGGATGGCGCGGTCATGTTCAATTCGACCCAGACGCTCGACTGTTCCATGACAGCCGAACTCAACGACTGGCTGACGCAGGTCGTGCAGCCGGCGGCGCAGGCGCGCTTCGGCGAGCCGGTGGTCGAGATTTATTCCATGGGCGCCTACAATTGCCGGTCGATCGATCACAAGTTCGGCGCGCGCCTATCCGAACATTCCTTTGGCAACGCCATCGACATCGGCGGCTATCGCCTCGCCGACGGCCGGAATATCAGCTATGTGCATGACTGGTGGCGGGGCGATCCCCAGACCGAGGCTTTTCTGCGCGACGTTTCCAGTGGGTCATGCGGCCTGTTCACCACCGTGCTCAGCCCCGGCGCCAATCCCTACCATTACAATCACATGCATATCGATCTGGCCATGCACGGCATGACCTCGACCGGGCCGCGCCTCTATTGCCGGCCGCGTCTGCGCTCGACCGAGCCGCCGCCGCCCAGGGACGATTTGCCGCCGGCGCCGGAGATCGACGACGATATGGATGTGTCGCAGGCCGGCGCGCCGGTCGAAAGGGGCGGCTACGCCATGCATTCCGGCCCCAATTTGGCGCTTGTCGCCGCCACGCTCGCCGCCGCCGACCCCGCCCGCCGGGCGCGCCGCCGGTCCGCGCCGGCCGCGGCGCCCGCTTCCTTCAAGAGCTATGCCGCCAAGAGTTATGCGCCTGATCCGGCGCAGCGCGGAATCATGCGCAGCGACGGGGTTTACGCGCCGGAAGGCTCTCCGTCGGATTTCGACCTGCATCCCCGCTGACGCGCGACGCGCTCACTCGTCTCCGAGATCGTCGTCGTCGTCATATTCGATCGGCGCCAGGCAGGCCGCGGGAACGGTCGCGTTGCGCAAGGCGTCGTCGCATTCGGCGTACCAGATAACCTCGACCTGATCCTTGACCTGCCTGACCACGGTCATGCCGCGCCCGCCGGATTTCAACTGCACGATTTCGCCGGGTTCGAATTCCATTGCTTTGCTCGTTTTCCAAAATCGAAGGACGGCGAGAAGCCGCCGCCCTTCATGGCCATTTCACTATGGGGGGCATGGATGACAAAATCGCGGCGACATTGCCGCCGGTCCTCAAGCCGAAAATCGTGCCGCGATCATAGAGCAGATTGAATTCGACGTAGCGCCCGCGCCGGACCAATTGCTCCTCGCGCTGCGCCTCCGTCCATTCCCTGCCCATATTGGCGGCGACGATTCGCGGATAGACGTCGAGAAAGGCTTCGCCGACATTGCGGGTGAAGGCGAAGGCGGGGTCGAAGGCTTCCTCGCCCGCTTCGAGATAATCGTAAAATATGCCGCCGATCCCACGCGGCTCGTTGCGGTGCTTGAGAAAGAAATAATCGTCGCACCAGTTTTTGAAGCGGGGATAGTCCGCGACTTTGTGTCCCTCGCAGGCTTTTTGCATGGCCGCGTGAAAGGCGCGCGAATCCGGGTCGTCCTGGTTGCGGCGGGCGTCGAGAACCGGCGTGAGGTCGGCGCCGCCGCCGAACCAGCTTCGGGTCGTGACCACCATGCGCGTGTTCATATGAACTGTCGGGACGTTGGGATTGCGCGGATGGGCGATGAGCGAAATCCCCGCCGCCCAGAAGCGCGGATCGCGATCGGCGCCCGGAATCGCCTTGGCGAATTCGGCGGCGAAAGTCCCGAAAACGGTGGAGCAGTGAACGCCGGCCTTTTCGAAAAGGCGGCCATGGAGCAGCGCCATGCGGCCGCCGCCGCCAGGCGCGCCGTCGCCATTTTCCCGCTCCCAGGGCGTCAAAACGAATCGGCCCGGCTCTGCGTCTTTTTCCGCCCAGACGGCGTCGGAACGCGCCTCCAGCGCCTCGAAGGCGGCGATAATGCGGCTCTGCAACGCCGCGAACCAGGCGGCGGCGGCGCGTTGGCGCGTTTCAAGCAATTGATCGTTCACGAAAGGGTCTCCTGCGGGAATTGTCGCGTCTGGCGCAGGGCTTCGCCCAGAACCATGGCCGCCGCCACGGCGACATTGAGGGAACGCAGGTTCCGGCGCATGGGAATGCGCAAAACCGCGTCGGCTGCGGCGCGAACCTCGTCGGGAACGCCGGCCGATTCGCGCCCGACCATGACAATGTCGCCCGGCTGAAAGGCGAAATCGACATAATCCGTCGTGGCGCTGGTCGAGAGCAGCGCCAATCTGCGGCCCATTGTCGCACGCCAATCCTCAAAGGCCGGCCAAGAGGCGTGCCGGTCTATCCTCAAAAGGTCGAGGTAGTCGAGGCCGGCGCGGCGAAAATGCCGGTCCGAGAGAGGAAAGCCGGCCGGCTCGATCAGGGCGGCGTCGAGACCAAGACAGGCGCAAAGGCGCAGCATGGTCCCGGCGTTTTGCGGAATATCCGGCTGATACAGAGCAAGACAGAAAGGCGCGGCGGCGTCTGGGGGCATGGTTTTCGATAGCATCGGGCCTTCGCGCCGCCAAGCGAGGGCGCCCGAAGGACCTATGAGGCCAAGGCGCCGCTAGCCAAATTTCTAAGCTCGTTCTATGGACAAGAGGAAAGATCGATGCCAAATAGCGTCGCTTGTTTCAACAAGCTACGCCAATTTTCCGCTTTCGCGCGCCGCCGCATCGCGGCGGGAGGGCCGTGCGATTCTGCGGTTTGGCGATCCGCCGCCGCGCGGGCGCTCCCGGCCCTCGCGCAGCAACTCGTCAACGGCTTCGTGGCTCAAACGCGAAGCGGGCTTCCGGCGCTTAATCGCGCTCGCGAGGCTCAAAGTAGGACCGAGGATGCAAAGTTGGGCGCCGCAATGACGGGCGAATCGACCCGCACAGATTTCCATCACTTCGCTACAGGGGCGATTACGGCCGTTGAATCCGCCGCTTCTGTCTCGCCGCCCATCAGCCGGATCAATTCCGACGTCTCAACCCGCGCCTGCCAAGGTCCGGTCTACCTTATGTCCGGCCGCATACGAAATGGTCCGGCGCCGGCCAGTCCGGCCGCGTCGCCCCAGGTCTTCCTGTCCGACACGAAGGTCAAAATCGGCTGAAGCTCCCCCGCGCTTCCGCCCGTCCCCAAGGCATCAATACCAAGAGATCGCACATGCAAGGACATTCAACTTTTGAGCCGAAGAACGGCTTCGTGAAATGGCTTGAGGCGCGCCTGCCGATTCTGAGCTTCTCCTACGATTCCTTCGTCGCCTATCCGACGCCGAAGAATCTCAATTACTGGTGGACCTTCGGCGCCATCCTGTCCTTCATGCTGGTGGCGCAGATCGTGACCGGCGTCATTCTGGCCATGCATTACACGCCGGATTCGCGCCTGGCCTTCGATTCGGTCGAAAAGATCATGCGCGACGTGCGCTGGGGCTGGTTCCTGCGCTACGCGCATTCCAACGGCGCCTCCATGTTCTTCTTCGCCGTCTACATCCACATTTTCCGCGGAATTTACTACGGCTCCTATAAGGCGCCGCGCGAAGTCCTGTGGCTTCTCGGCGTGATCATCTTCCTGATGATGATGGCGACCGGCTTCATGGGCTACGTGCTGCCTTGGGGCCAGATGTCCTTCTGGGGCGCGACCGTCATCACCAACCTGTTCTCCGCCATTCCCTATGTCGGCGACACGATCACCACCTGGCTGTGGGGCGGCTATTCGGTCGGCAATCCGACGCTCAACCGCTTCTTCTCGCTGCACTACCTGCTGCCCTTCATGATCGCCGCCGTGGTCGCCCTGCATGTCTGGGCGCTGCACGTTGTCGGTCAGAACAATCCGGACGGCATCGAAGTTCAGGACATCAAGAAGGACACGGTGCCCTTCTCGCCGCATGCGACGATGAAGGACAGCCTCGGCCTCGTCCTCTTCCTGATCCTGTTCTGCTGGCTCATTTTCTACATCCCGAATTACCTCGGCGATGCGGACAATTACCTGCCGGCCAATCCGATGAAGACGCCGCCGCATATCGTGCCGGAATGGTATTTCCTGCCGTATTACGCAATCCTGCGTTCGATTCCGAACAAGCTCGCCGGCGTCATCGCCATGTTCTCGTCGATCGCGCTTCTCGCCTTCCTGCCGTGGCTCGACACGTCGAAAGTGCGCTCGGGAAAATATCGGCCGATCTTCAAGATCTTCTTCTGGATCTTCGTCGCCTGCGGCATCGGCCTCGGCTATCTCGGCTCGAAGCCGCCGCAGGGCGGCTATGTCACCGCGGCGCGGATTCTAAGCGTCGGCTATTTCGCCTTCTTCCTGATCGTTCTGCCGCTGCTAGGCCTGTTCGAAAAGACCAAGCCCGTGCCGCCGACCATCGCCGATGCGGTGCTTGCCAAGCACAAGGCCGCCTCCGCTTCGCAGAACCAGGGCTGACCGGCCGATTTCGAGGAACAGACAGATGGCTTTCAACAGAAAAACCGGATTAGTCGCCGTCGCCGCTCTCGGCTTCGTCGCCTTGTCCTCTCTGGCCTATTCCGCCGATAAGGGCGGCAATGCCGAAGAGCCGAAGCCGACGCGGCAGCACTGGAGCTTCGCCGGTCCGTTCGGAACCTTCAACAAGGCGCAATTGCAGCGCGGCTTCAAGGTTTACAAGGAGGTCTGCTCCAATTGCCACGAACTGCACATTCCGTTCCGCCAGTTGAGCGAGGACGGCGGGCCCTTCACCGTGGCGCAGGTCAAGGCTTTGGCGGCAACCTACAAGATCCATGACGGGCCCAACATGCAGGGCAATATGTATGACCGCCCCGGCCGGCCGGCGGATTATATCCCGCCGCCTTTCCCCAATCCGGAAGCCGCCTCCGCCGCGCTTGGCGCCGTGCCGCCGGACATGTCGCTGATCGCCAAATCGGTCAAGTATGAAAGCGGCTTCCCCCAGTTCATCTTCGACGCTCTGCCGCTTCCGTACATCGGCATGTATCAGGAGACGGGCCCGGACATGATCTACGCCATCCTGAATGGCTATACGAATCCCAACGATCCGAACTGGAACCTTTACTTCCCCGGTCACCATATCGCCATGCCGATGCCGCTGACCAACGGGCAGGTGACATATACCGACGGGAAGCCGCAGACGGTCAAGCAATACGCCAAGGACGTCGCCACTTTCCTCATGTGGGCGGCGGAGCCGACCATGGTCGAGCGCAAGCGCGTCGGCTTCCGCGTCATGGTCTTCCTGTTTGTGCTCGCGGGGCTGCTTTATTTCACCAAGAAGCGCATCTGGTCCGACGTCGTCCATTGACGACGCGAATCCCCGCCGACATTCATGGTTTCTGCATGAATGTCGGCGTGGACTCTTTCGTTTTCGCATCATTCTTGTCCGAACCGAAGGTCCGCGTAGCGAATAGCGGAAACCACTTTTCGGAAATGATGCTTAGGCGAGCGAACTCTTGGAGACCCCTCGCGGGGTCACTTTTTTGCCTCTATCTCAACTCGCCATGGCCATGGCCATGACTGTGAGCGGCGCGGCCGCCCTTGCGGCCGGCGTTTTTCGCCAGGTCCTTGTCGCGCGCGAAACTCCGGTTGGTCGGACTGACGCTCTTCCCGCCCTTGCGGCCGGCTTCGGCGGCCAGCTCGGCGTTTTGCGAAAAACTCCGTTTTTCGCGCGGGACGCTCTCGCCGCCCTTGCGAGCTATGGCGCGCTGCTTTTCAGGATCCATCGAGGCAAAGCCGCGCTTCGGCTTTTTCGAAGGCTCTTCCATCGAACGACCTCATAACAGTGCGGGACGTTCACTACGCGCCCGCTTGCGATAAAAGTTAACGCGCAAGTCGGGCTTAGGCTGCGTCTTCTGGCTGTTATCGCGATCACCAATTCGTGAACGCGCGTCGGGTGCGAGGCCGCTGATGCGGGCGTTTGCGATGAGGGGGGAAGGCGCGAGCCAAACACGAACAGGAACCGATGCTTTCGGCCTGATCAAAATCGGCCGCACTGATTTGCAGGATGCGACGCCGATCACTCTCGGCCAGGAAATTTCCGGATACGGCCAGCAGGGCGCCTTGGCGATCGGGCGGATCGAGGCGACGTCATTCCCCCACCGCCTTCGCATAACAGGACACCGCCTCGTCATGGGCGATGAATTTTTGTTCCGGCGTCAGCCGGCCGCGCGCCAATTCGGTCCAGAACCCGTCCTTTTCGGCGCGCTCGATCATGCAGGCGCAGGCCTTTTCGCACAGGCTCGCCGTCGCGCCCTCATCGACGCATTGGACCGCGCATTGGCGTAGAAAAACGCCCTTGTTCGGCGGCGGCGTCACCACCAGGCCGAGGGCGAGAAACAGGCCGAACAGAATGGGCTGGTGGATCAGGTAGAACGGCAGCGAATGCCGGCCGCAGAATGTTAGCGCGCGCGGGATAGGGCCTCCGCCGCCGCCGCTCTTCCCGCTTGCCGGGGGAGGGAGCTTCCGCCGCCAAAGTCCCAAAACCACGCCAAAGAGGACGAAGGCGAGCCAGGGCAGCAGCGGGCGGTAATCGTTGCTCGGCGGCTCGAAAGTGGACAGGCCGGTCCACCAGAAAATTTTGGCGTCGAAAAAGCGCGTCGAGAGGAAATGCGGGGCGATGAGCGCCAGCGCGCCCAAAAGCAGCGGCCAGACTGGCGAGACGTCGACGAGAGGCGCCGCGATCAGGCTGGATAGCGCAATGGCGTGCAATATGCCGAAGAAGATCGGCGTCCGGGGAAAGAGCCAATAGGAGACGACGCTGACGACGCCCGCCGCGGCGGCGACTTGCGCCCAGCGCCGCCAGAATTTCTCGCTCACCCAGAGCATGCCCTTGGTCTGCCGGGCGAGAACCAGGCTGTAGCCGACCAGGAGAAGGAACGAGACGGCTATGACGTCGCCGAGCCAGTGGAAGTAGGATGAGGCGACAATTTGCGGGTCGATCCAGCCGAAATGGGCGAGATCCCAGGTGAAATGGAAGCCGGCCATCGCCCAAAGGGACAGGCCGCGCAAGAGATCGACGAGGGGGACGCGCGCCGGCTTCGCCGTCGTCGATTGTTTTGACGGTCCCGCCGTCATGGCGCGAAATTGGAGAAGATCATGTCGGGCGCCGAGAGATTATGGCGCGAGGGGACGCGCCGCCCCGCCCATAATTCCGTCGCCTCGGCGCCGGGAAAGGTCATGATCGGCGCCTCGCCCCAGCCCTTGCCGCCCTTGGTCCGCCAGGCGACGCGCGCCACATCGGCGTCGGTCTCGGTCGTGTACATGGAGCGCAAGGCGGCAAAGGGCAGGTTTTCAGGCATGGCGCCGGAATAGGCCACGTCGAGGGCGATATGGTCCTGATCGACTCCCGCGAGCGTCACTTTCGCCGAGCCTCCGCGAGCGAAATCGAGAATGAAGCTCTTGCTCTTGGGATCGAAGACGATGTCCTTCAGCGCCACGATCGGCCGTTTCCGCGCCTCCACCGGACCGACCAGGAAGGACGAGCCATAGGCGGTCCAGCGCATGTCCTCGTAGGGCAGGGGACGGATGCGCCAATAACCGTCCGGCGGATAAAGGACGAGAACCTCTTCGGCTCTCTCGCGATAGAGCATCCACAACTGGATCATGGAGAAGCCGCGCCAGACGCGGCCGTTCACTTTGATCGGCACATCGGCGGGGCGCCAGAAATGGGGTAAGACATAGCCGGTCAGCCACAGGGCAGGGGTCTCGTAGAAGGTCTTGCGTTGCTCGCCGGGCGGGATGCCCTCGAAGTGCGGCATGTTGCAGGAGGTGAAGTCCGGCGCCCAGCGGTCGTGGTCGATCATGCCGATATAGGCGGGATGAACGGCCTTGATCTGCAAATGCCGCACTTTTGCGGAAAGAAGATCGAGTTCGACATTGTCGCGCTCGGCGCAAAGCTCGGGCGTCGATTTATTGACGACGCGGACGGCGAGATCCCCGCCGGAATCGCCGGGGCCAGCGGCGCAAGCCGGGCCGGCTAAGCAAAAGAAAGCAAAAGCGAAAATGGCGAGGCGCATGGCTTAATCCCGAAACGTGGCCTTTCGGTTTTAGCCCCCGCGACGCGGAAGGCAATGCTCGGCCTCGTCATTACGGAGACTGCGGAAATTTCACCGGGACGATCTCGTCGCCGCCGGCGCGAAAAAAGGGACACTCAGACGTCGCGCGCAAGACTTTCCGGCCGGCGCGCCCTATAGCGCGACACATTCGAATGTGGATTATCCTCTATAGCCGTTTCGGAACGGCGGCGCCAACCTGCCTTAGGAAACGGGGCGTTGGCGACATTTGCGCCGTCGAGCGGACGGCGAGGGGAGGGGCAAATCATGGGCGGGAAAAACAAGAACAAAAGCGGTGAAAAGATCGAGACTTTTTCGGAGCGGACCGGCGCCGACAAGCTCAAGAACAAGCAATATCTGCGCGAGCTGGCCAAATTGCATGTCGAACTGGTCAAGTTGCAGCAGTGGGTCGTTCACAAGGGCCTCAAGGTCTGCGTCGTTTTCGAGGGTCGGGACGGCGCGGGAAAAGGCGGCGTCATCAAGGCGATCTGCGAGCGCGTCAGCCCGCGCATTTTCCGCGTCGTCGCGCTTCCAGCGCCGACGGAGCGGGAAAAGACCCAGATGTACATCCAGCGCTATATTCCGCACTTTCCCTCCGCCGGCGAAGTCGTGATTTTCGACCGCAGCTGGTACAATCGCGCCGGCGTCGAGCGCGTCATGGGCTTTTGCTCCGAAGAGACCGCCAAGCGCTTCCTCGACATGGCGCCGGCGGTGGAAAAGGCGATGATCGAGTCCGGGATCATCCTGCTCAAATATTGGCTGGAAGTCAGTCCGGAAGAGCAGCAGCGCCGGCTGGAGGCCCGCATCGACGATGGCCGCAAGATTTGGAAATTGTCGCCGATGGACCTCAAATCCTATCGTAGCTGGTACGATTATTCGCGCGCCCGCGACGACATGTTCAAGGCGACGGACACCGGGTGGGCGCCGTGGTATGTCGTGCGCTCAGACGACAAGAAGCGCGCGCGGTTGAACACGATTGCCCATCTCCTCGAACATATCCCCTATGAGGAACTGCCGCGGGAGAAGATCGAATTGCCGAAAAGGCAGAAGGCGGAGGGCTATGTCGAGCCTCAATACCCGTACAAATTCGTGCCCGAACGCGCCTGGGGAGAGGGCTGAGCGCGCAAAAAGCTGGTTATCAAGAGCTTGAGCGATTATGTAAGGATCAGCCGGGGGCGGCCGAGGGATGGAAATTTTGTAGCAAATGTCTGATATTTTGTCGCTATTCCCTGCTCTGGCCTCGACGGGCCTCGTCGCCGCCGAGCGCGCCGTCGCCGAATTGCGCGCCGGCAGGCCGATCGCGCTCAGCGAGGGCGAGACTCGGCTCCTGGTCTTTCCCGCCGAACATCTCGGCGACGATTCCGCCAAAGCCTTGGAAATTTTCGCCGCGGGGCGGGCCAATCTGATCCTGTCGGCGCAAAGGCTGCGGCGTCTCGGCGTCGAGCGGGCCAAGCCCGGCCTGATCGCTCTGCCCGAGATCGATATCGACCGCATTGCCGCGCTCATCGCCGAGGAAGAGGCGCGCATCGACGCGCCCGTCGCCAACCCCGGTCCTGCGGAAGAGGCGGCGCTCGACGCTTTGCGCCTCGCCCATCTGCTGCCGGGCGCCGTGATTGTTCCTCTGGTCGATCCCGCGCCGGAGCTTCAGCAGGTCACCGGCGGCGAAATCCGCGCCTTTCGCGCCAAAAAAATCGTGACCTTGCAGATGATCGGCCGCGCGCCGGTGCCGCTCGAAGGCGCGCCCAATTCCGAGATCGTCGTCTTTCGCGGAGGCGAGGGTCTGCGCGACCAGGCGGCGGTGATCGTCGGCAGGCCCAATCTCGCCGAGCCGGTGCACGTGCGGCTCCATTCCGCCTGCCTCACCGGCGACCTCTTCGGCTCGCTCAAATGCGACTGCGGCGACCAGCTGCGCCACACGGCGCGCTTCATGGCGGAAAACGGCGGCGGCATCATTCTTTATCTCGACCAGGAGGGCCGCGGCAACGGCCTCGCCAACAAGGTGCGCGCCTATTGCCTGCAGGCGCAGGGCCACGACACTTACGACGCCGACGAAATTCTAGGCTTCGGCCTCGACCAGCGGCGCTACGGCTACGCCGCTCGCATGCTTGACCTTTTGGGCGTCACGCGCGTGCTGCTGATGACCAATAATCCCGCCAAGATCGAAGCCTTGCGCGCCGCGGGACTCGATGTCGCCGATCAGCGCATCCAGGGGCGGCCGACGCCGCAGAACATTCATTATCTCGCCGCCAAGCGCGACCGCGCCGGCCATTTCCTCGACGTCGACATTCCACCGTCCGGCGGCGCCTGAACCGCGCGGGTTCCTGGTTTTTTCCTGACGCCTACGCCACGCGACGCGCGGGTCGTTCCGCGCGTCGCCGGCGTTTCGGTGTCCCGAGGCGCGGACTCCCGCGCCGACAGCTCCTTACGAGCAGATCCAGACGTAGCCGATGGGGGTCAAACGCCAGCACGCGCCGACGCCATAGGGCCACCAGCGTCCACGCCAATAGCGCCGCCCGGTGCCGTACCACCTGCCGCC
>CAYRNB010000013.1:43862-49021 GCA_964425315.1 uncultured Rhodoblastus sp.
CCGCGATGCATGCCGCCGTGGCGCCCGCCGCCGTGGCGCATGCCGCCGCGATGTCCTCCGCCGCGTCCGTTCCGCGCCAATTCGATATTTGCCGCGGGGGCCGCGGCTCCGATCGCCTCCGCGTTTATCGGCGCGGAGAACGTCGGTGAAACCTCGCCCATAGCAAAAGCGAGCGCGAATACTACAGGAATGAGAAGTTTTACATGCATTTTTTCCCCCTTTGCTTACTCTAAACAACTAGCATATTCTTATAATTTTATACTCTGCCGCGAAGTTGAATGGCTGGAGCGCTTTAGTCAATTCGTGGCCTATACCCAATGACGCCATCGCGGCCTATTCAATTGCGCCCGATTTCGCCGGCGTGAGTCCATCGGCTGCCGCAAAGCGAGGCGGTTTCGAGCGGGCGCCGCGACGGACGACGTAGCGATGCCGGACTCAACTTCGATCGCGACAAAAAGTTCGGGCGCGAGTGCGAATGCGCCGAAACAAGGCGGCGGGAGGCCGCCGCGCAGCTTTTTTTGCGGACGGCTGTGGCGCAAAAAAACTGGTCCTGGGGCCGTCAAACGATTATGTAAGAACCGTCCGCGCGCGGCCAAGGCCGCGGAACTTCCATTTTCTCGCCGCCTGGCGCGGCGAAGCCGGTCATTCCTTTGATGTCGACATATTCCCGCCCAGCGGCGCCCGAATCGCGCGGGCTTTTCGCTTTTTCCCTGCTGTTCTTTATTCTCGCCAGTTTCTATCTGGCCTGGCCGTGGTTGTCGCAACAGGTGACGATCCCCTGGGACGCCAAGGCGGAATTCCAGCCGCAGCTCTCTTTCCTCGCCCATGCGTTGCACAGCGGCCGGTCGCCTTTCTGGACGCCCAATGTCTTCGCCGGCTGGCCGCAGATCGCCGATCCGCAGTCGCTGATTTTCTCGCCGCCCTACCTGCTGCTCGCCGCGCTCGTTCCCCAGCCGACCTTTCAGCAGGCCGACGCGGTCGCCTTCGCCATGCTGACCCTCGGCGGCCTCGGCTGGATGCTCTATTTCCGCGACCGCGGCTGGCGCGCCGCCGGCGGCCTGATCGCTGCTCTCGCCTTTGCCTACGGCGGTTCGGCCGCCTGGCGTATCCAGCATATTGGCCAGATCCTGAGCCTTTCCTGGTTTCCTCTGGCCCTTTGGGCGCTCAATCGGGCGCTCGATCGCGCCTCTTTCCTATGGGGCGCGGCGGCGGGCCTGTTCGCCGGCTTTATGGTTGCCGCTCCCAATCAGGTCGCGTGGTTCTTCAGCCTCTTCCTCGGCCTCTTCGTCGTCTGGCGGCTGGTTTCGCCGCCAAAGGAGGATGAGCGCCGATTTTTTGCGCGCCTCGGAGGCATGGTGGCGCCGCTTTCCGGTGTCCTGATCGTCGGCGCGTTCGTCGCCGTTCCGCCGCTGCTTTGGACCATCGCTCTTCTGCGGCAATCGAACCGCCCCGTCATTTCGCTCGCAGCCTCAGCTCATGGCTCGCTGCATCCTGCTTCGCTGCTGACGGCGCTCGTCGCCAATCTCTACAATGTCGACGGGCCCTTATCGGCGTTTTGGGGACCGCCTTCGGCGGCCTGGGGCCAAACCGGCCTCTATCTCGCCCGCAATATGACCGAAATCTATTTCGGCGCCTTGCCGCTGGTCGCGCTTCTGGTTCTGGGCGTCGCCAGGGGCTGGCTTCTGGAGCGGCCGATGCGCCTTTTCGCCGCTTTCGTCCTCGCCTCGGCCGTTTACGCCCTCGGCAAATACACGCCTGTCTTCGCCGCGCTTTACGACCTGCCGGGCGCGAGCTATTTCCGCCGGCCCGCCGACGCGACTTTTCCGCTGTGCGCGCTCGCCGGGGTGATCGGCGGCTATTGTTTCAGCCGCGCCCTGGACGCGCCGCCGCCCAAGCGCCTGACGAAATTTCTGGGATCGGCGTTGGTCGGCGCGCTTTTCCTGGCCGCGCTCGGCGTCGCCTTCGCCAAGAACCATCTGGTCGAGGCCCTGCCATCCATTCTGTTCGCGATGGTTTTCGCCTTCCTGTCGCTGTTGCTGGTGTTCGCCGCGCCGAGATGGAAGGAGAGGCCGGCGCTGGCGTTGCTGCTCGCCGGCATGCTGCTGACCCTCGACCTGTCGCTCAACAATGCGCCCAATCCATCGACCGGCCTGCCGCCGCAGGCCTATGACATTCTGCGCGCGAACTCCAAGAACGCGACGATCGACTTTATCGAGCGCAAGCTCGCCGAAAACCGCGATCCGAATCGGCGTGACCGGGTGGAGCTTGCGGGCCTAGGTTTCGCTTGGCCGAACGTTGGCCTCGTCCACGGCTTCGACGTGGACCTCGGCTATAATCCGCTGCGGCTCGCGCTGTTCGACAGGGTCACCCACGCCATCGACGACGTTGCGCTTCCGCGGCAGCGGAAATTTTCGCCGGCCTTTCCGTCATACAAATCGCCCATGGCCAATCTGATGGGCCTGCGCTGGATCGTCACCGGCGTTCCGGCGGATGAGATCGACAAGAGCCTCAAGCCCGGCGAATTGCCTTTGGTCAAGCGCACCGCCGACGCCTATATTTACGAAAACAAGGATGCGCTGCCGCGCGTGCTGATTCCGGGCCGCGCCGTGTCGGCGGATTTCGCGCAAATCATCGCGAAAGGCCCGATGCCCGATATAGATTATCGCAAGAACGTCCTCATCGACCGCGCCGTCTGCGACGCCGAAAAGGCGCTGCATTGCGAGACTGAACCGGCCCCGGCCGCGAAGGCTGTCGACGGAAAGGCGAAGATCCTGCGCTACAGCAACACGATCATCGACATCAACGCCACGGCCCCGCCGGGCGGCGGCTTTCTCGTGCTGAACGACGTCTGGCAGAACTGGCAGACCGCCTATGTCGACGGGATCAAAGTTCCGATCCTGCGCGCCAATCTGATGTTCCGCGCCGTGCCGCTTTCGCCGGGCCCGCATCACGTGCGCTTCCGCTTCAAGCCGATCAAGGGGCTGCTGCAATTCCTGCCAGCGCGCTGGCGGGCGGCGCTCGGGCGGTGAGGAAAGCGGCTATTCCCGGCCGAAAGTTTCGTCGAAGGAATAGCCCGAGCCGCGCACGGTGCGGATCGGGTCGCTTTCCGAGTCGCGCGCCAGCGCCTTGCGCAGGCGGCCAATATGCACGTCCACGGTGCGCTCGTCGATTTCGGCCGAATAGCCCCAGACGCTGTCGAGCAGTTGCGAGCGGGCGAAAACGCGGCCGGGCTTTTCCATCAGATATTCGAGCAGGCGGAATTCGGTCGGCCCGAGATGGACGTCACGGCCGGCGCGACGCACGCGCCGGGTTTCGCGATCGAGTTCGATATCCCCCGCGGTGAGTTTCGCCGCCACGCGCTCCGGCCGCGACCGGCGCAGCAGCGCGCGCACCCGCGCCATCAGCTCCGGCACGGAGAAAGGCTTGACCACGTAATCGTCGGCGCCGACGGACAACCCTCGCACGCGCTCGCCTTCCTCGCCGCGCGCGGTGAGCATGATCACCGGCAGGGTGCGCGTCGCTTCGCGGGCGCGCAGGCGCCGGCAGATTTCGAGGCCGGAGACGCCGGGCAGCATCCAGTCGAGAATGACCAGGTCGGGCGCCGCTTCCTCCAGGCGCAGTTCGGCCTCGTCGCCCCGTTCGACGCGCTCGACGACATAGCCTTCCGCTTCGAGATTATAGGCGAGCAGCAGCGCCAGCGCGGATTCGTCCTCGACGACGAGGATGCGCGGCGCGCCGCCGGGCGAGGCGGCCCCGATGACCGATGCGCGCGGCTCACTCATGGATCAGGCGGTCTCCCATTATGGCAAAGCGGAGGAATCCATGCCGCGCGGCCGTTCGACCGGGAGGGATTCGCCGGTGACGATATAAACGACGGTTTCGGCAATATTGGTGGTGTGGTCGCCGACCCGTTCGAGATTTTTCGAACAGAACAGCAGATGCGTACAGAGCGTGATGTTGCGCGGGTCTTCCATCATGTGGGTGAGAAGATCGCGGAACACCGAATCCTCCAAGGCGTCGAGTTCGGCGTCGCGCCGCCATACTTCCCTCGCGCGTTCGGCGTCGCGCTGGGCGAAAGCGTCGAGCACGTCCTTCAATTGCATGGCGGCGTGATCGTGCATCGACCTGAGGCCGACGACGGTGCGCGGAATGCGCGATTCGCCGGCGATTTTCGCGGCGCGTTTTGCGATGTTCTTGGCGAGGTCGCCGATCCGCTCGAGATCGGCGGAAATGCGGATGACGCCGATTATCTCGCGCAGATCGACGGCGACCGGCTGGCGGCGCGCGATGGTGCGCACGGCGTTTTCCTCGATATTCCTCTGCAGGAGATCGACGCGCGGATCGGCGGCGACGACTTTCTGCGCCAGTTCGACATTCATGTCGGCGAGCGCATCCATGGCGTCGGCCAGCATTTTCTCGGCTATGCCGCCCATTTCCGCAATATGCCGGTCGAGCGATTCAAGCTCGGCGTCGTAGGATTTGACGGTGTGATCGACCATTGGCGAGTTCCTGTAAAAGCGGTCGCGCGTTTCGAAGGACTCAACCGAAACGGCCGGTGATGTAATCCTGGGTGCGACGTTCCTTCGGCGTGGTGAACACCTGGTCGGTCACGTCGAATTCGACCAGTTCGCCGAGATACATGAAAGCGGTGAACTGGGACACGCGCACCGCCTGCTGCATGTTATGCGTGACGATGGCGATGGTGTAATTCTGTTTCAATTCGTCGATCAGCTCTTCCACTTTGGCTGTGGAGATCGGATCGAGGGCGGACGCTGGTTCGTCGAACAGGATCACTTCCGGCTGGATCGCCACGGTGCGGGCGATGCACAGGCGCTGCTGCTGGCCGCCGGAGAGGCTCAGGCCGCTGGCGTGGAGCTTGTCCTTGACCTCGTCCCAGATCGCCGCGCCGCGCAAGGCCCTTTCCACCCGCTCGTCCATATCCGCCTTGCCGAGTTTTTCGTATAGGCGGACGCCGAAGGCGATGTTCTCGTAAATCGACATCGGGAAGGGCGTCGGCTTCTGGAAGACCATGCCAACGCGGGCGCGCAAGGCGTTCAGATCCTGCGACGGCGAGAGAATGTTTTCGCCGTCCAGCATCACTTCGCCGGTGGCGCGCTGGCCCGGATAGAGGTCGTACATGCGGTTGAGCACGCGCAGAA
>CAYRNB010000014.1:0-8411 GCA_964425315.1 uncultured Rhodoblastus sp.
TCACTGTCCGCGCTTGGCGGCGGTGGCGAAGCGCAGGGCTTCTTCGGCGGCGCGGAACAGCGCGCGGGCCTTGTTGACGCATTCGCGCTGTTCGCTCTTTGGGTCGGAATCGTAAACAATGCCGGCGCCCGCCTGCACATGCATGACGCCGTCCTTCACCACCGAAGTGCGCAGGACGATGCAGGTGTCCATGTCGCCGGAGGCGGCGAAATAGCCGATGCAGCCGCCATAGATGCCGCGCTTGTCGGCCTCCAGCTCGTCGATGATCTCCATCGCCCGCACTTTTGGCGCGCCCGAGACCGTGCCGGCGGGAAAGCCGGCGGCAAGCGCGTCGATCGCGTCCTTGGCCGGATCGAGCCTGCCCTCGACGTTCGAGACGATGTGCATGACATGCGAATAGCGCTCGACGACGAATTGCTCGGTCACTTCCACCGTGCCGATTTCCGCCACGCGGCCGACGTCGTTGCGGCCGAGGTCGAGCAGCATCAGGTGTTCGGCCCGCTCCTTCTCGTCGGTGAGCAGTTCGCGCTCCAATTGCACGTCCTCCTCGCGCGTTTCGCCGCGCGGCCGCGTGCCGGCGATGGGGCGGATCGTCACCTTGCCGTCGCGCACGCGGACAAGAATTTCCGGGCTGGAGCAGACGATCTGGAAGGCGCCGAAATCGAGATAGCACAGGAAGGGCGCGGGATTGACCCGCCGCAGCGCGCGATAAAGCGCGAAGGCCGGCAATTGGAAGGGCGACGAAAAACGCTGCGACAGCACCACCTGAAAAATGTCGCCGGCGCGAATGTAGGATTTGGCCATTTCGACCATTCGCAGGAAGCGGCCCTCGCTGGTGTTGGAGACGGGGGCGTGGGTCTGCAGCAGCAGCGCGTCCTGCGGCTGGCCCTCGTGGCGCAGCGGGCCGTCCAGAACCTCGACCAGCGATTCCAGCCGATTCAGCGCCGACTCGTAAGCCGCCTTGGCGGCGACGCCCGCCTTCGGCCGCACCGGCGTCACCAGCAGGATCTCGTCGCGCACCGAATCGAACACCGCCATCAGGGTCGGGCGCACCAGCAGCGCGTCGGGCGTGCCGATCGGATCCGGCTTTGGCGACGCCAGGCGCTCCATCTCGCGCACCATGTCATAGCCGAGATAGCCGAAAACGCCGGCGGCCATGGGCGGCAAGCCGGGAACGGCGGGAATGGCCGATTCGTCGAGGAGGGCGCGCAGGGCTTCGAGCGGCTTCTGCGGGCAGGGTTGAAAAGCGTCGCGGTCGCGCCGCGCCTCGCGGTTGATCTCCGCCTTGCCGTCCTGGACGCGGAAGATCACGTCCGCGTCGAGGCCGATCATGGAATAGCGGCCGCGCGTCGCGCCCCCCTCCACCGATTCGAGCAGGAAGGCGTCGCCCTCCCGGCCGCGCGAAAGTTTCAAAAAGGCGGAAACCGGCGTCTCCAGGTCGGCGACCAGCCGCAGGCTGACGAGCGACGGCTCGCCGGCCCTGTAACGCACGGCGAAGGCGTCGAACTCGGGCAGAAACATCGGCGCCCCCATCCTATTCCGACCCCTCCGCGGTGGCGAGAGCCGTCTGATTGACGCGAATGCCCAACTTGCTTTGCAGGCCGCCGACATATTGGGCGAAGACCTCGTTCTGAAGGCTTGTCGTGAGCTTCGGCATGAGGACGGCCAGGGCGACGCCCTTCAGGTCGAGCGGCGGCGTCTCCGCGCCCGTGACCTTGAACACGACGCGCCCGCCGTGGTCCGCGGGAGCGACGCCGGCGCCGCCGATCGGCGTGGCGAAGATCCCGGCCACGGCCGCCTTGCCGAGGCCCGCGCCGCCTGAGCGCCTGACCGCTTCGCCCTTTTTCACCGTCACGCCATTGGCGGTGGCGAGGTCTGCGATCTTGGCGCCGGAATCGATCTTTTTCACCAGTTCCTTGGCCTTGTTCGCGACCTGGTCCTGCGCCATCTGCTGCTGCAGGGACTTCGCGACCTGGGATTTGACTTCGGCGAGAGTCAATTGCCGCGAGGGTACGACCGCGGTGATCTCGAACCAGGAATAGCCGCCGTCCTTGAGCGGCACGGCGTCATTGTCCACGCCGACGTCGGAGGCGTTGATCGCCTTGAGCAGGTCCGGCGAGCCGGCGAGCGCCGGAATCGGCGCGCCGGCTTCGCCCTTGGCGCCCTTGCCGGCGCCGGAGGAGTCGACGAGATAGGTGTAGCTGTGGAGCCCCAGCGCCTTCGCCGCCTCCGCCAGGGTCTTGCCGTTGGAGCGCAGGTCCTCGATCTTGTCGTGAAGGGTCTGGGCTTCCGTGCCCGCCTTGCTCGCCGCAAGTTGCATCTTGATGCTGGACTTGACCGAGTCGAAACTCTTGGTGCTGCCCGGATCGATTTTCAACACGTGGACCAGCGTCCAGCCGAACTGTCCCTTGACCGGCCCGGCGACGCCCGGCTTCGGCAAAGCGAAAGCGACCTTGGCGATGGCCTGGTCGAACATGGACGCCTTGGTTTTCGTCCCGAGATTGGCCAAAACGCCGCCGGCCGTCTTGTCGGCGGCGACGGCGGCGAAAGTCGCGCCGGCGTCAATCCGCTGCTTGGCCTTTTGCGCCGCCTCGCGGCTGCTGAAGGTCAGTTCGGTCATGTCGCGCTTTTCGGGAACGGTATAGCGCTGCGCCGCGGTCTGGTCGTAGACCTTTTTCGCGGCTTCGTCGGAAATATTCAGGCCTTTGGCGATTTCGTCCGGCGAGGCCGTCAACACATTGACCTTGCGATATTCCGGCGTGCGGTAGGCGGATTTGTTTGCATCGTAATAGGCCTTGACCGCGGATTCCGCCGGCGCCGGCTCCTTGGCGGCGTCGGGGGCGGGGAGAATGAAATAATCGGCGTCGCGCGTTTGATTGGCGTATTTATTGATGGCGGCGAGCATGATCTTCGGCGGCTTCAGCCCGCCGGCGATGCTTCCCGCGATTTCCCCGCGCAGGATATCGGCGCGCTGCTCGCGGATGAAGCTCCCTTCCGTGTAGCCGTTGTCCTGCAGGATCAGGTCCATCCGCGCCTGGCTGAACTTGCCGTCCGGGCCGGCGAAGGCCTTGTCGGCCTTGACGGTCTTGGCGATGACCGCATCGGAAACGGCGAGGCCGAGTTTTTTGGCGGTCTGGTCGAGGGCGGCGCTGGTGAGCAGGCGAGCGAGCACCTCGCGGTCCAGGCCGGCGGCGCGCGCTTCTTCATTGGTGATGGCGCGCCGGGCCTGGCGCTGCAGGCGTTGCAAGGTGGTCTGATATTCGTCGCGATATTGCTGGACGGTGATCACCTCGTCGCCGACCACCGCCAACTGACCGGCGCGGAATCTGTGGAAAACGTCTTGAATGCCCCAGAAACCAAAGCCGATGACGATCACCCCCGCGAATATCGCGAGAATGGTGCGGCCAACGATGTTTTTCGACATGATCCGCAGACCATCGAGCATGGACGTTTCCTTAAATTTATCAAGGCGCTCCGCACGGAGCGCCGGATTTGTCATCGGGCATTGACGCGCTTCGCCGGGGCGAAGCCCTGGAGCCTTTCGGCGATGGGTTATAGAAACGCATCGTTCCGCGCGCAATCTTGCTGCGGGCGGAAAATCCGGCGCCGGGCGAAAATCCGTTTCCATTCGCCCCATTTGCAAGTCGGGCGCGCTCTGCTATCCGGGCTCGTCGCCGCCCAGGCAGGATTTCCGAAAAGCGGATGCCGGTTCTCGGATAAAAATCCTGCTAAAAAAGATTCTAAGCATGGAGGCGTTGGCGCGCCAACGAATTCGTGCTTAGCCTGCGGCCTCGAACGATGGGGGGACACGATGACGCATATTCGCCCGCTCGCCGCCGGCAATTGGAAAATGAACGGTCTCACCGCTTCCCTGGCGGAAATCGAAGCCATAGCGGCGGCGGCGCGTGAGGCGGGAGGGGCGGACGTGCTGATCTGCCCGCCGGCCACCCTGATCGCGGCGGCGGTCGCCAAGGCGGCCGGCCGCATCGCCATCGGCGGCCAGGACTGCCACGCCAAAGCCTCGGGCGCCCATACCGGCGACATTTCCGCCGAGCAGCTCAAGGACGCCGGCGCGAGCTTCGTCATCGTCGGCCATTCGGAGCGCCGCGCCGACCATGGGGAAAGCGACGAAATCGTGCGCGGCAAGGCCGAAGCCGCCCTGCGCGCCGGCCTGACCGCCATTGTCTGCGTCGGCGAAACGCAATTGCAGCGCGAGGCCGGCCAGACCCTGGCGGTGGTCGGCGGCCAGCTCGCCGGCTCGGTCCCGCATGGCGGGACGCCCAAAAACCTGGTCATCGCCTATGAGCCGGTGTGGGCGATCGGCACCGGCCTGACGCCGACGACGGCCGATGTGGCGGAAGTCCATGGCTTCATCCGCCACGAGCTGGGCGATCTCTTTCCGCGGGAGGGCGCCGCCATCCGCATCCTCTATGGCGGCTCGGTCAAGCCGGCCAATGCGGCCGAACTGATGGGCGTCGCCAATGTCAATGGCGCGCTGGTCGGCGGCGCAAGCCTCACCGCCAAGGATTTTATGGGCATAGCCGGGGTTTATAAGTAACGGAGGCGGGGGCCGGGGTTCCAATCCGCGGGGATTTGCGTTAAGACCCGGCGCAAAGCGCCGCCGGGGTTAACGCTACGGCGGTTTTTGCAGTTTGTTTCACAAAAGGCGGATGAAAAGATGCAGACGGTCCTGATCGTCGTTCACATGCTCATTGTGATCGCCTTGATCGCGGTGGTCCTGCTGCAGCGCTCCGAGGGCGGAGCCTTAGGGATAGGCGGCGGTTCTTCCGGCGGCTTTTTTACCGGGCGCGGCCAGGCCAATGCGCTGACGCGGGCGACGGCCATTCTCGCGACTTTGTTTTTCATGACCAGTCTGGGGCTGACCATTCTGGCCTCCTACCGTCACGCCCACAACAAATCGATTTTCGAATCGCCCGCCGCCACAACCACCGCGCCCGCTCCGGCCTCCGGCAAGACCAAGAAGGCGGCGACCGGCGAGAAAAACCAGGGCTCGCTGCTCGAGCGTCTGAAGAAGCTCGAAAAGGACCGCCCGCCCGCGCCGCCCGAGGCGGGGAAGACGTCGGGGCCGGAACAGGCGCCGCCGCGTTCGCAATAAGTGAGGGCGTTTTGCTAAATGGCCGGGGCGTAAAACCGGCGGTCGAGCGGCGCAATTCCCGCGTCCCGCCGAATGTGAGGCTGCAAGACGCATGACGCGGTATATCTTCATCACCGGCGGCGTGGTCTCATCGCTCGGCAAGGGGCTGGCCTCGGCGGCGCTCGGCGCGCTCTTGCAGGCGCGCGGCTTCTCGGTGCGCCTGCGAAAACTCGACCCCTATCTCAACGTCGATCCGGGCACGATGTCGCCCTATCAGCATGGCGAATGCTTCGTCACCGACGACGGCGCCGAAACCGATCTCGACCTCGGCCATTACGAGCGATTTACCGGCCGCTCGGCCAATCGCATGGACAATGTCACCACCGGCCGCATCTACCAGAACATCCTCTCGCGCGAGCGGCGCGGAGATTATCTCGGCGGCACGGTGCAGGTGATCCCGCATGTCACCAACGCCATCAAGGAATTCATTCTCGACGGCAATGAGGGAGTCGATTTCGTCCTGGTCGAGATCGGCGGCACGGTGGGCGACATCGAGGCCATGCCCTTTCTCGAGGCGATCCGCCAGCTTGGCAATGATCTGCCGCGCAAGCATTGCGTCTACATCCACCTGACCCTTCTGCCTTTCATTCCCTCCGCCGGCGAGCTGAAGACCAAGCCGACCCAGCACTCGGTCAAGGAATTGCGCTCGGTCGGCATCCAGCCCGACCTTCTTCTCTGCCGCGCCGATCGCGAAATTCCCGCCGAGGAGCGGCGCAAGCTCTCTCTCTTCTGCAACGTCCGCCAGACCGCCGTGATCGAGGCGCGCGACGCCGATTCGATCTACGACGTGCCGCGCTCCTATCACGCGCAAGGGTTCGACCACGAGGTGCTCGCCGCGTTCGGCATCGACCCGGCCCCGCGCCCCGATATGAGCCGCTGGACCGCAGTGGCGGACGCCGTTCACAATCCGGAAGGCGAGGTGACCATCGCCGTCGTCGGCAAATATACCGGCCTCAAGGACGCCTATAAGTCGCTGATCGAAGCCCTGGCCCATGGCGGCATATCGAACCGGGTCAAGGTCAATGTCGACTGGATCGAGTCGGAAATTTTCGAGAATCAGGACCCGACGCCCTATCTCGAACATGTGCACGGCATTTTGGTGCCGGGCGGCTTCGGCGCGCGCGGCGCAGAGGGCAAAATTGCGGCGGCGCGTTTCGCCCGCGAGCGGAAATTGCCCTATTTCGGCATCTGTTTCGGCATGCAGATGGCGGTAATCGAGGCGGCGCGCTCGCTCGCCGGCATCGCGGCCGCCGGCTCGACCGAATTCGGCCCGACGCCGGAGCCGGTGGTCGGCCTGATGACCGAATGGCTGCGCGGCAACGAGCTCGAGCAGCGCAAGCAGGACGGCGATCTCGGCGGCACCATGCGGCTCGGGGCCTATCCGGCCTTGCTGAAGGAGGGGTCGAAAATCGCCGAAATCTATGGCGAGACCCATATTTCCGAGCGCCATCGCCATCGCTACGAAGTCAATATGGGCTATCGCGACCGGCTCGAATCCTGTGGCCTGGTTTTCGCCGGGACCTCGCCGGACGGCCTGCTGCCCGAGACGGTGGAATTCGCCTGTCATCCCTGGTTCATCGGCGTGCAATTCCATCCCGAACTGAAGTCGCGGCCCTTCGAGCCGCATCCGCTCTTCGCCAGTTTCATCGCCGCGGCCAAGGCGCAGAGCCGGCTGGTGTGATGGTCCGCCAACTCGCCAAAATCACGCTAGCGGGGGCCAGCCGGCGCGCGCTCACGGACGCCTGGGAAGGTCTGGGCTTCACGTTCGACGCCGCGAGCGCCGCAGTCGACCTCGCCGACGGCGTGACCCTCGATTTTTTAGCCGCCGACGACCCGGAGGCGCCACGCCCTGCACTCGAGGCGTCGCCCAGCCTTCTCGCCGAATTCGCATCGGGGCGCGGCGAGGGGGCGCTGATCGGCCTCACCGGCGAACCGGACGCCCACCTCGGGCGCCAGCCGAAATTCCTCGGCGCGGCCGAGTGCTTTTTCCAGCTTGCGCCCAGGGCCGCTCGCCGCGCGCCCGGACATCCCAATGGCGCCGTCGGCGTGAAGGTCGTGGCGGCGGTCGCCGGCGATCCGGCCGACCATGCGGAATTTTTGTCGCATGTCACCGGCCGGCGGGAAATGCGCACCACCTCCGCCGGTCTCGAAATCCGCCTCGACGGCGCGCTTTTGGACGTGCTGACGCCATCGGCTTTCGCCTACCGCTTCGGCGCCGCCCCAGCCCGCTTTTCCGTCTTTCGCCTCGCCGGCCTGGTCTTCGCCGTTGAAAATCTCGCGCATACGGAAGAAATTCTGCGCCGGAACGGTGTCGCGGTCCGAAGGGAGGGCGATCGGCTGCTTGTCGGACGGCGCGAGGGCGCCGGCGTCCTTGTCGCTTTCGAGCCGCGGTGAAGGGGTAGGGCATGTCGCAATACGCAAAGGCGCAGCAAGCGGTGACGGTCGGCCAAGGCGCGCGCGCGGCGCGTTTCGGCAATGACCTCCCGCTTGCGCTCATCGCCGGCCCCTGCGCCCTGGAAAGCCGTGATCATGCTTTATTCATGGCGGAGGCGCTTGGCGAATTGACGCAAAGGCTCGGCCTGCCTTTCGTGTTCAAATCCTCCTTCGACAAGGCCAATCGCACTTCGGTGGCGGGAAAGCGCGGCGTCGGCCTCGACGAGGGGCTGAAAATTTTCGCCGAAATCAAGGAGAAGTTCGGGCTGCCGGTCGTCACCGACGTGCACGAGAGGGAGCAATGCGCCATCGTCGCGGAAGTCGTCGATCTCTTGCAGATTCCTGCCTTTCTCTGCCGCCAGACCGACCTTTTGCTGGCGGCGGCGGCGACCGGCAAGCCCGTCAATGTGAAAAAAGGCCAGTTTCTCGCGCCCTGGGACATGAAGAATGTCGCGGCGAAAATCTACGATGCCGGCAACCCCAACGTGCTCGTCACCGAGCGCGGCGCCTCATTCGGCTATAATACGCTGGTGACCGATTTCCGCGGCCTTCCGATCATGGCGAAGGAAATCGGCGCGCCGGTGATTTTCGACGCCACCCATAGCGTGCAGCAGCCGGGCGGGCAGGGGACGTCATCCGGCGGCCAGCGCGAATTCGTGCCCGTTCTGGCGCGGGCGGCGGTCGCGGTCGGCGTCGCCGGCCTGTTCATCGAGACGCACGACAATCCCGACAAGGCTTTTTCCGACGGGCCGAACATGGTTCCGCTCGCCGAAATGCCGGCGCTCCTCGCCCGGCTGATGGAATTCGACCGCCTCGCCAAGCG
>CAYRNB010000014.1:8511-48702 GCA_964425315.1 uncultured Rhodoblastus sp.
CCGAAATGCCGGCGCTCCTCGCCCGGCTGATGGAATTCGACCGCCTCGCCAAGCGCAAATGAGAACGGCGGCGATTTTGTCGCCGCCGCCGCGCGGGATCATCAGTGGTGATAGGGATGATGCCCGTGGTGATGATAGCGGTGATGCTGGTGATAGCGGTGGTGGTAATGTTGATGGTGGCGGTAGTGATGGTGGTAGCCGTGATGGTGATAGCCGTGATGATAGCTATGAGCCGAGGCGGGCGCGGCGGCGAGGACCAGAGCCGAGGCGAACGCGACGGCGGCCAAGATGGGCTTCAACATGGGCGACTCCTTGGGCAGATGGGCGCTCAAATTCTTCGCGCCACAATTTGAGCTTCGCCCGCGGCCCCTGAACGCGAGCTGAACTGCAAACCTAAAATCCGAACCGCGTCAAAATAACCAAAGCCCGCTCGCCCTTTCCTCACGCCTCGCCGAAAACCCGCCTGAAAATTACGTCGACATTTTTCATGTGGTAGCCGAGATCGAACTGCTCTTCGAGTTCGGCGTCGCTCAGATACTTCTTCACGTCCGGGTCTTTTTTCAGCAGGTCGAGAAAATCGCCCTCGCCGCGCCAGACCGGCATGGCGTTGCGCTGCACGTATTTATAGGCGTCCTCGCGCGAGGCGCCCTTTTGCGTGAGCGCCAGCAGCACGCGCTGCGAATGGACCAGGCCGCCGAGCAGATCGAGATTTTTTTGCATGTTCTTCGGATAGACGAGCAGCTTGTCGATCACGCCCGTCAGGCGCGCAAGCGCAAAGTCCAGCGTCACCGTGGCGTCGGGGCCGATCATGCGCTCGACCGAGGAATGGGAAATGTCGCGTTCGTGCCAGAGCGCGACATTTTCCATCGCCGGCATGGCCATGCCACGCACGAGGCGGGCGAGACCGGTAAGGTTTTCGGTCAGGACCGGATTGCGCTTGTGCGGCATGGCGGAGGAGCCTTTTTGGCCCTCGGAAAAAAATTCCTCCGCCTCCAGCACTTCGGTGCGCTGCAAATGGCGGATTTCGATGGCGAGGCGCTCGACCGACGAGGCGACGACGGCGAGGCTGGCGAAGAACATGGCGTGGCGGTCGCGCGGAATGATTTGCGTCGAAACCGGCTCCGGCTTCAGCCCCAATTTCTTCGCCACATGCTCTTCGACCCGCGGGTCGATATTGGCGAAAGTGCCGACCGCGCCGGAAATGGCGCAAGTGGCGACTTCCGCGCGAGCGGCGACGAGACGGGCGCGGCAGCGCGCGAATTCGGCGTAAGCCTCGGCCATTTTCAGGCCGAAAGTCACCGGCTCGGCGTGGATGCCGTGCGAGCGGCCGATGCAGGGGGTGAGCTTGTGCTCGAAGGCGCGGCGTTTTAACGCCGTCAGCAGCTCGTCCACGTCCGTGATCAGAATGTCGGCGGCGCGGGAAAGCTGGACCGCGAGACAGGTGTCGAGCACGTCGGAAGAGGTCATGCCCTGATGGACGAAGCGCGAATCCGGCCCGATGAATTCGGCGAGATGGGTGAGAAAGGCGATGACGTCGTGCTTGGTCACCCGCTCGATCTCGTCGATGCGCGCGACGTCGAAAGTGACATTCCCCGCCTTGTCCCAGATGTTTTTCGCGCTTTCCTTGGGGATGACGCCGATTTCGGCGAGCGCGTCGCAAGCGTGCGCCTCGATCTCGAACCAGATCTTGAACCGGGTCTGCGGCTCCCAGATGGCGACCATATCGGGGCGGGAATAGCGGGGGATCATGGGCGGCTCTATTGCTGAACGATCTACAAGGATATTGTCGGTCTCGTCCTCCTCCCCTTGCGGGAGAAGGTGGCGCGCGATAGCGCGCCGGATGAGGGGAGGGCTACACCACTTCGCCCCGCGCTATCTGGGCGGCAAGGCGGATGGCGTCGATGTTCTTCCTGTAATGGTCCGGGCCGCCCTTGAACACGGCCGATCCGGCCACCAGCCAATTGGCGCCGGCGCCGACAATTTCCCCGGCGTTTTCCGCCGTCACGCCGCCGTCCACTTCCAATTCGATCGGCCGGTCACCGATCATCGCCCTGATGCGGCGCAGCTTTTCGAGGCAAGCGGGGATGAATTTCTGGCCGCCGAAGCCGGGATTGACGCTCATGACCAGGACAAGGTCGATATCGTCGAGCACATATTCGAGCACGTCCTCGGGCGTCGCCGGATTGAGCGAGACGCCGGCTTTTTTCCCAAGCCCGCGAATGGCCTGTAGCGAGCGATGCAGATGCGGCCCGGCCTCGGCGTGGACGACGATATAATCGGCGCCTGCCTTGGCGAAGGCTTCGAGATAGGGATCGCAGGGCGCGATCATCAGATGGACGTCGAAAATCCTGTCGGTCGTCCCGCGAATGGCCTTCACCACACCCGGTCCGATGGTGATATTAGGCACGAAATGGCCGTCCATGACATCGACATGGACGATATCGGCGCCGGCCGCGACGACGGTTTTGACTTCCTCGCCGAGCCTGGAGAAATCGGCGGAAAGGATGGAAGGGGCGATTTTCAGCGGACGCATGGGCGTTTCCTTAGCCTTTTTCGTTGGGACCCGCTCCTACAGGATCGCCGCCCCGGCGTCCACTTTTCGCGACTCTTGGCGCCCGCTTTGCAGAATCAAACCCTATCTATGAAAAAAGGGCGTGGGACGGGACAATGCGCAAAACCGACGTTCTGGTTCTTGGCGCGGGCATAGTGGGCGTCGCGGCGGCGCTGCAGATCCAGGCCCGCGGCTATTCCGTCGTCCTTGTCGACCGGCGCGGCATTGGCGAGGAGACGAGCTACGGCAACGCCGGCCTGATCGAGCGCGCCTCGGTCTTTCCCTATCTCTTCCCGCGCGATTTTTCCGCTTTGGCGCGCTATTCGGTCAACGGCGCCAACGAGGCGCGCTATCGCCTGCCCGATCTGCCTTTTTTCGCGCCCTGGCTGGCGCGCTATTGGTGGGAGAGCGCGCCGGAGCGGGCGGAAAAACATGCGCTCTCGGTCCTCCCGCTGCTCGAAAAAAGCCTTGCCGAACATGAAAAGCTGATCGCCGAAGCCGGCGCCGGCGATCTTCTGCGCAAGACGGGCTGGATCAAGCTGTTCCGCAGCGCCGACACTTTTGCGGAGGGGCGCGCGGCGGCGGAAAAAATCGCGCCTTTCGGCCTCAAGACCGCCTTTTACGACGCCGACGAATTGCGAAAGATCGAACCGAATCTCGCCGGCGTCTTCGGCGCCGTGCATTATCTCGACCCGGCGTCGCTCGCCGATCCGCAGGCTTTGACCTTGCGCTACGAAAAATTGTTCGAGGCGCGCGGCGGCGTTTTTCTGCATGGCGACGCCCGGACTTTCCGGCCCGCCAGCGCCGGCTATGGCGTCGAAACGGAAGCAGGGCCGGTCGTCGCCCGGCAGGCGGTCCTATGCCTCGGCCCCTGGTCGGATGTGGTCCTGCGGCCGCTCGGATATTGTCCGCCGCTCGCGGTCAAGCGCGGCTATCACATGCATTTCGCCGCGAAGGAGGAGGCGAGCCTGAACCATCCGGTTCTCGACGCCGACAGGGGCTATCTGCTCGCGCCGATGAATCGCGGAATTCGCCTGACCACGGGCGCGGAATTCGCCCGTCGGGACTCGCCGCCCGACTATACGCAAGTGAACGTCAGCGAACGCCTGGCGCGCAAATTGTTTCCCTTGGGCGAGCGGCTCGACAAAAAGCCCTGGATGGGCTGCCGCCCCTGCCTGCCGGACATGCTGCCGGTCATTGGCCCGGCGCCGCGCCACAAAGGCCTTTGGTTCGATTTCGGACACCAGCACCATGGCTTGACGCTGGCGGCCGCCTCGGGCCGGCTGTTGGCCGAAATGATGGCGGGCGAAACGCCATTTGCCGATCCGGCGCCTTTCCGGATCGGGCGCTTTTAAAGCAAAGCCGGCGCTGCGAGCGCAACGCCGGCCTCTTGCGTTCTCAAACGCGCGCGGAAAGCGTCAGCGGCGCCCGCGATGAACTCCGCCACGATGACCGCCGTGTCCATGCCAGTGGCCGCCGTGTCCATGCCAACGGCCGCCGTGTCCACGCCAGTGACCGCCGCCGCCATGCCAGTGACCGCCACGGTAGTAGCCGCCGCGGCCGTAATAGCGGCCGCCGCGCCAGTAGCCCCCGCGATAGTAACGCCCGCCATAATAGCGTGGCCCGTAGTAGCCGTATCCGTAGCCCCAGTTGCGCACGCAATGGCCATAGGGGTTCAGGTGAAAACCGGGGCCGCAAACGACGCCGACCTTCTCAATCTGGACCGGCGGCGCCGCCAGGCCGGAGTCGGGCGCGATCGGCATGGCGCTGGTCGTTCCGGCGCCCGCAAAAGCCCCTCCGACCAAAGCAACGGCAAGGGCAATAGTTTTCGCACTGAAGTTCATTGGCCGTTCCTCCAAGTTCTTGATGAGCGCCACGCTCGTCCGTCGCGATGAACGCGGCGTGACCTTGAACTAAACGCCTGAACCGCTGTTTGGTTGGCGCTTATTGCGAGATTGTCGTTTGGCCGCCGCGCCAATTCCGCGCCGGCCCTTTCGCGACCGCCGGCGCTATTCCCAGCGCCGGTTTCGGCCCGCTTGCGCGGGTCTTCAGTCATCACCAGTAGCGGCGATGCCAATAGTGGCGCCGGTAATAGGGGTGATAATAGCGGTGGCGCCAATAAGGACGGCCCCAGTAGCCGTACCGATAGCCGTAGTAGGGGCCGCCGTAATAGCCCCAGCGCACGCAACGGCCCCAGCGGTTCAAATGCCAGCCGGGACCGCAAGGATAGGCGGCTTTTTGGACGTGGGTCGCCGTCGTCGCCGCGCCGTCTTCGGGCGCGATCGGCAAGGCGTTCGCCGCTTCAGTCCCCATGAGGGCGGCGCCCGCCAAGGCTGCGGCGAAGGCGATATTTTTCGCTTTGAAACTCATCGGCCGTTCCTCCAAGTTTCGGACATCGCGAAGCTATTCCGGTCGGGCTGAACCGGACGTGAACCAAAGTTTAACGCACGGCGCGCGCACTGGTTGTGCAATCAGCAGAAAGGATTTTTCATCGTTATTTCTTAGTTAAAATCGGCCTAATGCTCAGAGGCCGACTCGTGTGCGCGAGAACGAATCGCTTTCAGTTGGGAATGGCGGGCTAATTACTTTGAAATAGAATATTTTTTCGGCTTTGCCAGAGCGGCTCCGGGCGGCGACGCGCATTATGCATGGGCGAGGGCGCGCCAGTCTTTTTCGGCGCGACATTGCCGCAATTTTTGCAGAAACGCCCAGGCGGCGTCGAGCCGCGCCGCGCCATCCGGCGACAGGTCCTCGCCAAGACCGAAATTTTCGCCGCGCAGGCAGAGGAGAAAGGCGGGCGGCGGCGCCTTTCCGGTGACGCGGCGATAAACGTCGAGCACCGATTCCGGCGCCAGTGCATGGCTGGTGTGGGCCATGCCTTCGCGCGAAAAGATCTCGCGGAAGACAAAAGGCGCGGGCGTTCCCGTTCCGGCGTCGATGAACAAGGCGAGATCGGCGCCTTCGAGGTCAAGCGCATGTTCGATCTGCAGTTGATAGTCCTCGATGAAAACCGCCTCCGGCCAGCCCGCCTGTTCGAGCCGCGCCAGGAGCAGCGGCCCCAGCCCATCGTCGCCGCGCGCGATATTGCCCCAGCCGAAGACGACGAGTTTCAAGACGCGGGGCCGCCCATGTTTTTCCGCATCCGGCTGACCGTCCGCCCCTCGGCGTCGACCAGTTCGACTTCCAGCGGCATCTGGCCGATGGCGTGGGTGGCGCAGGACAGGCAGGGATCGTAGGCGCGTATGGCGACCTCGATATGGTTGAGCAGCCCCTCGGTGATCTCGCGGCCCGAGAGATAATTCTGCGCCACGCTGCGGATCGCCTCGTTCATCGCCTGGTTGTTGTTGGCGGTGGCGACGATCAGGCGGCAGAAGGAGACGAGATCGTCCTCGCCGACGCGGTAATGATGGAACAGGGTTCCGCGCGGCGCCTCGATGACGCCGACCGACTCGAATTGCCGCTCGCCGCGATCGCCCATCAGGTCGGTCCCGGTAATATCGGGATCGTCGAGCAGGTCGCGGATCGATTCCGCCGCATGCAGGGCCTCGATCATGCGCGCCCAATGGTAGAACAGGGCGCCGGTCAGCGGCTTGCCGTCGCGAAAGGCTTTCAGATTCTTCCGTTCGACCTCGGCAAGCGGCGTCGAGATCGAGTCGCAGACCTGCACGCGCGCCAGCGGCCCGACGCGGTACCAGCCGTTCTCGGGGCCGAGCGCGCTGATATAGGGGAATTTCATATAGGTCCAGGACTTCACTTCCTGTCCCAGCACGCTCTGATAATCGTGGTAATTGACCTGGTCGAAAATGATATTTCCCCCGGCGTCGCGGGCGCGCAAGGCGCCGTGACAGAGATCGAGCGCGCCGTCGGGATCGACCAGCCCCATCATGTTGGAGCGGAATTCGCCAAAATGGTCATAGAAGCCGGGATGGCTGCGGTGCAGCTTTTCGGCGAGGCGCACGGCTTCCTGCGCCCATTCGATCATCTGGTCCGCCTCGCGCCGCATTTCATCGCGCTCGTCAGCGGTCAGCGCCTTATTGACGCCGCCGGGAATGGCGCCGGTGCCGTGAATGCGCTTGCCCGAGACATGGCGGATAGCCTCCTGGCCGAATTTGCGCAGAAGCACGCCTTTCTTGGCGATTTCCGGGAAGTCGGCCGCGACGCCGAGAATATTGCGGCGCGTCGGTTCGGAATCGAAGCCGAGCAGCAGGTCGGGCGAGGCGAGATGGAAGAAATGCACGGCGTGCGATTGCAGGGTCTGCCCGAAATGCATCAGCCGGCGCAGCTTTTGCGCCGTCGGAGTAAGATTCTTGTAGCCGGCGATCCCGTCCATCGCCTTGACCGCGGCGAGATGGTGGCTCACCGGGCATATGCCGCACAGGCGCTGCACGGTGACCGGCACCTCCCAATACGGCCGGCCCTCGATGAAGGCTTCGAAGCCGCGGAATTCGACGATGTGCAGCCGCGCCTGGCGGACGATGTCGTCCTCGTCGATGAGGAGCGAGACCTTGCCGTGACCCTCGACGCGGGTCAGCGGATCGATGGCGATGCGACGGAGCTTTTCCGGGCCTTCGGCGGTTTCGAGTGCGGACATGGCGGCCTCAGTCGAAATGGAGATGGGCGTAGTCGAGATGCGGCCTGCGGCCGGCGATCAGGTCGTTGAGATATTCCCAAAGCGTGTCGGCGGAAGGCGGACAGCCGGGAATGAAATAATCGATGCGCACGACCTCGTTGACGGGGTAGCAACGATCGAGCAGCAGCGGCAGTTCCGGGTCGTTGGGGACACAGGCCGGCCCGCCCGGCTTTTCGGAAAAGACCTGCTCCAGGATGTCGCCGACGTCATAGCGATTGCGCAGCGCCGGCAGGCCGCCATTGATGGCGCAGGCGCCGACGGCGACCAGAACCGTGCAATGGCTGCGGAATTCACGCAGGACATGCACGTTTTCGGCATTGCACAGCGCGCCTTCGATCAGGCCGATGTCGGCGAAGCCGCAATGCTTGATGTCGGTGAGGGGCGAGCGGTCGAATTCGGCGATTTCCGCCAGCTGCAGCAGGCGCTCGTCAATGTCGAGCAGCGACATATGGCAGCCGAAGCAGCCGCCAAGCGAGGCGGTGGCGATTTTCAGCTTTCTCCCGACCGGGGCGTGGAAGGCCTTGGGCATGTCGTCAGCCTCCTTCCAGCGCGGCGCTATGGATCGCGGCTTCCGCCAGCGCCGTCTCGCTGATCTGCTGATGGTCATACAATCTTTTGCCGATCGGCGTGGCGAAGCCGATTTCCTTGGGCAGGATGGCGCCGACCGGACAGACCTGCGCCGCCTTGTCGGTCAGGGCGAAATCGGTGTCGCCGAGCTTCCCCGACGGCGCATTGACGACGATATGCGAATTTCTGCCGCGCGCGGCGAGCGCGAAAACGTTCTTGCCGTCGACGTCGCGGCTCGCCCGCACGCAAAGCTCGCACATGATGCAGCGGTTGAAGTCGAGCAGGACGTCGGGATGCGACGCGTCCACTTCGCGATGCGGAAAGAAGGGCGCGAAATGCGGATTGAGCATGGAGATGTCATAGGCGAGCGCCTGAAGCTTGCAATTGCCGCTCTTCTCGCAGCCGGGGCAGAAATGATTGCCTTCGACGAACAGCATTTGCAGCAGTGTCCGGCGGCGGTGGCCAAGCTGCTCCGTATTGTTTTCGACCTGGAGACCCTCCTGCGCGGCGAGCGTGCAGGCCGCGCCGTCGCGGCCGTCGACCACCACCGCGCAGAGCTTGCACGAGCCATGCGGCGGAAATTCCGGATGCGCGCAAAGATGCGGAATATAGACGCCCGCCGCCAGGGCCGCGGTCAGAATGGTGTCGCCCGGCGCGAAAGGAATCTTCTTGCCGTCGATGGTGAAATGCGGCGCCTCTTCGTTCATATGTCGGCTCCAATATGGGCGGCGGCGTCGTCGCGTCCGGCGATTTCGCGCGCCCGCGCCAAGGCGGCGTCGAGGTCGAAATCGGGCTCGAAATCCTTGGTGCTCAGGCGCCGCTCGAAGACGATGGGGAATTTGCGCATCATGTCGAATATGGCGACGGTCGCCATCTGCCCGAGGCCGCAATGGCTCGACGCGCATAAAATGTCGTGCAGGCGCATGAACTGGTCATATTCGTAGCGCGCGTCGTGGCCGGCGGCCATTTTATCCATGAGCCGCGCGACGATCGCGGTTCCGACGCGACAGGGCGTGCAGAAGCCGCAGGATTCATGTGCGAAGAAATGCGAAAAATTCAACGCCGCGTCGAACAGGTCGCGCTGCCGGCCGAAGACCATGAGGGCGCCGGCGGTGGGAACGTCCTCGAAGGCGATGCGGCGGCCGAATTCCAGCGGCGCCAGGCAGGCGCCCGCGGCGCCGCCGATCTGCGCCGCTTGCGCGTCGCGCCCGCCGCAATCGCCAAGGATTTGCGACACCGGAACGCCGAAAGGATATTCGTAAAGGCCTGGTCGCTCGCAGTCGCCTGAAACGGAAAGGATTTTCGTGCCGCTCGACTTCGACGTGCCGATGGCGGCGTAAGCGTCGCCGCCGCGCAGCGCGATCAGGCTCGCGGCGCAAAGCGTCTCGACATTGTTCACCGAGGTCGGCTGGCCGAGATAGCCGTGCGTCACCGGATAAGGTGGTCTTATACGCGGCTTTCCGGGCTTTCCCTCAAGGGACTCGATCAGCGCTGATTCCTCGCCGCAGATATAGGCGCCGGCGCCGAGGTGAATTTCGATGTCGAAATCGAAATCCTGCGCGCCGCAGATCTTTTCGCCCAACAGATGCGCCCGCCGCATTTCGGCGAGCTTGGCTTCGAGCGGCGCGAGCAGATAGGCGTATTCGCCGCGCAGATAAAGAAAACCTTTGCTCGCGCCGATGGCGAAAGCGGCGATGGCCATGCCTTCGAACAGGCGGCCGGCGTGCGAATGAAGCAGCACGCGGTCCTTAAAAGTTCCGGGCTCCCCCTCGTCGGCGTTGCAGACCACGTAATGCATCTCTCCCGGCGCGTCGCGGCAGGCCTGCCATTTCGCGGCGGTGGGAAAGCCGGCGCCGCCGCGCCCGCGCAGCTTCGACGTCTTGATTTCCTCCATCACGCCATTGCGCCCGCGCGCGATGGCGGCGCGCAACGCCTCGCCGGGCGCATAGGATGCGCCAAGCAGGAAATCGGCCCGCCGGACATTGTCCTCGACGATGAAGAATTCGGCCGGCCAGTCGCCGAGCGGCGCGCCGACGCGAACAAGATTGCAGATCTGATCGATGCGGCTCGGCGTCAGCCGCGTGACAGCGCGATTATTGACCAGCAGCGCCGGTCCTTGGTCGCACATGCCGGTGCAGGAGGTCGTGTCGATGCTGATCACGCCGTCGGCCGAGACCTCTCCGCGCTTCAGCCCGAAATTATCCAGCATGCGCTGCATCAGCGCCGGCGCGCCGGCCATGCGGTCGGTGATGTTGTCGGCAAAGAGCACACGATATTTGCCGCGATTCTCGCCATAGAGATGGGCGTAAAATTGCGTGACGCTTTCGGCTTGAGTCAGGGGGATTTTCAGAGCGTCAGCAATGAATTTCTGCGCTTCCGGCGAAATCCAGTCGAGCTTTTCCTGCGTTTCGCGCAAGATTTGTAGGAGCGCCGTCGGGCTCCAGGCGTATTTGCGCAGAATGGGGTCGACAGCCGAGGCGACAGACGTCATGCGCTGGTCCATTCGATCTTATGGCTTGCGGCGAAAGGCGCGAAGCCGGGGAGATGATATTCAAAATGCGAATTAGTCTAAGCCTAAATATTACGCTTTGACGGTCGCGAGAATGATTTTCGTCAATGACATCTGCCGGCGGCGCCGCGCCGCGGTCAAGGGCGCCGCCGCGTAAGCTCAACCCGAAATTTAAGGGCTAAATGGGCCGCTCATAAGCGATTCCTGTGACAAAAAGGCGAATAAGCCGGAGGAAGGCCCTGCGTGCGCAACTGCGCGCCATAACAAGGAAATATACGTAAAAACAATATATTGCTGCATTTTGACGTCGCGGCTGCGGAGCTGCGCCCTGCCGCCGGCTCGGGCCTGCCCGGCAATTGGGTCTTGAGTTTGGGCATAAAGCCCTCTAATGAGCGCCCTCGTTGGAATCTATCGCCTGCAATTCGGAACGAGGGCCATGGCCAAGGAAAAATTTTCGCGCACGAAGCCGCACTGCAACATTGGGACGATTGGACATGTGGATCATGGCAAGACGTCGCTGACGGCGGCGATCACCAAGGTTCTGGCGGAGACGGGCGGCGCGACTTTTACCGCTTACGATCAGATCGACAAGGCGCCGGAGGAGAAGGCGCGCGGCATCACGATTTCGACGGCGCATGTGGAATATGAGACGGCGAAGCGCCATTACGCGCATGTCGACTGCCCCGGGCACGCGGACTATGTGAAGAACATGATCACCGGCGCGGCGCAGATGGACGGCGCGATTCTGGTGGTGTCCGCCGCCGACGGCCCGATGCCTCAGACGCGCGAGCACATTCTTCTCGCCCGCCAGGTCGGCGTTCCGGCGCTGGTGGTTTATCTGAACAAGGTGGATCTGGTTGACGATCCGGAGCTTCTGGAGCTGGTCGAGCTCGAGGTTCGCGAGCTTCTGTCGAAATATGAATTCCCCGGCGACGACATTCCGATCACCAAGGGTTCGGCCAAGGTTGCGCTGGAAGACGGCGATCCGGAGGTTGGGCGCAATTCGATCCTGAAGCTGATGGAGACGGTGGACGACTACATTCCGCAGCCGGACCGCCCGAAGGATCTGCCGTTCCTGATGCCGGTCGAGGACGTGTTTTCGATTTCGGGCCGCGGCACGGTTGTGACGGGCCGCGTCGAGCGCGGGGTGATCAAGGTCGGCGAGGAAGTGGAGATTGTCGGCCTGAAGGCGACGGCGAAGACCACGGTGACGGGCGTGGAGATGTTCCGCAAGCTGCTCGACCAGGGCGAGGCGGGGGACAATGTCGGCTGCCTTTTGCGCGGCACCAAGCGCGAGGAAGTGGAGCGCGGCCAGGTTCTGTGCAAGCCGGGTTCGGTGAAGCCGCACACCAAGTTCAAGGCCGAGGCCTATATTCTGACCAAGGAGGAGGGCGGGCGCCATACGCCGTTCTTCACCAACTATCGTCCGCAGTTTTATTTCCGCACCACCGACGTGACCGGCGTGGTGACGCTGCCGGAAGGCACGGAAATGGTGATGCCGGGCGACAATATTGCGATGGAAGTCTCGCTGATCGTTCCGATCGCCATGGAGGAGAAGCTTCGCTTCGCCATCCGCGAAGGCGGCAGGACGGTTGGCGCCGGCGTCGTCGCCGCAATCATCGAGTAATTGCTTTCCTCGCGGCGCCTGCGCCCGAGGGATGGGGAGAGCTTAAAGGGGAGCCGCGAGGCTCCCTTTTTTGCGTCCGCGGATGCGCGGCGCTTTTTCAACCATAGGCCGCGCGGCGGGCTTGCGCGAGAGACTTCAATACGGCTAATAAGCGGGCGTCGCGCGAAAGCCGCGGGCGCAGGAGTGTAGCTCAGTTGGTAGAGCACCGGTCTCCAAAACCGGGTGTCGGGGGTTCGAGCCCCTCCACTCCTGCCAGCGCGGCGCGCGCTCGGCCAGCGCCCAATTGCGACAGGCGATATTGGTGGCGAAGGATTGCCATCCGCCTGCGCCTGTGGATTTGGGAAGCTTGTGATTGCATTCCTCTCTCCGGCGTCAAGAAAACGCTTTGGCCCCAAAGTTCGGGCTAAGGTAAGAAGAAACGCATGGCGAATATGGACATAGCAAAGCAAAGGGATTTTCGATGAGCAATGGCGGACAAAGAATTTTCGCGACGATTTTTTCCGCCGCAATGGTGTTTTTCGCCGCTTCCGGCGCCAGCCAGGCCGGATTCGGCTGGCTGTCGGGCCAACATAAAACCGTAGCCGAGCAAAATGCCGAAAAGCCCAAGGCCGCGGCGCCAGCCCATCGGCCTCAGATCGCCAAGACCGAGACCAGCAAGGCCGGCAACTGGCTGGTGACTTGCGTCGATTTCGTTGGCGGTGAGCCGAAGCGCGCCTGCACCGCCAAATTGCAAATTTTACAAAAAAAGTCCCATAGGGTGGCCTTCATCTGGGAAATCGGCGTCACCCGCGAACATAAGGTCATTTCGGTCATGCATGTCCCGACCGGAATCCTGATCGCGCCGGGGATCGAATTGCGCCTGGGAAAGGACGCGCTGCGAAAGCTCAACTTTCAAGCTTGCGCGCCGGCCGAATGCACGGCGGAATTCGCCGTTGACCCCAAATTGATCCGGGAGATTTCAGCCAATAAGAGCGTTGAGGCCACTATTGTCGCGGTGAACGGCTCGCGGGTGAAATTCACCATCAACCCTGAGGGGATCGAAAAGGCTTACCAGCAGATCGCCGATTAAGACTTCGCCGCCGCCTCAGCTGCGGATGCGGAGTCTCCGGCCGGCGGCGCGATATTTTTCGGCGGCCGTTCGGGCCGGGTGGGGCCGGGGCGCAAGAGGCGCGGGAGTCCCGCTCGGCCAGGACGGGCCGGCTTTCGCCGCCAATCCCATTGCCAAGGCGGAGAAAGCCGTATAAAGCTCCCCGGCCTTTTCTTAAAAAGGCGATCCGCGGGAGGCTCGCCGGCCGCCAACCGGTAGGAGCCGCACCGCGAACTGCAGCCCGCGCGGGACGAAATTTCGTCTTCCGCGCATTTTCGTTTGGACGCCTCCCACGGCGCCGGAACGAAAAAACCCAATGGGAGCAGCCACTATGGCGAAGAAGATCACGGGTTACGTGAAGCTTCAGGTCCCGGCCGGCGCGGCGAATCCTTCGCCCCCGATCGGTCCGGCGCTTGGTCAGCGCGGCCTGAACATTATGGAATTCTGCAAGGCGTTCAACGCCAAGACCGCGCAGATGGAAAAGGGGATGCCCATCCCCGTCGTCATCACCGCTTACGCCGACCGCAGCTTCACTTTCGAGATGAAGCAGCCGCCGGTGACCTATTTCCTCAAGAAAGCGGCCAATATCAAATCCGGCTCGAAGACCACCGGACGCGGCTATGTCGGCAAGGTGACGCGCGCGCAGATCCGCGAAATCGCGGAAAAGAAACAGGCGGACCTGAATTCCAACTCGATCGAGGCCGCCATGGTCATGATCGAGGGCTCCGCCCGGTCCATCGGCCTGGAAGTGGTGGGGTGAGGCGATGAGCGGAAAGAGAATCGTCAAGGCCCGTGAGGGCATCGAGCGGACCAAGCTCTATCCGGTCGCCGAAGCGATCAAGCTGGTGCGCGAGCGCGCCAGCGCCAAATTCGACGAAACGGTCGAAATCGCCATGAATCTCGGCGTCGATCCCAAACACGCCGACCAGATGGTGCGCGGCGTGGTCAATCTGCCCAACGGCACCGGCCGGACGCTGCGCGTCGCGGTTTTCGCCCGCGGGGCCAAGGCGGACGAGGCCAAGGCGGCCGGCGCCGACGTGGTCGGCGCGGAAGAGCTGGTGACGACCGTCCAGGGCGGAACGATCGAATTCGATCGCTGTATCGCCACGCCGGACATGATGCCGCTGGTCGGCCGTCTCGGCAAAGTGCTGGGGCCGCGCGGCCTGATGCCGAATCCCAAGGTCGGCACGGTCACCATGGACGTCGCCGCCGCCGTGCAGGCGTCCAAAGGCGGGGCGGTGGAGTTCCGGGTCGAAAAGGCCGGCATCATCCAGGGCTCGGTGGGCAAGACGTCCTTCGGCGAGGACAAGCTGGCGGAAAATATCGCCGCTTTCGTCGAGGCGGTGCTCAAGGCCAAGCCGTCGGGAGCCAAGGGGACCTACCTCCAGCGCGTCGCCCTGTCCTCCACCATGGGTCCGGGCGTGAAAGTCGATCCGGCTTCCATAACCGTCGCTCAGCATTAAAGCGTGGGTCACGCGGCGGGATTTTTGAATCTGCCGCTTGACAATCGATAAAAAATCATGTCGTCCCTCTTGGCAGGGGCGACAAGAGCGTTTACATACGATCGTTCCAGGGGCGGAATCGCCCCCCATTCCCGGGCATGAACCTGCGCAAGCCTCCGTTTTTGGAAAGAATATGTGTTGAAACAAGTTGTTAGCGCGCCGCAAGCCTTCCGGCCCGCGGCGCCTAGAGTTGTGTTTGACGCATGTTTTGCCAAGAAAACCGGCTTTTGGGAAATGTCCAAAATGCGAGCTTCCGCCGGAGCCTCGCCTTAAAGGGCGGGGATTTGGCGGTGGATGGGCCAAGGTTTTCGGCGTCTGGGCGCCGGAACGCCTCAGGCCCTGTCCTGTCCGAGACTGCCGGCGCTTTCGCCAAGCCGAATAGCTGACGCGAAGGCTTAATTGTCTGCTGAAGAAGGGGGTTCCCTCAACACGCGGACGGCCAGCATAGACGGGGAAAGACCGGATGCTCCGGAAGTCGTTGCGCTTCCGGCTTTGTTTGGTTCGAACCCTCTGATCCACAGGGGCGCGCGGCAAAGGCGCTTCCTTCGTGGGGACAGGCTTTTCGGCGCCGCGACGTCCAGAAAGGGCGGCGCGGCATGTCGGCAACCGGCGGAGCCTTTTAAGGCTTCGCCCATTGAAGTGAGAGCACTGTGGACAGAGCGGAAAAGAAAGAAGCCGTCGCCGCCTTGCACGACGTTTTCATGAAAACGGGCGTGGTGGTGGTGGCGCATTATTCCGGCCTGACCGTGGCCCAGCTTCAGGCCCTGCGCAGGCAGGCGCGTGAAGCCGGCGCGAGCGTGCAGGTCGCCAAGAACCGTCTCGCCAAGATCGCCCTCGAAGGCACTGACGTCGCCTCCATCGGCGCCCTGCTCACGGGCCCGACCCTGATCGCCTATTCGGACGATCCGGTGGCGGCGCCCAAGGTCGCGTCGGCTTTCGCCAAGGATTTCAACAAATTCGTCATCCTCGGCGGCGCCATGGGCGCGACGGCCCTCAACCCGGACGGCGTCAAGCAATTGGCGACCATGCCGTCCCTCGACGAACTGCGCGCCAAGCTCGTGGGCCTCATTCAGGCCCCGGCGACCAAGCTCGCGCAGCTCGCGACCGCGCCCTCCGCGAAACTCGCGCGCGTGGTCGGGGCTTACGCCAACAAGGACGCGGCCTGATCTTGCCAGGCTTTGGAAAAACATCGAACCAAACAAACCCTACAGGAAATCGACATGGCTAATCTCGAAAAGATCGTTGAAGACCTCTCGGCCCTGACCGTTCTCGAAGCGGCCGAACTGGCGAAATTGCTGGAAGAGAAATGGGGCGTTTCCGCCGCCGCCGCAGTTGCGGTTGCAGCCGGCCCCGCCGCCGGCGCCGCCGCGGCCGCCGCGCCCGCGGAAGAGCAGACCGAGTTCACGGTCGTGCTCGCCGCCATCGGCGACAAGAAGATCGAGGTCATCAAGGAAGTCCGCGCCATCACCGGCCTCGGCCTTAAGGAAGCCAAGGACCTGGTCGAAGGCGCGCCCAAGCCGGTCAAGGAGGGCGTGTCCAAGGACGACGCCGCCAAGATCAAGGAGGCGCTGGAAAAGGCCGGCGCCAAGGTCGAGCTCAAGTAATTTGGCCGGATTGCGCGCGCAGCCGCCAATTTGAAAAGGCGCGGTCCCGGATTTCCGGGGCCGCCAAAAGCCGTTGCGGGCCTGAGACGCGCAACGGAACGGGGGAAAAAGAGCATTTTCCCTTTTTCGAGTTCTTGGCGCGGCGAGGCCGCGCCGCCCGGCGTGGCCGGGGAGGCGAGCGGTGGTTCGCATAATCCCGAAAAGTTGCAGACTTTTCGGACAGGATTATGCGCAGAAAACACCCGCCTGTTTAAGAGGTGCGAGGAGCGATATGGCGCAAACGTTCACCGGCCGGAAGCGTGTCCGCAAATTCTTCGGTCATATCCGCGAAGTCGCGGTCATGCCCAATCTGATCGAAGTGCAGAAGGCTTCCTACGATCAATTCCTGATGGTCGACGAGCCCAAGGGCGGGAGGGACGACGAGGGATTGCAGGCCGTGTTCAAATCGGTTTTTCCCATTTCCGATTTCGCCGGCGCCTCTTTGCTCGAATTCGTCAAATACGAGTTCGAGCCGCCGAAATACGACGTTGACGAATGCCGTCAGCGCGGCATGACCTTCGCCGCGCCGCTGAAAGTCACCCTACGCCTGATCGTCTTCGACCTCGATCCCGACACCGGGGCCAAATCGGTCAAGGACATCAAGGAGCAGGACGTCTATATGGGCGACATGCCGTTCATGACCATGAACGGCACCTTCATCGTCAACGGCACCGAACGCGTCATCGTCTCGCAGATGCACCGTTCGCCCGGCGTGTTCTTCGATCACGACAAGGGCAAGAGCCATTCCTCGGGCAAGCTCCTGTTCGCGGCCCGCATCATCCCCTATCGCGGCTCCTGGCTCGACATCGAATTCGACGCCAAGGACATCGTCTACGCCCGCATCGACCGGCGCCGCAAGATTCCGGCGACGTCGCTGCTTTACGCCCTGGGTTTTGACGGCGAGGAGATTCTCTCCGCCTTCTACAACAAGATCGTCTACACCCGCGAAAAGGATTCGTGGCGCCTGCCTTTCGACGCTGAGCGCATGAAGGGCATGAAGGCGGTGGTCGACATCGTGGACGCCGACACCGGCGACGTGGTGGTCGAGGCGGGCAGGAAGCTCACCGTGCGCTCGGCGCGCCAGCTCGCCGAGCGCGGGGTGAAATTCATCCGCGCCACGGACGAGGATCTTTTCGGCCAGTACATCGCCGAGGACCTCTATAGCCCGGAAACCGGCGAAATCTTCGCCGAAGCGGGCGAGGAAATCACCGCCAAGCTGCTGGAGACCCTGACCGGCCTGGGCTTCGACGAATTGCCGCTGCTCGACATCGACCACATCAACATCGGCCCCTATATCCGCAATACGCTGGCGATCGACAAGAACAGCTCGCGCGAAGAGGCTTTGTTCGACATCTACCGCGTCATGCGCCCGGGCGAGCCGCCGACCATCGATTCGGCGGAAGCCATGTTCCATTCCCTGTTCTTCGATCCTGAGCGCTACGATCTTTCCGCGGTCGGCCGGGTGAAGATGAACATGCGCCTCGACCTCGATTGCCCGGACACCGTGCGGGTCCTGCGCCGCGACGACATTCTCGCCGTGGTCAAGGCTTTGGTCGATCTGCGCGACGGCCGCGGCGAAATCGACGACATCGACCATCTCGGCAATCGCCGCGTGCGTTCGGTCGGCGAATTGATGGAGAATCAATATCGCCTCGGCCTGCTGCGCATGGAGCGCGCCATCAAGGAGCGCATGTCCTCGGTCGATATCGACACGGTCATGCCGCAGGACCTGATCAACGCCAAGCCGGCCGCCGCCGCCGTGCGCGAATTCTTCGGCTCGTCGCAGCTGTCGCAATTCATGGACCAGACCAACCCGCTGTCGGAAATCACCCATAAGCGTCGCCTGTCGGCTTTGGGTCCGGGCGGCCTGACCCGCGAGCGCGCCGGCTTCGAAGTGCGCGACGTCCACCCGACTCATTACGGCCGCATCTGCCCGATCGAGACGCCGGAAGGTCCGAATATCGGCCTGATCAATTCGCTGGCGACCTTCGCCCGGGTCAACAAATACGGCTTCATCGAGGCGCCTTACCGGCGCGTGAAGGAGGGGGTCGTCACCGACGAGGTCGTCTATCTCTCGGCCATGGAGGAGCAGAAATATTCGGTCGCCCAGGCCAACGCGGCGCTCGATGACAGCGGCCGCCTGACCGAAGACCTGGTCGTCTGCCGCCGCGCCGGCGACGTGATCATGCTCGCCCGTGAAAGCGTCGACTTCATGGACGTGTCGCCAAAACAGCTGGTTTCGGTCGCCGCCGCCCTCATTCCCTTCCTGGAGAATGACGACGCCAACCGAGCGCTGATGGGCTCGAACATGCAGCGCCAGGCGGTGCCGCTCGTGCGCGCCGACGCGCCGCTTGTCGGCACCGGCATGGAAGGCGTGGTCGCGCGCGATTCCGGCGCGGCCATTGCGGCGCGCCGCGCCGGCGTGGTCGATCAGATCGACGCCACCCGCATCGTCGTGCGCGCCACCGAAGACCACGGGCAGGGTCGCCCCGGCGTCGATATCTACCGGCTGATGAAGTTCCAGCGCTCCAACCAGTCCACCTGCATCAACCAGCGTCCGCTGGTGCGGGTCGGCGACCTGGTGCACAAGGGCGACATTATCGCCGATGGCCCCTCGACCGACATGGGCGACCTCGCGCTCGGCCGCAACGTGGTCGTCGCCTTCATGCCCTGGAACGGCTATAATTTCGAAGATTCGATCCTGCTCAACGAGAAGATCGTCAAGGAGGACGTCTTCACCTCGATCCATATCGACGAATTCGAGGTGATGGCGCGCGACACCAAGCTCGGCCCCGAGGAAATCACCCGCGACATTCCCAATGTCTCGGAAGAGGCGCTGAAGAATCTCGACGAAGCCGGCATTGTCTATATCGGCGCGGAAGTGCAGGCGGGCGACATTCTCGTCGGCAAGATCACGCCGAAGGGCGAAAGCCCGATGACGCCGGAAGAAAAGCTGTTGCGCGCCATTTTCGGCGAAAAGGCCTCCGACGTGCGCGACACGTCCCTGCGCGTGCCGCCGGGCGTGCAAGGCACGATCGTTGAAGTGCGCGTCTTCAACCGCCATGGCGTCGACAAGGACGAGCGCGCCCAGGCGATCGAGCGCGAGGAGATCGAGCGGCTGGCCAAGGACCGCGACGACGAACTGGCCATTCTCGACCGCAACGTTTATGCGCGCCTCGCCGAACTCCTGATCGGCAAGACCGCCATTTCCGGCCCCAAGGGCTTCAAGAAGGACCAGACGCTCACCCGCGAGGTGATCGACGAATATCCGCGCTCGCAATGGTGGATCTTCGCGGTCGAGGACGACGCCCTGATGGCCGAGCTCGAGGCCATGCGCAAGCAATATGACGAGGCGAAGAAGGGGCTGGAAAGCCGTTTCCTCGACAAGGTCGAGAAATTGCAGCGCGGCGACGAGCTTTCGCCGGGCGTGATGAAGATGGTGAAGGTCTTCGTCGCGGTGAAGCGCAAGATTCAGCCGGGCGACAAAATGGCCGGCCGCCATGGCAACAAGGGCGTGGTGTCGCGCATTCTGGCCGAAGAGGATATGCCTTTCCTCGCCGACGGCACACCGGTCGATATCGTGCTGAATCCGCTCGGCGTGCCTTCGCGCATGAATGTCGGGCAGATTCTCGAAACCCATCTCGGCTGGGCCTGCCGCAATCTCGGGCGGCAGGTGGCGGAAGCCGTCAACGCCTATCAGCGCGGCCATGACGCGGCCGCTCTGCGCGGAAAACTGGCCGAGCTTTACGGCAAGGGCGCGTCGACCAAGGACCTCGCCAAGGTCGCGGACGGCGAACTGCTCGAAATCGCCGAGAATCTGAGGCGCGGCGTGCCGATCGCGACGCCGGTCTTCGACGGCGCGCGCGAGCATGACATTGTGGAGATGCTGGAACAGGCGGGCTTGGAAAGCTCCGGCCAGACCGTGCTCTTTGACGGGCGCACCGGCGAGCCCTTCGACCGCAAGGTGACGGTGGGCGTGATCTATATGCTCAAGCTGCACCATCTGGTCGACGACAAGATCCACGCGCGCTCGATCGGCCCCTATTCGCTGGTCACCCAGCAGCCGCTGGGCGGCAAGGCGCAGTTCGGCGGCCAGCGTTTCGGCGAAATGGAGGTCTGGGCGCTCGAAGCCTATGGCGCGGCGTACACGTTGCAGGAAATGCTCACGGTCAAATCGGACGACGTGGCCGGCCGCACCAAGGTTTACGAATCGATCGTGCGCGGCGACGACACATTCGAATCCGGCATTCCCGAAAGCTTCAACGTGCTGGTCAAGGAAATGCGTTCGCTGGGCCTCAATGTCGAACTGAACCAGACGGCGATTCCTCCCGAGGAACTGCCGCCTTCGGCTGAAGCCGCCGAGTGATTTTTCGGGGCGCGACCGGCTCGCGCTCCGCCGCACGCAAATTTTTGCCGGCGGATTTCACGCCTTATCCGCTGAAATCGCCGGCCGCAGGAGAATGTGATGAATCAAGAGGTCATGAATCTCTTCAATCCGGTCGTCGCGCCTCAGGCTTTCGACCAGATCCAGATTTCCATCGCCAGCCCGGAAAAAATCCTCTCCTGGTCCTATGGAGAGATCAAGAAGCCGGAGACCATCAACTACCGCACCTTCAAGCCGGAGCGGGACGGCCTGTTCTGCGCCCGCATCTTCGGACCGATCAAGGATTACGAATGCTTGTGCGGCAAGTACAAGCGCATGAAATACAAGGGCGTCATCTGCGAGAAATGCGGCGTCGAAGTCACTTTGTCGCGCGTGCGCCGCGACCGCATGGGCCATATTTCGCTGGCCGCGCCGGTCGCCCATATCTGGTTCCTCAAGAGCCTGCCGTCGCGCATCGGCCTGCTGCTCGACATGACGCTCAAAGACCTGGAGCGGATCCTTTATTTCGAGTCCTACATCGTCATCGATTCGGGCCTGACGCCGCTCAAGAGCCGGCAACTCTTGAGCGAGGAGGAATATGTCCTCGCTCAGGACGAGTATGGCCAGGATTCCTTCACCGCCATGATCGGCGCCGAGGCGATCCGCGAGCTTTTGCGCGCCATGGACCTCGAAGCCATCGCCGCGCAGCTCAAAGTGGAAATCGCCGAATCCACGTCCGAATTGAAGCCGAAGAAGCTCGCCAAGCGGCTGAAGATCATCGAGGCCTTCATGAATTCCGGCAACAAGCCGGAATGGATGATTTTGACCGAAGTGCCGGTCATCCCGCCGGACCTGCGGCCTCTGGTGCCGCTCGACGGCGGCCGCTTCGCCACCTCCGACCTGAATGATCTCTACCGCCGCGTCATCAACCGCAATAACCGGCTGAAGCGGCTGATCGAATTGCGCGCGCCGGATATCATCATCCGCAACGAAAAGCGCATGCTGCAGGAGGCTGTGGACGCGCTCTTCGACAATGGCCGCCGCGGCCGCGTCATCACCGGCGCAAATAAACGTCCGCTGAAGTCGCTCGCGGACATGCTCAAGGGCAAGCAGGGCCGCTTCCGCCAGAACCTGCTCGGCAAGCGCGTCGATTATTCCGGCCGCTCGGTTATCGTCGTCGGCCCGGAGCTCAAGCTGCATCAGTGCGGCCTGCCCAAGAAAATGGCCCTGGAGCTGTTCAAACCCTTCATCTACTCGCGCCTCGACGCCAAGGGCCTTTCGGCCACGGTGAAACAGGCGAAGAAACTGGTGGAGAAGGAAAAGCCGGAAGTCTGGGACATTCTCGACGAGGTGATCCGCGAACATCCGGTCATGCTCAACCGCGCCCCGACCTTGCATCGCCTCGGCATCCAGGCCTTCGAGCCGATGCTGATCGAGGGCAAGGCGATCCAGCTGCATCCGCTCGTCTGCGCCGCCTTCAACGCCGATTTCGACGGCGACCAGATGGCCGTGCACGTGCCATTGTCGCTCGAAGCGCAGCTCGAAGCGCGCGTGCTGATGATGTCCACCAACAACATCCTGCATCCGGCCAATGGCCAGCCGATCATCGTGCCGTCGCAGGACATCGTGCTCGGCCTGTATTACCTGTCGCTGGTGCGCGACGGCGAGCCGGGGCAGGGCATGGCCTTCGCCGATATGGGCGAAATCGAGCATGCGCTCTTCGCCGAGGCGGTGACCCTGCACAGCAAGATCAAGGGCCGCGCCTGGACCTATGGCGAGAACGGCGAGCGCGTCTCGAAGATTTTCGAGACCACGCCCGGCCGCATGATGATCGGCCAGCTTCTGCCGAACCACCCGAAAATCCCCTTCGACGTCGTGAACAAGCTCATGACCAAGAAGGAAATTTCGGCGATGATCGACACCGTCTACCGCAATTGCGGGCAGAAGGAGACGGTGATCTTCTGCGACAAGATCATGGGGCTCGGTTTCCGCGAGGCCTGCACGGCCGGCATTTCCTTCGGCAAGGATGACATGGTCGTGCCGGAGACGAAGACCCGCATCGTCGAGGAGACGCGGAGCCTCGCCAAGGAATATGAGCAGCAATATAACGACGGCCTCATCACCCAGGGCGAGAAATACAACAAGGTGGTGGACGCCTGGGCGAAATGCACCGACAAGCTCGCCGAGGAAATGATGGCGCGCATTTCGGCGGTCCTCAAGGACGACGATGGCCGCGACCAGCCGATCAATTCGATCTACATGATGTCGCATTCAGGCGCCCGCGGCTCGCCGGCGCAAATGAAGCAGCTGGCCGCCATGCGCGGCCTGATGGCCAAGCCGTCCGGCGAGATCATCGAGAGCCCGATCATCTCCAATTTCAAGGAAGGCCTGACGGTTCTCGAGTATTTCAACTCGACCCACGGCGCCCGCAAGGGCCTCGCCGATACGGCGCTGAAGACCGCCAATTCCGGCTATCTTACCCGCCGCCTCGTCGACGTGGCGCAGGATTCGATCATCACCGCCTACGATTGCGGCTCCACGAACGGCATCCGCATGCGGGCGATCGTCGACGCCGGCCAGGTCGTGGCTTCGCTGGCGATCCGCATTCTCGGTCGCGTCGCGGCCGAAGACGTGGTGGATCAGGAAGGCAATGTCATCGTCGAAACCGGCGAGATGATTCTGGAAAGCCATATCAACCGCATCAACGCCGCCGGCGTCCAGGAGGTGAAGATCCGTTCGGTGCTCACCTGCGAGGCCAAGAACGGCGTCTGCGCCGCCTGTTACGGTCGGGATCTCGCGCGCGGCACGCCGGTGAATATGGGCGAGGCGGTCGGCGTCATTGCGGCGCAATCGATCGGCGAGCCCGGCACCCAGCTCACCATGCGCACCTTCCATATCGGCGGCGCGGCCCAGTTGGCGGAATCCTCTTCGATCGAGGCCAATTTCGAAGGAGTGGTGAAGATCCGCAACCGCCATGTGGCGCGCAATTCGGAAGGCGAACTGATGGTCATGGCGCGCAATGTCGCCGTCGTCATCTGCGCGCCGGATGGAACGGAGCGCGCCGTGCACCGCGTGCAATATGGAACGCGGCTGAAGGTGGACGAGGGCGACCAGATCAAACGCGGCCAGCGCATCGCCGAATGGGATCCCTATACGCGCCCGATCCTGACGGAAGTCGACGGCGCCATCGCTTTCGAGGATCTGGTCGAAGGCCAGTCCATGTCGGAAACGGTGGACGAAGCGACCGGCTTCGCCAAGCGCTCGGTCATGGATTGGCGCATGAACGTCCGCTCCTCCGGCCTCAAGCCGGCGCTGGTCGTCAAGGGCAAGGACGGCAAGCCGGTGAAGCTCCAGCGCGGTGGCGACGCCCGCTACACTTTGCCGGTGGAAGCGATCATCGCCGTCGATCCGGGCGCCCATGTGAAGGCTGGCGACGTCATCGCCCGCATTTCGCTGGAAAGCGCCAAGACCCGCGACATCACCGGCGGTCTGCCGCGCGTCGCCGAATTGTTCGAGGCGCGCCGGCCTAAGGATCACGCCATCATCGCCGAAATCGGCGGCGTGGTGCAGTTCGGCCGCGACTACAAGAACAAGCAGCGCCTGTCCATCGTGCCGAGCGAGGAGGGGGCGGAGCCGGTCGAATATCTCATCCCCAAGGGCAAACACATCCACCTGCAGGACGGCGACATTGTCGAAAAGGGCGATTACATCGTCGACGGCAATCCCGCGCCGCACGACATTCTCGCCATCAAGGGCGTGGAGGAGTTGGCGGCCTATCTCGTCAACGAGATCCAGGAAGTCTATCGCCTCCAGGGCGTGAACATCAATGACAAGCACATTGAGGTGATCGTCCGCCAGATGCTGCAGAAGGTCGATATCGTCGATCCGGGCGAGACCGACTTCCTCGTCGGCGAGCAGGTCGACCGCATCGAAATGGACGACGTCAACGAGAAGGCGGTCGAGGAAGGCCGCCGTCCGGCGACGGGCGCTCCCGTCCTGCTCGGCATAACCAAGGCGAGCCTGCAGACCCGCAGCTTCATTTCGGCCGCCTCCTTCCAGGAGACCACCCGCGTCCTCACCGAGGCTGCGGTCAACGGCAAGATCGACACGCTGGAAGGCTTGAAGGAGAACGTCATCGTCGGCCGGCTGATTCCAGCGGGCACGGGCGCGGCCATGGCGAAACTGCGCCATGTCGCCTCCGCGCGCGACGATCTCATCCTGGCGCAGAAGGCGGAGGATTCCGCCGCCGAGCCACCGCAATTGCCGGCTGCGGAATAAACCAACAAAAAGGCCGCCCTTCGGGGCGGCCTTTTGATTTGGCGCTGTGCTGCTACACTCACATTGGCTTTTCGGCCGGCCACGAATAATGCGGCGCTTCGAAAACGGACGATCATGAAGACGGAACCCTTGATTTTCGCTGGCGTGTGCGACTGGGCCGGCATCGTGCGCGGCAAGGCGTTTCCCCAGGAGCAGACCGATATACGGTTGAAGAAGGGCGTCGGTCTCACCCACTCCAACATTATGATGTCCTGTTTCGGACCGATCTACTCGACGCCGTTCGGGACGACGGGCGACTTGATGATCAGGCCAGATCCGCGGATGCGGGTCGAGGTTCCGTTCGACGATGGAACAGCCGAGCGATTTTATCTCGGCGACATCGTCAATACCGACGGCGCCGCCTGGGACTATTGCCCGCGGACCTTTCTCGCTCGCGCGCTCGAAGCCTTGGCGGAATTCGGCCTGCGGTTGATGGCGAGCTTCGAGCAGGAATTCGTGCTGACGGGTGTCGAGGATCGACCGGGCGCGACTTACGCGCTCGATTCCTACCGGCGGCAGGGGCGGTTTGGCGAAGCGTTGATGGCGGCGCTCAGAACCGCGGGCTTCAGGCCGGACAGTTTTCTGCCCGAATATGGGCCGCGCCAATATGAAGCGACGGTCGAGGCGGAAGAGGGCGTGCGCGCGGCGGACGCCGCGGTGGTTTTACGCGAAATGGCGCGCGCGATCGCCTGGCGCACGGGACAAAGGGCGCTTTTCACGCCGATGCTTGAGCCCGAGGGCATCGGCAATGGAACGCATATTCATATGAGCCTGTGGGATGGCGAAGCGCCCGCGACTCATGACGCCGACGCGCCCTATGGAATTTCGCCGCGAACGGCGCCGTTCTTCGCCGGCGTGCTGGCGCATCTGCCGGCGATTTGCGCCTTCACCGCGCCGTCGATCGCTTCCTATTACCGTCTCACGCCGAACCGCTGGGCGCCGGTTCACGCCAATCTCGGCATCCAGGACCGCGGCGCTGCGCTGCGGGTCGCGCCGGTCTTCCCGACCTCGCCGGAGGAGCCGGCGCGGCAGTTCAATGTGGAATATCGCGTGGCGGATGGCTCAAATTGTCCCCATCTCGCGCTCGGCGCCATCGTGTGGGCCGGCGTTGATGGACTGCGGCGCAAGCTCGCGCTGCCTCCGCCGGGCGCGGAAGCGTCTCTCCTGCCGCGCTCGCTTGAGGAGGCGCTTGCGGAACTGGAGGCCGACGACGCGGCGGCGTCATGGTGGAGCGCGGAAGCCATAGACGCCTATCTCGTCTTCAAGCGGTCGGAGATCGAGGCGCTGAAGGGCGTATCCTCGATTGAAGTCTGCGAGCGCTATGCGGCCGTCTATTGACGGTTCCGGCAGCCCAATGGACGCGCCATGAAGGATTTCGGTCTATCCCGCGACACGCCGGTCAAGCGCGGCGAGACCGCCCTTCTCTTTGTCGACGTGCAGAACTATTCGATGGAGGGCGGCGGAAAATACGCCGGGCTTTCGGCCGAGGAAGTCGAAAAAAGCTACGGCTATTTTTTTCGCGAATTCCGCCAGCGCGTCGCGCCGAATATGCAGAGGTTGCAGCGCGCCTGCCGCGAGGCCGGGGTCGAAGTGATCTACACCGTGATCGAGGCTCTGACGCTGGACGGGCGGGACGTGGGGCTGGATTACAAAATTTCGGGGCTGTTCTGCGCAAAAGGATCGCACGACGCCCGCGTGATCGACGCCATCGCCCCCAAAGGCGACGAAATGGTGATTCCCAAGACCTCGTCCTCCGTCTTCATCTCGACCAATATCCATTATGTCCTGGGCAATCTCGGGGTGAGGCGCCTGATCGTGAGCGGCTTGCTGACCGACCAGTGCGTCGATTCGACCGTGCGGGACGCCTGCGACCTTGGCTACCTGGTCACCCTGGTGACCGACGCCTGCGCGACGCTGAGCGAAGAGCGCCACGCGAGTTCGCTCGCCAACAACCGGGGATATTGTCGGCAGCGCACGACCGACGAAATGGTCGCCGAACTGGCGGCTCTCGCCTGAGCGAACAGCCGCCGCAGCTAGGTGCGGCGGCCGAGCGGCGAGCGCCTTATTCCTTCGCCAAAGCGTTCAGAGCGTCGTTCAGGCCGCGGAAGGAAATCGGCAGTTTCACCGGCCGGCCGCTGGCGGTGAAATATTCGATGGCGCCGGGTTCGGTCTGGACGTGGAAGATTTTCAGTTCCGCATCGGTCAAGGGCGCATCGGCATAGCAGCCGATCGGCAGGCAGCGGCGCCAGCGCAAATCAATGCCATGGGCTTCGCGATAGTCGAATTTGACCTGGCTCGGCAAGGCGATGTTGGACGGAACATGAGCAGTCAGGCGAAAGGGATCGGTTTTGTTGAACCGGCCGATCGCCACTTCGGCGACCGGCCGCTTGGTTTTCACACTGCGGATGGCTTGGGCGATTTCGCAAGCCTTGCGGGCGGCCGCGCCCGTGTCGATTTGCTTGCAGCGCAAGGTCCAGTCGCCAAAATTCTTGGTGGTGAATTGCGGGTGGGCGCCGGCCGGCGCGGCGGCCGGTTTCGGCGGGGCCGCCAAGGCCAAGGCAGGAATGGCGACAAGGAAAATCGCGGCGGCGAATTGGCGTCCCATCATTAACATTCTCCGATTCAGGCTTGCTTGCGTTCGCGCAGGAACTGGAAGAATTCCACCCCTTCGCGCAGGCGACGCTTCATCATATCGCGGTCGCGGGCCATTTCGCCCACGATCGAGGCGATCTTGCGCGGGCGGAAATAGAACTTGCGATAGAAGGTCTCGACGGAGTCGAATATCTCCGTATGGCTGAGGTGCGGATAGTGCAGGGGCGCGATCTGCACGCCATGCTCGTCCACAAGCTCCGCATTGGCGCTGTCGAGCCAGCCGTTCTCCAGCGCCTGCCTGTAAAGGAAAGTGCCGGGATAGGGCGCGGCCAGCGACACCTGCAGAGTGTGGGGATTGACTTCCTTGGCGAATTCGATCGTTTCCCGGATCGTGTCGCGGGTTTCGCCCGGCAGGCCCATGACGAAGGTGCCGTGAATGGCGACGCCGAGTTCGCGGCAGTCCTTGGAGAATTTCTTCGCCACTTCGATGCGCATGCCCTTCTTGATATTGTGAAGGATCTGCTGGTTGCCGGATTCATAGCCGACCAGCAGCAGGCGCAGGCCATTGTCGCGCAACACCTTGAGCGATTCGCGCGGCACATTGGCCTTGGCGTTGCAGCTCCATGTGATTCCCAGCTTGCCAAGTTCCTTGGCGATGGCCTCGGCGCGGGGAAGGTCGTCGGTAAAAGTGTCGTCGTCGAAGAAGAATTCCTTCACCTGCGGGAAGGCCTTCTGCGCCCACCTGATCTCCTCGACGACATGGCCGACGCTGCGGGTGCGGTAGCGGTGGCCCCCGACCGTCTGCGGCCACAGGCAGAAGGTGCAGCGCGATTTGCAGCCACGGCCGGTATAGAGCGACAGATAGGGGTGCTTGAGATAGCCGATGAAATATTTCTCGATTTCGAGATCGCGCTTGTAGATCGGCGACACGAAGGGCAGGGAATCCATGTCCTCCAGGTTCGGCCGGTCCTCGTTGTGCTGGATCGCGCCATTGGCGTCGCGGTAGCTCAGGCCCTTGATCGCGGAAAAATCCATGCCGTCCGCGACGTCCTTGATGGTGAAGTCGAATTCGTTGCGGGCGACGAAATCCACCGCCGGCGCGTCTTTCAGGCTCTCGTCCGTGTCCACCGCCACCTTGGCCCCGATCAGGCCGGCCTTAAGGTTGGGATTGGCCTCCTTCAGCGCCTCGATGCATTTGACGTCGGAGGCGAAGGAGGGGACGGAAGTGTGGACGACGACGAGGTCGAAGTCCTTCGCCTGGGCTACGACTTCCGCCAGTCCGGTCTTGTGCGGCGGGGCGTCGATCAGTTTGGAGTTTTCGATCAAGGCGGCGGGCTGCGCCAGCCAGGTCGGATACCAGAACGAGGCGATTTCCCGGCGCGCCTGATAGCGCGAGCCGGCGCCGCCGTCGAAACCGTCAAAGGAAGGCGCCTGAAGAAATAGAGTGCGCATCAATGCCCGCTCCTTAAGAGGACGCACGAGAAACGAAAAGTCCGATGGGCGGCGGCCAAGCGCCGCTTCCCTTGCGGCCGGCCGCCGAAGCCGCGCCATTACCAGTTTTAGCGGGTTCTTTCAATGTTGGGCGAAAACGGCTTTTTTGCGCCTCAAGCGCCGCCGCGCTCTTAGACTCGCCTCAATCGCCGAAAATCGACCATTTCATTCGCTGCGCCAGCCGCTCCAGCGCCATGCGGCCGAGACGGGAATTGCCGGAGGCGTCGAGGCCGGGCGACCAGACGGCGATCGACGCCTTGCCCGGCGCAACCGCCAATATGCCGCCGCCGACGCCGCTTTTCCCCGGCAGACCGACGCGATAGGCGAATTCGCCCGAACCGTCGTAATGGCCGCAGGTCAACATCAGGGCGTTGATGCGGCGCGCCCGTTCCGGCGACACGATGCTGAAGCCGGTGGCCGGATTGCGGCCGGAATGAGCGAGAAAGCGCCCGGCGAGCGCCAGTTGCCGGCAGGACATGGCGATGGCGCAATGGTGAAAGTAAGTCCCGAGCACGTAATCGACGGGATTTTGCAACATGCCGAAGCTTTTCATGAAATTGGCGAGCGCCGCGTTGCGAAAGCCCGTGGCCTTTTCCGATCGCGCCACCTTGTCGTCGATATAGATGGAATCGTCCTCGGCGGCCGCGCGAATGAAGCGCAGGATTTCGCCGAGCGCGTCGCGCGGCGCGTGCCCGGAAAGGATCAGGTCGGTGACGGCGAGCGCGCCGGCGTTGACGAAAGGGTTGCGTGGGACGCCTCTTTCCAGCTCCAGCTGGACGATGGAATTGAAGGCGTTGCCGGAAGGCTCGCGTCCGACCCGCGACCACAGGCGATCGCCCGCCATGCCCAGCGCCAGAGTAAGGGTGAAGACCTTGGATATGCTCTGGATCGAGAAGGGCGCGTCGACGTCGCCCGCCGCCGCCACCCCGCCTTCCGTCGCCACCGCCAGAGCGAAATTCCGCGAATCGACGCCCGCAAGCTCCGGAATATAAGCGGCGACCTCGCCGCGATCCTCGCGCGCGCGCATCTCGGCTTCTATATCGCGCACGACGGCGTCAAGGTCGGGCAAGATGGCCGCTCCCTGGAAAAGACCAATCCCGTCATCATAAAGGCGCGGCGACCGGGGCGAAACGCTCCGGTTTCCCTCGCTATGCGATTAAGCGCGCGTCCCGCCCTTTGTGCGCCAAGGCTTCCGCTCCAGGGGCAGGCGAGAAGAATATCCGAATCTGAGGGATTCCGGCCGGATTTCTCGGGACTGTGTCCGCAAGGGAACAGTATCCCGCGCCATACTGGGCTATGTTCACTAAGGGGGAGTTTGCTACGGGAGGACCGGATGGAGCCAATTCCCGCCAAACAAAATCCGCAAGAGTCGCAAACGGAGCTGAATTCCTCGCGGAATCGTCGCAGACCGCTTTTCTATGCGTCGGCTCGCAAGGCGCAGCGGCTGCGAAGGGCGCTGTTTTCCGACATCTGGGCGGAAATCATCGCCGATGGACGATAGGGATTTGCCGGCGTCCCGCGCGTAAAAGTCGGTGAGTGTGCGTCTCGGTCGCGTTCCTTTGACGGAAAGCCGCTTCAGCGGGGGCTAGCCCCGCCGATCGACGATTTGGCCCGATTTCTGCTTGTTCTCGGACGAGGTGGAAATAGCGAGGGCCGACAACATGCCGCTTTACAGCTATCATTGCGCCGCATGCGGCGAAAACTCCGAACTGCTGATGGGTTCGGACGAAATTCCCTTCTGTCCGTTCTGCGACGGCGAACAAATGGAGCGGCTGCCCTCCCTTGTCGCGCCGGAGCCGAAATCCAAGGGTTTGGTCCAGTCCGCCCGGACCCGGGCGGCGCGCGAAGGACATTTCAGCAATTACAGCAAGAGCGAGCTGAAGCGTTGAGGGCGCATTGAGGGCCGACCTGGCGGATCCGCGCCCACGCTTAACGCGCTAGTTGAGGAGTTGTATATAACTATTTGATTTCGATGGTGGGCGCACAAGGGCTCGAACCTTGGACCCGCTGATTAAGAGTCAGCTGCTCTACCAACTGAGCTATGCGCCCATCGAAAAATTTCCGGCGAACGGTCCCGCCGGAGAGGAGGGCGATTTAGCAAAGGCCGCCCGTCCTGTCCAGACTTTCGACCCTCTGCGGGCCATTTTGTTCCGCGCCGGTTTTTGACCCTGCCGCCGCGAGCGTGTAAGAGCGGTCGAAGTCGCTGGCCCTGGTCGAAAAAACGGCCAAAAGCTCGGGCAGGACCGGTTTGCAATGCACGATACGCTTGAAAATCCCCCTGAAATTCCTGCCGAAAATCCGGAAAATCCCGAAGCGGGCCCCGGAATTGCGGAAAAATTCTTCGACTTTTTCAAGCTTCCGGCGCTCGACTGGCGCGGCTGGGCGGTGCTGGCGAGCCTGATCGTTCTGGTTTGGCTGTCCACTGGATTCTACAAGGTTGAGCCGGACGAGGAGGGCATCGTCCTGCGGTACGGCGCCTGGGTCGCCACCAAACCGCCGGGCCTGCATTTCCATCTTCCCTGGCCGGTCGCGACCGTAATGCTGCCCAAGATCACCCTCGTTCGCGAGATGCAGCTCAATCTCGCAGCCGACAAGCGCCTTGGCTCGGCGCGCGACAAGGAGATGCTGACCGGAGACGAAAACATCGTCGAGGTCGATTGCTCGCTGCTCTGGCGGATCAAGAACGCCGGCGATTATCTCTTCAAGGTCGCCGATCCGGAAAAGGCGTTGCGGACCGCCGCGGAAAGCGCCCTGCGCGACGTCATCGCCGACACGCCGATCCAGGCGGTCCTTTCCGACAAGCGCCGCGAGGTCGCCGACCAAACCAAGCGTTTGCTGCAAAGCGTTCTCGACCGGGAACATGCCGGCGTTCACGTCATTCAGGTGCAATTGTTGCGGGTCGAGCCGCCCGCGGCGGTGATCGACGCCTTTAACGACGTCCAGCGCGCCCGCGCCGACCAGGAGCGCGAGCGTAACGAGGCGCAGGCCTACGCCAACGACATCCTGCCGCGGGCCCGCGGCCAGGCCGACCGCATCAAGCAGGACGCCGACGCCTATAAGGCGCAGACCATCAATCTCGCCCAGGGCGAGGCCCAGAATTACGCCGACATCTACAAAAGCTACGCCCAGGCCCGCGACGTCACCGCCTGGCGCCTTTACACCGAGAGCATGGACGCCGTCTTGCGCAAATCCTCGCGCGTGATCCTGGAAAGCTCCGACAAGGGCATGGGGCCGCTTGCGCCGTATCTGCCGCTGAGCGAGGTGAAGCCGCCGCCGCCCGCGCCGCCCGCCGCGAAGCCGAGCGGGGGAGACGGCCAATGAAGTCGAAACTCCTCGTCATCCTGGGCGTCGTCGCCGCCATGGCGCTTTATGCGGGCTTTTCCAGCTTCTATATGCTGAGGGAGGGCGAGAACGCCCTGGTCGTCAGGCTCGGCGCCCCGATCGCCGTCATCAAGACGGCGGGCTTGAAGTTCAAGGCGCCCTTCATCGATTCTGTGATCATCGATGATTCCCGGCTCCAGTTGCTGGCGCCGCCGCCGGAAGATGTGATCCTCGGCGACCAGAAGCGGATCATGGCGCAATTCTACGTGCGTTTCCGCATTGTCGATCCCTTGCTCTTTTATCAGAGCCTCCAACATGTCGATGAGGCGCGCCTGAAGCTGACGAAAGTCGTCAGCACCGACATGCGGCGGGAATTCGGCGTGATCAAGCTGCCCGATCTGTTGTCGCTGCGCCGGCGCGAGATCATGGAGAAGATTCACGCCGACGTTCACGCCAAATTCGCGCCGCTCGGCGTCGATGTCGAGGAGGTGCGGCTGCACCGGGCCGATCTGCCGATCGAGACGAGCCAGGCGATATACAAGCGCATGAGATCCGAGCGCCAGCGCGAGGCCAAGGAATTGCGCGCCGAAGGCAATGAATGGGCGCAGCAGATCGAGGGGCGCGCCGACCGCGAACGCACCGTCATGCTTTCTCAGGCGCAGCGCTACGCCCGGATCACGCGCGGCCAAGGCGACGCCGAAGCAAGCCGCATTCTCGCCAAGGTGGAAAAGGGCGATCCGAATTTCTATAAGTTTTACCGATCGTTGCAATCCTACCGCCAGGCTTTGGCCGACAGCCGCCCGGTTCTGCTGCTGTCGCCGGAGGCGGCTTTCCTGAAGGCGCTGAAATCCGGTCCGGCGGCGGCGCTGGACAAGGCCGGGGCCGGGCATTGACGCCGTTTTCGCGAGTCCGCCTCGCGTGACGGCCTGACAGAAAGGGTTTTTCGGTATGGATGGCGCCGCCGCCGCATCCTCGTTCAGCATCCTCATCGAGATCATCTTTCTCGATCTGATGCTCAGCGGCGACAACGCCCTGGTGATCGCGCTCGCCTGCCGTCGCCTGCCGGCGAAGCAGGCGAAGAACGCCGCCTGGATGGGCGCAATCGGCGCCATACTTCTGCGCGTCGCCCTGACCCTGATGGCTGGCGTGCTGTTGCGCCTGCCCTTCCTGCAACTGGCCAGCGCCATTCCCTTGCTCATCATCGCCCTCAACCTGATGGTGGACGAGTCGCCGGAGCCGAACGGCGTCCTGGCGGCGGGGACGCCGAACAACACCATGTTTGCGGCGGCCATGCTGATCGTTGTTTCCGACGCCGCGATGAGCGTCGATAATGTCGTGGCCGTGGCCGCCGTCGCGCGCGGGGACTTTTTCCTCCTGGCTTTCGGCCTCGCCTTGAGCATTCCGCTGATCGTTTTTGGCAGTTTCGGCTTCAGCCGGCTGATGCAGCTTTATCCTCTGCTGGTCGACGTGGGCGGGGCGCTGCTGGGCTGGGTGGCCGGCGACATGATCGTCGGGGACCCGCTTTTCGCCTCCTGGGTGAAAAGCCAGGCGCCGGCCATGGCCGTGAGCCTGCCGCTCGCCTGCGCCATTTTCGTCCTGGCGCAGGGCCGTTTCGCGCGCCAGAGGAAACGCGCCGAGGCGGCGTTGTCCGCTCTTGTCCCGGCGCCGCAAGCGGCCGAAACGCCGCCGCCGCGGGAGACCGAGCCGCCCCTCGCCGCGCCGCCGGCGCCGCCTCCGCGCCCTCTGCCGCCGGAACAGCCGATCGAGGCGCGGCCGGTTCTGGCGGCGCAAGCTCGGGACGCGGTGGTCACGGGTCCCGTCCCGCCCGCCGATCCGCCGGAAACGCTTTTTGAAGCCCCAACCGCGCCGCCTGATCCGTTGACGGAAGAGACGGTCGAAACGCCGTCGGCGCCAGCCAGTACGCCGCTCGAAGAGGCGTCCGCAAGCTCTGCCGCGCCGGTCGCGCCGCCATTGGAAGAGACCGTCGAAACGCTCTCTGCGCCGGCTCCCGATTTTATCGTCGCGAGCGAAGATTCAAAGCCGGCGCGCGGCGGACTGACGCGCCATTATGAGGGCGACCATCTGGTTTTCGTCGGCCTGGTCGCGATTTCCGCCCTTTTAGGCCTGGTCCTGCTCTTTTTTCTGATGATGCCCGACAATAAGCCGATCTAGCGGTTCAAAGCTGACGCTTGGCGCGGGCGCCCACAAAAGGCGATGGCCGAGATCAACCCCTTGGGGCCCCGTGCCTTTTCGGGAATATCGCGGAAGCGGACCTCGCGCGCCGCGCGAGCCTCGGCTCATGGCGCATCCCCGTAATTTGCCTGAATTGTCCGGCGAGCCAAGTGATGGCTCAATGCAAACCATCGTCCAGCGGCGGAGGAAAGGCGTATGAAAACGCATCCAAATCGCCCGGTGCGCACGCCCTGGCCGACGAGATTGGCGGAGACGCCCGATGGATTTGTCCCGCGCGGAAAAGTTCGTTGACCAGCTGCCAAATCTGAAAACGCCGGAGGCAGTCGGCGAAGCCTTTTCCGACATGATCCGACCTCATGGTTTTTTCGGCGCTTCCGCCAGCGAGTTACGGCGTGCGCCGGAGGGCCGCGTTCGCGATTTCTCCTTCGTCACATGGCCGGCCGAATGGCGCGAGCAATACGAAAATTGCGGCTATCCCCGGCACGATCCGATTCCTTTGCTGGCGTGGTTGAACTGGCGTCCTTTCAATCTCCGCGACGCCTTCGCCGATTGCGAGAAGACCGAACAGCGCCGCGATTTTGAAGCATGGGCGGCGGAACTCGGCGTCGCCGACGTCTTTGCCGTTCCTCTGCATTTTCCGGGAGGCGATGTTGGGCTGTGCGTGAGCATCGCCAGCCGCGAGTTCGCGAAGCCCGAGGAAAGACACGCGCTACACTTCGCCTCGATCCATGTCCTGATGCGCTGCCGCGAGCTTAGCCATACGGGCGCCGCCTCTGGTGTGGCGAAATGCCCGCTGTCAGCGCGAGAACTCGAATGCATGGGCTGGGCGTTGGAGGGTAAATCAGACAAGGATATCGGCCAGATCCTCAAGATATCTTCGACGACCGCACATTTTCACATTGAAAATGCGAAGAAAAAGCTCGACGTCAGGACGCGCCTCCAGGCCGCCAAGTTGGTGATATCGCTGGGGTATCTTTAAGCGTCAGGTGGATTCCACAGACGCCCTCTCCAACTGGAGAGCTATGAAGGAGGCTCCCCGCCCTCATAATGCGATAGCAACGTACAAGATCATCAGTGGCCATTTTCGCGGGCGGCGGCGCTCCATGCAGCTACGAATGACCGGTGACCAAGTCGCCGGATTTTCTGACAATCGAGACGCGGCGAGGCCGCCACTGCATTTCGCAAGCCGGAAACATGAATTTCGATGAGCGCTTTCGAGCTTTTGCGCCGACACAATGAACGTGAAATCTTGCAGGTCGTCATGATGACTCCTTTTGACGGTCGTTCGGGACGCTCGAATTGCGCGGCGGCGGTCGTCGCGCTCGGGTTTTCCGTTACGCCTGCTCTGTCCGGCGGTCCGCAAACCGCCTGCAAGTCGGCCTTCGCCTCTTTCTCGTGGAAGCACGGAACGTGCTCGGCGGCGGCGCTGATTTCGGAAAAACTCGATCCCAACGGCGCCGCGCCTTCCACGTCGGCCGCCCGCGCGCCGTTGGCGTTCCTGCTGGGCCAGAGCGTGAGCACAGACAGCGAAGGAGGCGGCTCACTGATGATCCAGTGCGGGCGAAATGCCGAGGACATGCATGCGGCGGCCGGCTCTCGCGAGGAAATCATGGGCTTGCCGGAAATTGTCAACTTTTCGTTGTGCGCGTTGGGGAGAGCCGCGCGTCTGGACCCGATCTGGTAGAAACGCGAGGGGAACGATGACCCGCTTTATGACGTCGACCGCGGCGCGAGGGCTTCTGGCGTTCGCCATAGGGTGGATCTCGACCGCCGGATCGGCGGACGCCGGCGGCGCCAATCTGATCAATGGCTATCGAAGGTATAACGCCTCCTGCAGCCATTGCCACGGACCCGACGGGGTCGGATCGACGTTCGCGCCATCGCTGATCGAGCGGAAGTTCGATGTCGGGACCTTCAGGCAGGTGGTGCTCCACGGCAAAGCAAGCGGCGCTTCCGTGATGAAAGGCTTCGCCAAGGATCCCAATATCGCGCCCTACGTGGACGATATCTACGCCTATCTGAGCGCGCGGGCCGAGGGCGCAATAGGGCGTGGCCGCCCGGCGAAATAAGGCGTTGGATTTTCGTCATCGGCGCCAAGACCTCGTCCGCTCAATTCGTCGCGTCCACGGCGGCGACGACGTCGGCGACCGGCAGGCCGCTGACGGAAAAGCCCATGTTTCGGTCGAAATGCTCCGCCTGGGTCTGGGCGTCGAGGGCGGCGGCCTTTTCCGGCGCGCCGCGCGGACAGAGGAAAGTCAGGGTCTCGCCTTTTCTGGCGCGCATATAGGCTTGAAGGTCGCGCTGGAGGATCGCGCCATTTGCGTCGCTGGCGAAAATGTCGGTGACGACCGCCCGGTGCGCGGCGGGCGCGACGCCGACGCAGAATCGCCATTGCTCGGCCGCGGCCGGTGCGCAGGCGAAGAGGCCGGCGAGGCAGGCGGCTGCGGCGCGGCGCGGAAGGATCATTTTCAGTCTCGCAATGGATGGACGGAGAAAGCTTCGCCGTCGAGTTTTGACGGACGCGGTAAACAAAGGGTTCAAATCGCCGGCCAAAACGCTCGAATCCCGCGCCCAACGCCGGCGCTGGCGGAAGGAGGACAACAGGCCGTTTACCCGCGCAGGATAAGTTTCCCCCAACCCTTGGATTTCCCTTCCAAGGCGATTGCGTGGAGGGAGACATGCGCAGAGCGACGAACTTGGCCCGCGCGCGGTCGTCCGTAGCGGAAGAGGCGCCCAGAGTCTGGCTAAAGCCTCAAGATCGCGATCAGGACGTGAAAAAAGCCTTATCCGCGCTGGCGGCGGCGGGTCCGGCCTCGCGCCGCATCTCGCAGCCGCTGGTGGTCGGCGCCTTGGCTCTGTTCGACTCGGCCAATATCGCCGCAACCGGATTGCTATCCTATCTTTCCCTGGCCCACGAAGCCGCGGATTGGCGCCTGCCTTTGTTCAGCCTCGTCGCGGTGACGGCGTTCAGCCTTTTCGTCCTGCGGGCGCGCTGGGCCTATACGATCCGGGGTTTGCAGAAATTTCCGCGCCAGAGCGTCAATCTTGCCTTGGCGCTTGCTGGGGCTTTGGCCCTCTGGCTCGCCTTTTGCGTACTGGCTGGCGCTGGCGCGACGGTGCTGCTGCGTCCCTGGGCCCTGCGTTGGTTTACGTCGGCCTGGCTGATCGGCGTCTTCGGACGCGCCGTTTTCGCGCTCGCGACCAGAATCTGGACGCGCCAGGGACGGCTGGCGCGCCGCACCGTGATCGTCGGCGCCGGCGCGCACGCGCTGGAGACGATCGAGGCGCTTGAGCGGTCGGGCCGGGGCGCGCTGCAAATCCTCGGCGTCTTCGAGGACCGCGACCGCGCCCGTTTGCCGGCCGATCTCGGCCCCTATGAGATATTGGGCGCTTTCGACGATCTGGAGCATTTCTGCCGCGAGCGCCAGGTCGACCTGTTGATCGTCGCCATTCCGCCGAGCGCCGAGACCCGCATCCTGCATATTCTGCAGAAATTGTGGGTCCTGCCGGTGGACGTGCGCATCTTGGCCCTGGGGTCGAAGCTCAAGCTGCGCGAGCGCGCCTATAATTTGATTGGCGACGTTCCCTTCCTGCCGGTTTTCGACAAGCCTTTGTCGGATTGGGACATGGCGCTCAAAAGCATGTTCGACCGGGTCGCGGCCCTGGGCCTGATCGTGCTCGCGTCGCCGGTTCTCGCCTTCGTGGCCCTGGGGGTGAAGCTTTCCTCGCCCGGCCCGATCCTGTTCGTGCAGAAGCGCTACGGCTTCAACAACGAGCAGTTCGGCGTGTTCAAGTTCCGCTCCATGTATGTCGAAACCTGCGATGCGGCGGCCTCGCGGCTGGTCACCCGCGGCGACCCGCGGGTGACGAAATTCGGCGCTCTTATCCGCCGCACGTCGCTCGACGAACTGCCGCAATTGTTCAATGTCCTGCGCGGCGACCTGTCGCTGGTCGGGCCCCGTCCGCACGCGACCAAGGCCAGCGCGGCGGGCAAAATTTACGAACTGGCTGTGGACGGCTATTTCGCCCGTCACCGGGTCAAGCCGGGCATTACCGGCTGGGCGCAGATCAACGGCTGGCGCGGCGAAACCGACACGCTCGAGAAGATCGAGCAGCGCGTCGCCCACGATCTTCACTATATCGCCAACTGGTCCTTGTGGCTGGACATCAAGATCCTGATTCTGACGCCGGTTTCCGTGTTATTCGGCAAAAACGCCTTTTGAATTCCGGCCCCGCTCGCGTTGGCGTTATGGGCGCCGGCAGCGGCGCAATTTGCGAACGACATCGACCGATTTGGCGTTTCGGCCGGAACAGGCGTCGGCCCACCCATTGTTCTCGGAGAAATCCGCGGCGCAGCCGCTCGCGCCTTGCGTAGCGTTCGAGCAAGCAAGCGGCTTTGGAATTAATGCCGCCCCCGGGAGCCGAGGGGGCGGCGGGCGCCGTCAGCGCGGCCACGGAGGACATCCGCGACCGCGCGGCGACGACGCCCGAACTTGAGGAGCGACGACAGGGCGCGCTCGTTTTCGTCAAGGAGGAGGTTACGGCGCCTTTGAGCGCCTGGCTGGGCGAGGCCCCGCTGCGGGCGGCGATCTTGGCGGTGATCGTCGCGCCGCCTTCGTCGCGCGCAAAACGGGAAAGGATCGTCGCCATACCAATAACTTCGTTCGCGCCGGCAAAGCCGGGGTACAACTTTTGCGTGCATATGCTTACGGGCGGCGCGCTAAATTTCGCTTAAATCGTGAGTGAAAATTCTGCTGAATGTCGAGAAAGTCTCGGAGAGAGGCGAGGGGTGCGATGCGGCCGGGGCGCAACCCTTGATCGCAGAAAAAGGTCAAGGCGATATCGGGGTTCAGCCGGAGGCGGATCAATCCGCCTCTTCATCCGCCAGCCGCACGATAACATCGACGCCGACGATCTTCTTTCCCTTGGGCGGCGCGAGATCGAGCTGGTCGGCGACATTTTCCGGCATGTCGAAGAGAACGGCGCGTTCCTCGTCGAAATAATGGCAGTGCGAGCCGGTCTTGGTGTCGTACCAGACTTTTGAGCCGTAAAGGGCGATCTCGCGCACCAGGCCGGCGGCGACGAATTGATGGAGCGTGTTGTAAACGGTGGCGCGCGACAAGGGCATGCGCAGGGCCTTGGCCTCGGCGAAGAGCTGATCGACCGTGACATGCCGGTCGCCGGCGACGAACAGCAGGCTGGCGAGGCTCACCCGCTGGCGCGTCGGACGCAGATCGACGGCGCGCAATTTGTCGCGCACCAGCCGCGCCAGCGCGCCATTCTTCCAATCGTATGTCGGCTTTACGACAATCCGCCGCGCCGCTTCGGTTTTTTGATCCATCCCCATCGCCGTATACATGCAACTCCTCCACTTTCTAGCACAGCATTGGCTTATTTGGAATAACTCTAAATCGTCACACTTTGTCGCAGGGCAAGGAGGTCGCAAGTTTTGCGCCAGATTGGCGCCGCCGTCGGCCCTTGACCGCAAACCGGCGGCGGAACATAGTGATTCATGGCCAAGGGGAGCCCCGCCAGGGGGCTGAGAGGCCGGCGGCTTCGGCGCGTTTTGCGCGCAAAGGCCCGGCGACCCTCAGGCGAAGTCGCGAAAATGCGGTTTCGCCGCACCTGATCCAGTTCGGACTGGCGGAGGGATGGCGCGAAACGATAGAATCAGCTTCGCACCCTTTCCGGTCGCTGTCCGTTCGAAATTTGGACGCCGCGCGGCGGGGGAGCGACATGCGTATAAGGATTATCGGCGCCGGCGCGGCCGGCCTCACCGCCGCATTCGCCCTGCTGGC